>JBKPOM010000065.1:0-44229 GCA_046733115.1 Actinomycetota bacterium | reverse complement strand
GTGATGTCCGGGATCACTACCGCGACCCGCTCCTCGGCCCGAACAAGCTCGCGCAACGGCGCCGAGCCGATGGGGTTCCTGACGGCCTCCCGAAAGGCCGCCGCCTCGTCGCGCAGACCTTCTTCCGCCTTCGGCACCAGCACCGTAACGTCGGAGGACGGAACCTTGACGCTCAAGTCACCTTTCCCGTACTGCAACTGCGTCAGCACCCTAAAACCTCCCAAGATCCGCAACAGATAGACCTCAGACTACCACGGCAAATTCTACACAAGGCCCATGCGCGAGGTGCTCACCCGAGCACCACAAACCGCTTCTTCGCACGCTCGCCTGACCCGGTGGCCGCCAGCACGGTCGCCCGTCCCGCCGTGGCATCGGCGGGTACGCGCAGCCCGGCGTCGAGCATCAAATTACGGTCGGCGTCGAGGGTCGCGAGCTTCCAGGTCTTTCCGTCTTGCCGGAAGAAGATCCCGACATCGTGCGCGGGGGTGACACCGTCGCAGCCGGAGGAGAAGTTGTGGCCGCGGAGCCGAAACTCCGCTCCAGGGGCGGCCCGCGCCGGTACGGCCTCGATCGATGGGGAAGGGCAAGCCGTGGCCCCTTCTTGCTCGTCGGCTGCGGGTGCTCCCGCGGCCTGCGAAGCCACCTCCGCTCCCTGTTCATGGCGCCCTTCCGAACCGCCGCTGTAGGGTTTCGCTGCTGACCCTCCGGCCTCCAAACCGGATTGACGGGCGCGCGGACGACCCGATCTTCTGCAGCCACCTGGAGGTTCAGCTTCGCCCGGCGTCCGGCGGAGTGGCGGTTTCTGGCCTCGTTGGTGACGAAGGCGAGCAGCCACGGCCGGAAGGGCGCGCCTGGCCTGAAACGGTCGAGGGCGCGATACACTTTGATGAAAGCCTCCTGGGTCGCGTCCTCCGCCTCGGGGGCGTCGCCGGTTGCGAGGTAGGCCGCGCGGAAGGCCACCGCCTGGTGCATGCGCACCAGCCGTTCGTAGGCGGCTGTATCTCCCTCACGGGCCCGCTCGGCGAGCTTCGCTTCCTCCAAGGCGGCGGCCTGACCTCCTCGACGCGGCTTTTTACACAGTTACACCGTCGTCGCCCCGGAGGTTCCCGCTACAGGGAGGCCGCGTCCTGGAGGATCTCGTCTGCGTGGGTCTCGGGCGAGACCTCCGGGTAGACCCTCGAGATCCTGCCATCAGGGTTCAGCAAGAAGGTGACGCGGTTCGCCGACCTCCGGTTCTCGCGCAGCACCCCGAGGGCCTCGGAGGCGCGGCCTCCTTCGTCGGTGAGGAGCGGGAAGTTGAGGTTGTACTTCGCCCGAAACTCGCGGTGGGACTCGGGGGAGTCGAGGGAGACGCCGTAGACTCGAATGTCCGCCTCGGCGTAGTCGTCCATGCGGTCGCGGAAGGCGCAAGCCTCCTTCGTGCAACCCGGGGTGTCGTCCTTCGGATAGAAGTACAGGACGGTCTTCTGTCCCTTCAAATCTGCTGTGCCCAGATGCTCCTCGTTCTCGGTCGTGAGATCCAGGTCGGGCAGTGGCTGGCCCTGCTGCGGTAGGTTCGCCATCGAAGTTCCTCCTTTGAAAACGCGTTCGCCAGCAAGTCTACGACGTTATCCCGCCGTGCGCGAGCGCTGAACGTCGAGGTCAAGAGGCCTGAACGTGGCGACCGACTACCTCCAGCGCGTCCAGGTCTGGGTCGAGCTGGCGGGTGATGCCGTCGAGCAAGCCGATGGCGCGCCCGACGAGCAGCAGCTTCGGCGGTATGTCTCCGACGCTTGCACCCAGCTCGAGGCCGAAACTTCCGAGGTCCATGCCCGACTCCTGCCTCTCGCCGCCGAGCATCCCCCCGACGATCGCGAGCAGGGAGTCGAAATCTGTGTCATCGTCTATGGGTAGACCGGCCTCCCCGAGAGACGCCGAAATCCCCGCGAGGTCACCAGCTTCGAGGGCGCGGACGAGCCGGCCGAGCGCCGCGACGAAGGTGGGGTCGAGCCCCAACGTGAAGCCGTGATCGAGCAGGACGAGGCGCGGCCGGCCTCGCCCCGATCGGACGAGCAGGTTGCTAGGATGGGGGTCCGCATGAAGGACGCCGCGCGCGAGGAGCTGTTCCGCGTACACGTCGTTCAACAGCACGGCGACCTCGCGGGGCTCTATGCCGGCCCTCGTCAAACCTTCTGCGCCCGTGACCTTCCATAAACAGCATGACGAGCAGGCGTCGCGTCGTCAGCTCTTCGATGACGCCGGGGACGACCACGTCCTCTCGATCCGCGAGCGCGTCGCGCAGGTTACCGATGGCCTCTGCCTCGCTCACGAAGTCAAGCTCCAGCGGCAGGGTCCATCTCAGGTAATCCGAGATCGGCCGCAGCCGGATGCCTGGCTCGAGGCGCGCAACAGCATCGAAGATCGTCTCCAACGCGTCGAGATCCGCCTCGATGAGGCCAGAGATGCCGGGGTACTGGACCTTGACGGCCACCTCCCATCCTTCGCGCAACCGCGCGCGGTGCACCTGCGCAATGGAAGCGGCGGCCACCGGCTCCCGATCGAAAGAAGAGAAGACTGCTTGGGGCGGATGGCCCAGCTCGCGGGCCACGGCCTCGCGGATCGCTGCGTACTGTTGCGGCGGGACGCGATCCTGGAGCGAGGCCAGCGTCTCGGTGTAGGCGGAGGGTAGTAGATCCGGCCTCGTCGAGGCGAACTGACCGGCCTTGATGAGCACCCCTCCGAGCGCCTCGGCCGCGTCGAGCACCCGCGCCGCCCCGCGGCGGTGCTGGAGCTGCCAATCCTCATCCGCCACGAGGCCGGGAAACCAGCGCGAACGCTCGCGTAACGCCTCGTAGCCCAGGTACAGGTCCGCCGCGACAGTCCCGAGCACGAGCGCCCGCGGCGAGTAAGCGGCGGGAAAAGCGCCAGGGAAAGCACCGATGCCGCGACCCGAGATCTCTGCCGCGGTCAGCCCCGCTCCCGCCCACAAGAACCACCTGGCCCGCGAGAGGTCCGCGAGGCGACCGAGGCCGGCAAGGTCCGGGGTCCCTCCGCGGAACGCCGCACGGCCCTCGCCAGCACCCTCTGGGTCCCGAGCGCCCCATCGCTCCACGAGCGGGTGGCTTCGAGCCAGACGCGGTACGGCTCCAGTCCAGTGCGCGGATCAAAGTTCATGTCTCGTTCTCACCCACGGCAGCCGAGCATACGCCACGGCAGCGAAAACATGCGGGGCAAGGACAAGCCCAAGAGCAACGAACAGGATGGTATGGAAGAAGCACTCTGGAAAGTGGCTTCGGCGTGCCTCTTGCCTCACAGTGCTCGCCGTGCTCGTCGATCTGATCCTCTCGTACTGGCGGTGGGTAGACACAGAGGCGCGGGACGGTCGGCGAAAGGTTCGGCGAGGTCGGGCGGATCTTTCCTCGTGTCCTGACGATTACGCTTCGAGCGAAGAAGGGCGGTCTTCGGCGTAGCATCTTTGCAGGAGCGGGGCGGTGATACTCTCCACCGTCTCTACCTGTTCGGGGGTCAGGTCTTCCGCCCATCCGCCCGGGCTACCTTTCCGGTAGAACTTGCCCGCGCCTTTCTTCCTGTCCGGGATGTTCTCCCAGGCATGCTTTTCTACGACCCTGGCGAGATCCCGCTCTTCGGCTGGGATCTCCAGCTTCTCGTAGATGTGGCGCATGGTCTCTAGTGGCTCCGCCCTCAGATCTTCGTAGCGGACCAGAACCTTACGGCCCGAGTGGGCATCGTAGGCTTGCTGGGCCAGCTCGATCAGCTGCACGTACCTTCTCGCCTGGCTCTTCACGAAAGCGTCAGGCTTCCTGTCTTCCGAGGTATTCTTCTTCTCCTGGCCGCGACTCTTCTGCGCTGCTTCCGCCCAGCTCCCCTCCCTCGCGGCGTCCATCTTCGAGGAGATCACATCGCGCGGGTCCCTTGAGGTTGTGGAGCCCACGTGAGACCCGGCGCCGCGTCCGCAAGAGGCTTTTCCTGGCATTGCGGGCCAGACCCTGAGTTCTGCTGATGATCGGCATCGGAGAACGAACCTTTCTGTCTACCGCCGTAAGGTTAGGGAAACCATCCTCTCGTGTAAAGCGATGATACGAGCAAGACGTACGCTACTCGAACCTGCATGACGTGGACAAGCGGCGATCCACGTTGCATAGTTACGCCGGACGAGTCATCCCCGGCGGGAGAGGCTTTGCGGGGTAAGGTTGCGGCAGGGAAAATGTCCGGAAGGAGGCTTCGGCGCGCGTTCTATCTGGTATTGCTCGCCGTGCTCGTCGGGCTGATCATCTCGTTCTGGTCGTGGGTGGACGCGCAGACGCGAGCCGTGGTGGTGATCTCCTCCGTCCTCGACGCCCCCGCTCTCACACCCGCCGCCAGGACAGCAAGTGGGGCCCCGCGCCTCTCTGACGCACGCGTCGCAGGATACCCTTCTCTGGTCGCGAGGCCGGCGGGGGAAGGACCGTGGCCGGCCATATTCGTGGTCAACGGGACCGTGCCCGAGGGGAGAAAGCTGCCTGGGGTGCGGCATCTGGCGGAAGGTTTCGCGCGGACCGGCTACCTCGCCGTCGTGCCCGACCTGCCTGGCCTGACGGAGGATAGGATCACGCCACAGACAGTGGACGCCGCCACAGAGGCCGCGCGCAAGATCTCCGCGCGGCCCGACGCCGAAGGCGGAGAGGTCGCCATCGTCGGGGTCTCGACCGGCGCAACCCTGGCCCTCCTTGCCGCCGAAGATCCCACGCTCAAAGGGAAGGTCTCGCTCGTCGCCGGCGTCGCGCCCTTCTCGAACATCGAGACCGTCCTCAGCGTCGCAACGACCGGACACTACCGCCGGCCCGACGGAAAACTGGTCCGCTACGAGGCAACCCCCTTCCTCTCCTACGTCGTCGCCAGATCTCTGGTCGCCGCCCTCCCACCCGGCGAGGACAGACGGACGGTTTCGGCCGAGATCGCAAGCTTCGGTCGCGAGAACCCCGACCCACTGCGCGACCTCCGCACGCGCCGGACGGACGACCTGGGACCAGAAGCGAAGAGCGTCGTCCGGCTGCTCACAAACCGTGACCCGAAACGCTTCAGCGATCTCTACGCGGATCTACCAGGCGGCGTGCGCCACGAGCTCGAAGAGCTCTCGCCGCTCGCTGGCGAAGCGCATATCGGCGCCCCCGTCGAGCTAGCCACGGGTCCCCACGACAAGTACTTCCCCCCGTCGGAGTCATACCGTGTCGAGCGCATCGCGCCCCAGCGCAGGGTCACGGTCACCGGAGCGCTGGATCACGCCGACCTCAACGTCACCCCGCGAGACATCCCGGCCTTCGTAGCTTTCGACGGCTTCGTAGTCCGCTCGCTGCACGCCGCCCGCGCCGAAGACTAGGATCGCCCTAGAGACGGGTCAGTGCTCCGTACAGCAACTCGAAGAAGTTTTCCCGGTCGAGCTCGACGCCTACCTCGGCGTTCGGTTTCTTGCCCATCACACCGTAAAAGTCGCAGACGGTCTCGCCGCGGGTGAGTTCGCTCGTGCACTCGACATCCACCCGCATCGGACGCGTCTTCAGAAGGTCGGGTTCGAGCACGGCGGCGACCGCGACGGGATCGTGCAGCGGCGGGGAGTCGAAGCCGAAGGTGCGCTCGTAGGTTGCGGCGAAGAAATCGAGGAAGCCGGCCACGACGCCTCCCACCCTGCCCGTCGCCCGCAGTCGCTCCCTCTCGTCGGGACCTGCGCCGGCCTGGTGCGTCACGTCCAGGCCGGACATCGTTATCGGCAGGCCCGACTCGAAAACGTCGCGGGCGGCTTCGGGGTCCACGTAGATGTTGAACTCGGCAGCGGGCGTCGTGTTGCCCAACCCCATGCTCCCTCCCATGAGGAAGATGCGCGCTATGCGGTTCTTCAAATCGGGGTGCTCGCGCAGGAATAGGGCGATGTTGGTGAGCGGGCCGACGGGGATGAGGGTGACGGGCTCGGAGGAGGCCTTTATGGTTTCCGAGATCAGGACCACGGCATCTCTCTCGTCCGGTCCGAAGCCCGCATCGGGGATCTCCTCTGGCCCGTCCAGCCCGCTCTTGCCGTGGATGTCCTCGGCGGTGTGGAGCGGCCTCTCCAAAGGCTCCGAAGCTCCCTTGCCGACGGGCACATCATCGCATCCGACGAGGGAGAGGACGCGCAGGGCGTTGCGCGTGGTCTTCTCGATGGTGACGTTGCCAGCGACGGTCGTGACGGCGAGCAGGTTGAGGTCTGGGTGCCCGCAGGCCAGCATCAGGGCCACGGCGTCGTCGTGGCCGGGGTCCACGTCCAGGATCACAGGTATCGGACTCACCCTCGCTCCTCTCACGCTAAAGCAGAGTGGTAAGTTGTCTGTTTTCGAGTGCCGCGTACAGGGCGACGGGAAAAGGCGCCGAGAGGAGCAGATACCCGAACCTGCGTCGCTTCAAGGCCCACCCGACCCCCGCCAGATAATATGGCAGCAATAGCAACACAGGAAGAATTTCCTCTTCTTCGTCCTCGCGCACCGACCCGTAGACGTAGACCACGCCCCCGACCAGCGCGATCCAGCCGAGGTAGTTGACGAGCGGCACGCCGCCGCGCCCGTTGGCACCCCTTATCTCGGAGGCGTAGGCTCCATCGACGTTCCACTCCCAGAGCCCGCTGTCGAGGCCGGCGGGGTCCAGGATCAGGTCCAGAGCGACGCCGACCAGCGCCGCAAGGGCCGGCACGGTCTTCCTCTTCGCATCCTCGCCGGGGTGGAACCGCTCCGAGACTCGCCCGGCGACGGCGAAGGAGCCGTGGATAACGGCGTACCAGCCGAGGATGATGGCCAACGGCACGCGGGCCACCCGGTAGCGCACGCGGTGACGCAGTAGCTCGAGGGGACCCGTGGCGAGGAGTTCGCCCGCGGCCGGAAGACCGGTGCCAAGGGCGAAGAACAAGACGGAGCGACGGAGACCTCGGGTCCTGATCGAGGCCGCCAGGTGTAGGCCGGCGTTCAGGACGGTACAAACGAGCATGAGCTTCGAGAGCCTGGGACCAACGTCGTTCAAAGAAAGACCTCCGATCCGAAAGTTGGATTTGCAGCCAGGGTTCGTCCGGACGGCCATTATGCCCTTTTTCGTTGACTGGTGAGGCATTGTTGGGTAAAGTCATTGCCATTGGGGAGTAGCCACCCGCTGTTGCGGGGGGACCGGTCGTCAATACGGGGCGAAGCCCCCGGCCGGTTACCGGCGCCGAGGCGCAATGGGCGAGACCATCGGCAGGCAAAAAGGCCGCGATGGCTCGCTTTTTCGCGTTTCGCGGCCCGTCCGAGAGGAGACGGGATTTGATAACGACGCTCGAGTTCGTGGTCGCGCTGGTTGCGATCCTTCTGGGAGCAGCTTTCTTCACCAACGCGGTAGAGATTCTGGGAGGGCGCCTCGGGATGCGCCAGGGCGCCGTCGGAAGCCTGCTTGCAGCCGTGGGAACGGCCTTGCCTGAGAGCATGATCGCCATAGTCGCCATCTTGGAGCCCGTCATGAGCGGCGACACCTCCGGAGAGGGCGCCCTCATCGGCATCGGGGCGATACTCGGAGCGCCGTTCATGCTCGCGACCCTCGCTATGTTCGTCGTCGGGGTCTCGGCGGTGGCTTTCCGGGGACGCAGGGACCAGGGCACAGGCCTGCGCATCGACCCAGCGACCATCGGCAGGGACGTCGGGTTCTTCCTCGTTTTCTTCGCCGTGGCGGCAGGCGTCGGTCTGGTTGAGTTGCCAATGTTTCTCAAGGTCGTCATCGCCATAGTGCTCGCCTTCGGCTACGGCCTCTACGTCAGGCGGACGCTCACCTCGGGCGAGCACCTCGAGGAGATGCCCGAGAGGCTACTGATCCTACCCCGCAGCGACGAACCGCCGCTCGGCGCCATCGTGTTCCAGACGCTCGCGAGCCTCGGGGTGATCCTGGCCGGAGCCCACTTCTTCGTTGACGCCGTGAAGCACGCCGCCGAAGGCCTCGGTCTGCCCGCAGGCCTTATAGCCCTCGTATTGGCGCCGCTCGCGACCGAGCTGCCGGAGAAGTTCAACTCCATCTTCTGGATGAGGGACGGTAAAGATACCCTGGCCCTCGGCAACGTCACGGGCGCGATGATGTTCCAGAGCACCATACCCGTCGCCTTCGGCGTCCTCTTCACGCCGTGGAACCTCCAGCCGCTCGACCTCTTCGCCGTGGTGCTGGCCCTGGCTTCGGGAGGCCTCGTCTTCCTCAACCTGAGGCGGTCGGGAACCCTGCGGGCCGGAGGACTGATGCTCGGCGGCCTGTTTTACCTGGCTTTCGTCATCGGGGCGATCATAGCCGTCACTTAAAGCGGTCAGCGGTCAGCTCTTAGATTTTGGCTGAAAGCTTATGGCTGAAAGCTGAAAATCAGGCACCATCGACCTGCTGAGACCAGCGGACTGTCTCCCCGATCGCCTGCCTCAAGGGCGTGGCGCGCTCGCCGAAGGTCCGCTCGAAATCCGAGTGGTCGACGACGAACGGCTCTTCGAACTCGTAGAGCATCTCGATCGTCTCTCGAAGGGGCGGGTTGAAGAGACCTATCGCCCTGAGCACGATCTTTGGTACCGCCTGGACGCGTGCCGGCTTGCCAACTTCCTCGAAGATCGTTTCCACGAACTCGTGCGTCGTGACCGTCTCGGGGCTGGGCAGGTGCCACGCCCTACCCAGGGCCTCCTCGCGTTCGCCCAAGACAACCAACCCTCTGCCGATGTCGGGTGCGTAGGTGTAGGTGTGAGGCTGGTCGGGGTCTCCGGCCACCTGGGCGCTCTTGCCAGCAACGGTCCTGCCGAAGACCTGCTCTCCGGCGGCCGAAGTGAGCACGCGTGGCCCGAAGAAGTCCGATGCTCGACCAACGGTGACCCGCACCTTGCCGCTTGTGTGGGCCTCCATAAGCTCTTTAGCCATCGTGGCGCGGACCGTGCCCTTGCGTGTGTTGGGGGCGTGGGGAAGGTCCTCGGTGATCGGACGTCCGCCGTTGGGTCCGTACATGTAGAGGTTCTCCATCGCTATGAGCTTCGCCCCTACACTCGACGCGCCTTCCAGCACTCCTGCCTGCAGCGGTGGGAACAGTTCGGGCCATTTGTCGTAGGGCGGGTTGAGGGCGAAGTAGACGACCGAAGCTCCCTCACTGACCTTCCGCGTGAATGTGGGATCTGCGGCGTCACCCCCTACGACCTCGACACCTTCTGCCACGTTTGCCCGGCCGCTGCGGTTGACCATCCGAACACGTTTGCCCTTGCTCACGAGCTCGTCCATTACAGCCAGGCCCACGGTCCCGGTGCCAAAGACGACGTGAAGCTCGTTGTCGGTCATCCTTTGTCTCTCCTCTCCTACTCGATTGTTTGCCCCAGTAGGGTGCCTGGCTAGCGGGTCCGACCGCAGAGTATTAGTAGCATCGCCAGGCCGGTGATCGCGGCGAAGACCAGCGCACCCGTGGAGCCGAACACTGCGTAGCCCCGCTCCACGTCCACACCGACCGCCCACGTCACCGTCCAGCCGATCGGCCAGGCAACCGCCACCGGTACCCACAGGATCGCGGCCCGAACGCGCCCCCTCAGGAGCGCCCACTGCAACAGCCCCACCGCAACGCCTGTGACCGCGCCGATGATGAGTAGGTCTCCTATTCCCGTCCCCGCACCGGTGAGCAACGCCCCGACGCCGTCGCCGGTCGCCACACCCAGAGCCGTGGCCAACACCCACGCAGGTCCAACGCTCATGTACCTCCGAAGCACCAACCACTGGGCCGCCCCAATCACTGCGCCCGCCAGGGCTCCCGCGAGCGCACCAGACGCCGCCCCGTCGATCGAGCCCACCACCAGGAGCGCCAATACTCCACCGAGCGGGAAGCCCAGGAAGGTGAGCATCCACCACAGGAAGAACCGCCACCCCGCAGCCCGCGGCTGGTCGCTAGCGATCACGATCGCGTCCCGCCAAGGTTTCGATCCGGGTAGCCGGACTGTCTGCCGGGTTGCCTTGAGGCGCCTGGTCCCCGAGCGACCTGGGAAGCCATAGGAATATGCCTGTCAAGGCGAGCCAGATCGACCACAGGATGTACCCGACCACCACGATGTTCGCAGCCGGCTCGAACCCGGCCGGCTCGAGCATGCCGACTACTATGCCGACTGCCGACACCACTCCCAAGAGGCCCAGCCACCTTCTGAACGGTAGCGACGACCCGAACATTGCCAGGGCGACCAAGAAAGTCCAGAGGCCTGTGAAGAGGTAGCCGAGATTTTCTCCCACCCCGACGCCCGCGTACTGGTTGAACGTCTCGAACACGACCGCGACCGACTCCCTGGTGGGCCCACTCGATGCCGGATCGAGGTAGGTGTGCGCCAGGTAAGGGACCAGGAACGGCCAGCGAACCAGGCCGAGGAACTGCACCACCCCGGCGACAACCCCGAAGGCGGTCGCGACCGCCATGTAGGGCGTGTCCTGGCGAGCCATGACTTTGTGCACCAGGACCGCCAGCGGCACGAACAGCACGGCGGTCAGCATGAACCCGTACCACACCGCGACGAGCCCGGTGCCACCCGCATCGAAGTGCCGTAGGACGTAGCCCGTGGGTTGGCGCAGAATATCGGGGTACTCGAAGGTCACCGACAACAAGGTGAAGAAGATGTTGAAGGCGACGGGCGTCAAGATAAGGAACACCCCTGTAAGTTTGCGTAAGCTCGCGTCGTTCATGACTTGCCTCCTTTCAAGTGGACTTCTCGTCTACCCGAGCCGAGTTCGACGAGCGCTTCTTCCGTCATGTAGGGCTTGAGGATCTGCATCATCAGCCCTACGCCCTCTTGCAATCGTTCAGGCCCTACCGCCTCCTCACCCATCTCCACGAAAGGTAGCCAGAACTCGGCGATCAACCAGAACAGCTTCGCCAACTTTGTCACCGCAGTCGGATCCTCAATCTCCCGCAGAACCCCGCCCTCGACGAAGTTCTCGAGAAGAAACTCGGTGTTGGCAAGCCCGCGCTCGCGCACGTCCGTGTAGCGCAGCCCGAGCTCGGGATCGCGACGCATCAACGCAACGAACTCGCGGTAGAAAAAACGATACTCCCAGAGCACCGGATACGTTTCTTGCAGGACCCCCCGCAGATCAGTCAGGGTCGGTGCGCGATCATGCAGCAGCTCGGACATCGCCTCCCAGGCGACAATCATGCGTCCGAAGATCGCCCGGATGATCTCCTCCTTGTTCCCGAAGTGGTAGTAGAGGTTGCCAGGGCTGATGCCAGCCTCCTCCGCAATGTGATTGGTCGACACCGCCGCCGTCCCCCTCTCGTTGAACAACCGTATCGCCGCCTCCACTATCCGTTCCTTCGTGCCCATTAACCATCCTTTTAGAGTATTTGCACTAAAACCATTATAGAGTAATTACTCTAAGAATCAAGGGTGGGCTCGTCGAGCTTTCAAGATCCCTGGACGGACGAGGTGCTGGCTCTGGGATCTTCGGGGCTGACGGAGTGGGGTACGGGCCGTAGAATAGGTTTATGCTTGGACGTTACGCGGAGTTAAAGGCGCAACTGCCGCCGGGAACTATCCTCTTCTACCAGGTCGGGACGTTCTTTGAGACCTTCGAGGAGGATGCGAAGACGATCTCGCAGGCGCTCTCGATTCGGCTGACGAGCCGCGAGGCCGCGGGCGAGGGCCGCGTCCCGCTCGCCGGCGTGCCCGGACACGCCATCCAGGAACACCTTGCGACATTGTTGAGGAAAGGCTACTCCGTCGCCGTCGCCGAGCAGCGGCCGCATCCGACCAAGCCCAAGCAGTTCGCGCGTGAGGTCACAAGGATACTCACGCCGGGGACCGTTATAGAGGACAACGTGCTCTCAGCGGGGCATGCGAATTATCTGGCCGCGTTCGTGGTCAAGGATGGCCTGGCGGGCGTAGCGGTCGTCGAGGCTTCCACGGGGGAGTTCACGGGCACTGAGGTTCCCGAAGAGCAGTTGCCTGCCGAGTTGGAGCGGTGGTCGCCGCGTGAGATCGTGGTCCCCGAGAGGACCGCGGCGGAGAAGTTGCCGAGGGTGCGGGCCGCTATCAGCCCGTCGCCGCGCTGGACGTTCGAGCCTTCTGCCGGGGAGCAGGCTCTAAGGAGGCATTTCGGGGTCTCGGGGCTCAAGGGGTACGGGTTGGATGGGCGTCCTGCTCTGGCGGGGGCCGCGGGGGCTT
The DNA here is from genome assembly GCA_046733115.1 of Actinomycetota bacterium. Lineage (GTDB taxonomy): Bacteria > Actinomycetota > Rubrobacteria > Rubrobacterales > Rubrobacteraceae > Rubrobacter_D. The sequence continues at coordinate 32,068 of JBKPOM010000065.1, read as the reverse complement.
TGATCCAGTACCTCGCATCGATGCGCGGCGGCAACCCGCCGGAGCAGGTGGTCACCTTCCGGCCCTACGACCCTGGCTCGGGGATGGTCCTCGACGCCGCGACGAGGCGCAACCTCGGCCTCGACGAACTCGTCGAGACGGTGGACCGTACGAGCACCCCGATGGGCTCTCGTGCGCTCAGGCGCTGGTTGGAGCGGCCGCTGCTAGAGGCGGGGCGCATCAGGCAGCGCCTCGAGGCCGTCGACGCGCTCGCGGGGGACTACATGCTGCGCGAGGAGGTGCGCGAGCATCTAGGCCACATACCCGATATCGAGCGTATCGCCACGCGCATCGTGAGGCTGTCAGCGTCGCCCAACGATCTGCTCTCGCTCAGGGGGGCGTTGGAGGAGATCGGGCCGCTCAGGGAGACGCTTGGGCCGGCATCTTCGAGCTCCTCGTTGCTCTCGCGGGTGCTCGAGGCGATGGAGGAGCCACCGGGGGTGAGGGAGCTCATCTCCGCGGCGATCTCCGAGGAGAGCGGGGAGATAATACGCCAGGGTTACTCGGCGGAGCTCGACGAGGCGCGCGAGTTCCGCGACGGGGCCCACGACTGGCTGGCGCGCTTCGAGACCGAGGAGCGCCTGAAAACGGGTCTCAAGACGCTGAAGGTAGGCTACAGGGACGGCGAGGGCTACTTTATAGAGGTGGCGGGCAAGGAGGCGAGCGCGGTGCCCGAGCGCTACCAGCACCGCAAGGCGCTCAAGCACAACGCGCGCTACGTCACGGTGGAGCTAAAGGAGCACGAATCGAGGATGCTCGGTGCCCGCGACGCGGTCGAGCGCATAGAGCGCGCCATCCTGGCCGAGATCCGCACAGCCGTCAAGGAGGCCGCCCCCGAGTTGCAGAAGGTCTCGCGCGCCGTCGCCGTCGTCGACGTGATCTCCTCGTTCGCTGCGGCTGCGACCGAACTGCGCTACTGCCGTCCCAAGGTAACGGAAGAACGCGGTATTCGAATCTCTGGCGGAAGGCATCCCGTGGTCGAGCACAACCTGGAGATGCCCTTCGTCCCCAACGACGCCGAGGTGGGTGGCGACTCGCGGCTCCAGATCATCACGGGCCCGAACATGGCCGGCAAGTCCGTCTACCTTAGGCAGGTCGCCCTCGTCTGCCTGCTGGCCCAGACCGGCTCCTACGTCCCGGCCGACGAGGCTTCTTTAGGCGTCGTGGACCGCATCTTCACGCGGGTCGGGGCCGAGGACAGGCTCGCGAGCGGGGAGTCCACCTTCATGGTCGAGATGACTGAGGCGGCGAGCATCCTGAACAGCGCGACGGAGCGGAGCCTCGTCATCCTCGACGAGGTGGGACGTGGCACCTCCACCTACGACGGCATGAGCCTCGCCTGGGCCATCGCCGAGTACTTGCACGACGACGTGCAATCTTTGACGCTCTTCGCTACGCACTACCACGAGCTAACGCGGCTCGCCGAGATACTCCCGGGTTGCCGCAACTACAAGGCCAGCGTCGAAGAGGTGGGAGGCGAGATCGTCTTCCTGCACAGGATAGAGGCGGGCGCAGAGTCCTCCTCCTACGGTGTCCACGTCGCCAAACTCGCCGGCCTGCCGCCCCAGGTCACTGACCGCGCAGGTGAGATCCTCACCCGCCTCGAAGCCGAGGGCGTCAAAGATTTTGCCGGATGAGGGTCTTCCCTGCGTTCGTCTCTGAGGAGGCGGTCGAGTACGGGGGATGGTCCGTGTGTTGCCGTCCGAGGTGGCGCACAGGATCGTCGCCGGGAAGGTCATCGAGCGGCCGGCCTCGGCCGCGAAGGAGTTGATCGAGAACTCGCTCGATGCGGGGGCTGGTCGGATCGAGGTCGAGATCGAAGACAGGGGGATGACCCTGATCCGGGTGAGCGACGACGGCTCGGGGATGTCGCCCGAGGACGCGGAACGCGCCGTCACGGAGCACGCCACGAGCAAGATCCGAACCGCAGACGACCTCGCGAGCGTCGTCTCTTTTGGCTTCCGCGGCGATGCCCTGCACGCCATCGGCGCCGTCTCCCACCTCACGCTCACGATCCGTAGACGCGGCGCGGCGGACTCCGTAGGAACCCGGGTGCGGGTCTCCGCCGGGGAGATGGTCGAGTCTGCGACGGCGGCGCACTCTCCGGGCACGATCGTAGAGGCGCGCAACCTGTTCTTCAACCTGCCCGTGCGCAGGGGTTTCCTCGCCTCCGTCCGGGCCGACGCGCAGTCGGTGTCGACAACGGCACCCGTCTCGCATTCCGATCTTCCTAACACCCAAACGACGACGAGGCGGGTTGGAGCGGTCTGGTAGCTCGTCGGGCACGTAACCCGCAGGCCGCGGATACGCATCTCCCTCTAGAGCCAGACTCCGTGCAGCCACCGTACAAAAGCGATGAGACTCCTGGAACTCCGGCCTGGCAGCGCTTTGTTACCAAGTTCTTGCCAAGCTGTTATCCGGGCGTAATCCCGCGCGTGCAAGATAGACGTCAATAGATCCGGTGCTCCCTCTCCTTTTCCTTTCCCTTCCATCACCCCAGGGGCACCAGGGTTTCGACGTTAGGTGATGGCGAGAAGGCCGGGGTCCACAAGACCACGATCCACTCTGCCGGAGATGCCGCGCTGGCCAACCTCCGACTCTCCACGTGCCTACCGAGCTTCTTCTCGCTGTGTCCGGTGCTCGGCTCGTGCGCCGGATCGTCCCTAGTGGCATCATGCCGACAGGGTAAGGTATACGATGAGAACAGGTTGGAGGATATGGGGACGGGGGGTGCGTCTGGGTCCGAGGGTTATGTCTTGTGAGGCGGTCGAGCAGGAGCGGAACGACTGCGTCTCCTGAACCGGGCCAAGTGGTCGACCACAGAGCCGCTGCTTAGGGCGGCCGGCCTGCGGGCCGGGATGAGCTGCCTAGACGTGGGGTGCGGCAGCGGGGATGTGACGCTGAAGATGGCCGCCTTCGTCGGGGCCGAAGGCAACGTCGTGGGCGTCGACCGCGACCAGTCGATCCTGCGGCTTGCACGTCAGGAGGCCGAGAAACAAGGCCTGCCGGTGACCTTCCGACGACTGGACACCGAGGAGTTGGCAGAGGAGTCGGTCTACGACCTGGTGTACGCCCGCTACCTCCTCTCGCACCTGCCCCGGCCGCAGCGGGCCGTCGAGGTAATGGTGCGGGCAGTGCGGCCGGGCGGTCGCTTGGTCCTAGAGGACGTCTACTTCCCCGGCCACGTCTGCTACCCGGCCAACGCTGCTTTCGACCGCTACCTGGAGCTCTACCAAGCCGTGGCCAGGCGAAGGAGGGAGGGGACGCGGCGATCGGGCCTCGCCTGCTGGGAATGGTGCTTGAGGCCGGGCTGGTCGAGGTGCGCGTCGGGCTCGTCGTGCCCACCTTCCGCGACGGCGAGGGCAAGCGGGTGGCGCGGGTGACGATGGAGCATATACGGGGGGCGGTGGTTGGCGCCGGGTTGGCGTCCGGCCGCGAGGTGGATAACATAGTCGCCCAGCTGGGTAGGCTTGCCGACGACACGCGGGCGCTGATGAGCATCGCGCCTACATTCCAGGTGTGGGGCCGTAAGGCAGGTGCGTGAGAACCACTCGGGTCAGCGGTTGGGACGTAGACGGCCATGGCACGTTGAGTTTTCGCTGCCCGGCTATCGCCCCCTCGCGCTACACTCAGGAATACATCAGACTTAAGAGCAGAGTCGTTCGAGTTCGTACGGGAAGGGCCTTGGAGGACGTATGACGACGAGGCTTGAGCGTTTCCCATTCAGTCTGGGGTCGCGTTCCCGTAACCGGAACTGCTTCCGTTGTAGTTGTGCGAGAGCGGGAGAGTAGCTAGAAGCAAAAGGCCTTAGCGTGAGTATCCGTGGTTCCCGCCTCCGCCGGTTCCTCCCTCAGTGCACCCCGAGAGCTCCGGTGGCAGGCGCAAACGACTGCTTCTTTCTCGAGCAGCGTACGTCGGGCTCTGTTGTCGAGAGTCAGCGCACAAAGGGCAGGTGGGAGAAGCCCGAGAACCTGCTACCTACGCTCGATGAACTCTATGCGGTATCCGTCGGGATCTCGGACGAAGAAGATGCGGGTGCCGCTGCTCATGGCGTGCGGCTTGCTCTCGAAGTCCACGCCACCGGCCTCCTCGAGCCTCTCGGCGAAGGCGTCGAGATCCTCGACGGCGAGGGCGACGTGGCTGTAGCCTTCGCCCAAAGGGTAGGGTTCTTCTCGCCCGTGGTTTAGCGTGAGCTCTAAGCGGGGCTCGGAGTCGCCGGGGACGGCAAGGAAGGCGTTGGTCGCGTCGTCGCCTACGGGAACCTTGCGGGCGAGCTCGAGGCCCAGCTTGTTGGTGTAGAAGTCTATGCTCCGGTCGAGGTCCAAGACCCGGTAGCAGGTATGGATATATCGCACGCTTCCTCCTCCTTCGGCTTACGGCCCATTCTAGCAGGGTGCGCCGACTTCCTGGGATGCTTGCCGGGACGGAGAAGGCCAGGCGCGGGTTGCGGAGGGCTCGGCTACGGGGGCCGCGATGAACGCCGCCGAAGAGGGCGAACCACTTGCGGGGGCTCATACGCCGGGTAATATTGCTCCGCCTCACATCCGTCAGATCTCGTGAGGTGTCTGGCTAATTGATGAGACCGAAGGCTTTCCTTCTCCCGCGTCCAGGAGACGAGCCGCATGTTCACCGCTTACTTTGATCACGGCGCGAAAGGTCACACTCGCCGTTGCCGCGATCGGCGTTGGCCGACGCGGGGACGGTTGCCACAACGGCTCCGTCAGCGGCTGTCCAGCGCGTCACGGTCGGTTAACCACTAGGACTGCAGAATTCAGCTGCCCGCTACAACGCCAGTTCTGCTTCGGCCACCATCCTCTGCACTATCTTGCTAGTCGGCAAGACGTCGTGGACCATGCCAGCCGTCTGCCCGGTGAAGGGCAACAACTCGTGGGTGGTGCGTCCTTGAATCGCCGAAAGCACCTCATCGCGCAACCGCCCCGCCTCCCTCACCGCATCTTGGGTGCGCCCCAACCATCCTCGACGAAGGGCGTGCCAGCACGCGCGGTACCGTCGCATAGGAACCACCCCCCGCGGGCGGGAAGATGCCCTCCCAGGCTTCGAATTGCACGATGACCGTCGGTCTTATGCTGGGCCTTGTGTCTGGGCCATGGTGCGGTTGTAGAGCAACGCCCCAAGCACCCCTCCGATGAGCGGTCCAAGCACGTAGAGCCACACGCTCGTGAGATCCCCCGCAACGATCATCTGCCCCAGCGAGCGCGCCGGGTTGACCGACCCTCTGGTCACGGGTCCCGCGATGAACACCCCTACCGCAAGCGCGAATCCTACCGCTATCGGCGCGATCGCCGCAGGCGCCCTCTCGTCCGTGGCCACCGCCATAACCACGAACACCAGGATGAAGGTTGTAAGGATCTCCACCACGAACGCCTGCAGGTCCCCTACCCCTTGCGCGGGATAGGTGGCCGCGAGCTTCGCTTCGGCCCTCGCGGGTCCTCCGAAGGTTATCCAGGTGGCAAACGCCCCCAGCACCGCTCCCACCAGCTGCGCGCCAACATAGTGACGGTAGGGTTGACGTGCGCCCCCGAGACATGCTCTATGGCACCGACCACGGCCGCCAGGGCGAGACCGAAGGCTAGCGCTACGGAGAGGGAGTCGTAGGCGGCTCCTGCCGTCGGGCGAGAGAGGATCGCGCCGACTGCGACCACCGTACCGCCGAAGACCAGCATGAAGGTACCGACGAGCTCGTCTATGATCGCGCCTACGATGTGGGAGGCGTCTATCTGGCTGCCGTAGAGCCCAACGCCCCAGAAGTATCCTGGTCTTTCTCATCCATCGCCCCCTTGCGCCCCTACGGATACGCCTTCAATACGGGCCTCTTCTTCCAGGCCGAAGCCTTCACGACGAGAGACGCCGGAGCCGGTGCGCCGGGCACCCGTCCGCGTGTCGCCGTCCGCGTAGCTGTGGCCGTCCGGCCGAGGGTCGGGGCCTGCCGTCCGACTTCCCTTCTCTGCTCAGCTTCCTTCTTGTCTCTCTCGAAGTCCATACTCATGCCTCCCGCCACCTGTCTCTGTAGAGATTTCACGGCGCCTAAAAGAGCGCTTCGGATCCTAACGCTGAGGGCGGACCCGGATTTCCCCGGGTCCGCCCTTAGACGGTCCTATCCGGAAGGGCGCTTAGAGACCTCGACGATTGGTATCGTCCTCTACCTCTATCTCTTCGCGCCTCACGTCTTCCTCGACCGTCTCGGTGTCGGAGACCACGTCCTTGCGGATACGAACCTCTTCCTTGACCATCGGGCGCTTCTCCACGACGACCTCTTCCTCGGTAACCGGCACGACGACCTCGTCGTCTCCGATCTCGGCCTCGGAAGCCTCGCCCTCCACGGGAACCCTCTCCACAGAGACCTCTTCGTGGCGGGTCGGGACTTCTATCTGCTCGCGGTCCGTACGCACGCGCTTCCGAACCTTAAGCTGACCGGCCTCGCGCTCGCGGGAGCCTGCGGCGAGCTCTTCTTCTGTCCTCTGAATCCTGAGCTCCGTCCTCATCGGCCAGATCATCTGTGCGGCTCTGGTGTACTCCCTCATCATAGGCGGCGTGCTCGCGGAACTCGCCCGTCTCAGTGTCGCCCATGGTCATGCCAGAGCCCACGGAGCCCGCATCGGTGCTCTCATCTGTGTAGTAGGAGCCGGAATTCTCGGTGGTCTGGGTGCGCTCGAGGCCGTAGTAGGAGTGGACCTCGTTCTCGAACTCCGGCGTGATCTCCTTGTCGTCGTCGGAGGTGGGGCCGCCCTTGGCCTTGTCCTTGTCGGTCGCGACAGTGATGGCCCTGCCTTCGTCGGTCGAGCTCACCGCCTTCCAAGGGATGAGGGTGCTCCTCGTCACTTGGAAGCCCATCTACACGCCTACGTACTCGGGCTGGTCGTGCTCGTCGACGAAGAGGTCGTCTACCCTTCCAATCTTCAAGCCGGACTGGTCGTAGACCTCGTATCCGGCGAAGCGGTCTTCTAACGCTGTGAACCTGTCGGTGCGGGTTTCTCTCTGCAGGCTTGTACCTCCTTGCGCACGAAGCAATGTCGTGCGTCGTTTGCTCACATCCTTAGCGACCGTATCCACGAGTCTAATAAAGTAAACCTTTGTATAGATAAATCCTATAAATTGCTGTAGAGTAATGGGCGAGGGGTGGACGATCGAGGGAGGTAACTTGACAGATACACCCTCTGAGGTGACGAGGGAACTGCTCAGCGTCGAGGAGGTCGCTGAGTACTTGGGTGTCGTTCCGATGACGGTCTACCGGTGGTGCAGGGAAGGCCGGCTACCGTGCCTGAAGATAGGTAGGGTCTGGCGCATTCGGCGAGAGGCCTTGGAGGATTTCCTCAAGAGCGCGGAGCGTCCGGCGACGCTGGTAGGGCAGCTCGGCTCGTTCCTGACCATGCCCGACAACGTTATCGCCATAGCCCAAGACCGCGAGCTCTTGCATCGCCTCGACGCGGCATTCTTCAGGGTTGGGGAGGCACGGGGTGGGATGCTAGTCAAGTTCGCCGGAGGTGAGCCCGACGTTCTCGAAGATGAAGCGCGGGCCATCCTGGAGCGGCACGGGTTGGACGTTCGGCGCCTGGAAGAAGAGGGACGTTTCTGCCTCAGCCAGGAACGCGGACCTCTGGATGAGAGGAGGGAACTCCTTGAGCGTCTTACCATGGAAGAAGCCGACAGCGGACGCACCGTCTGGGCGAGCTTCAACTGGGCTGAACACGTCGACCTGGAGACGGCGCTCGAGCACCAGGGCGCGCTCACCGAGCTACTTGAAGCCAACCAGCTCGTAGTCAAGACCGCCGTGCTCGAGGAGGTAGCTGACGGGTGGCCGGCGAAAGCGCAGAGACGGGCACGGGAGTCCCACACGGGCACGATATGGCTCTCAGAGGCGGGACTGTCCTTAAGTCGCGTGACGCCGCTTCGGCAAGAAGACTGAAAAGCCGGGCCTAATCCTTTCTTAGCAGCAGAAAACGAGACAGCGGAAAGCAGGAAACCTATGGCGGAAAGCTTAACGGATCGACCGACATGCTCTTCTAGATTGCGTAGCCATTCGGCGTGGTGGCTGCTCGCAAGGTACAGGAACAGCCAAACGGAAGTACTTACCTTGACCTATGGCGGGTCTGAGGTGCTACCCGTCTTCAGTTTCAGGGAAGAGGCCGAGATGTACCTACTAATGGAGAAATTGGGTGGCGACTGGCAGATTAGGGAGATAGGCACAGGGGAGCTCGTGTCGGTGCTCCAAGGGCCGTGTGTAAGTGTGAGAAGCGTAGCTCTCGACCCGTTGCCAAGCACGCTGGCCGACGAGGTGACGGAGCTCGTGGGCTTAGACCGTGAACGTTTCGTGAGTCGAGTGATGCACGGGGGGCGTAGCCGGGCATAGGTGCGGTGCCGAACCTGGCGCTACTTGCTCAGGGATCTCGCCTGTGCTCGTGGGGATTAGAGGACGAAATCGACGGCCGCGCACGTCCCGTCACCGAGTAGCGCAGCACGGAACACCACCTCAGGAGTTGTCCCAGCTTGCGTGGGCCCACTAGAAAGCGGTAGGAGCGGTCCCTGCTAGCGGCTCTGCCGCACAAGGAGAAGCCACCGGCGACGCTGTATATGGCGATGGCACTCCTGGCTCTATGGGGGCGGTACGGGCAAAGACTAGATTCGCGGTGGTCCGGGGAGTTGATCTTCGAGCGGCCTAGCTCGACAACTCCGCCGCCATAAGCGTCAGGCCTCCGTCGACGACGAGCGAGGCGCCTGTCGCGTAGGATGACTTCTCCGAGGCGAGGAAGGCCACCCAGGCTGCAATCTCGCGGGCGTGTCCGGGGCGGCCGAGCGGCAGGTTCGGACGTTCTAGGGTCGTGGGGTCCTCGTCTTCGGCGCCGGTCATGGGCGTGGAGATCTCACCAGGTCCGATAGCGTTGACCAGGATGCCGTACTCTGCCAGCTCCATCGCCATGACCTTGGTCAGGAGCCCGAGTCCGGCCTTGGAGGAGCAGTACGCGGAGGCACCCGTGCGCGGTATGTGCTCGTGGACGGAGGTGATGTTGACGATCCTGCCCCCGTTTCCGGCATTGACCATCCTACGAGCCGCCCGCTGGGCACAAAGGAACGCCCCCGAGAGGTTGGTGTCTATGACCTGCCGCCACTCCTCGTAGGGGAGCTCAAGGAATTCGCCCGTCGGGTCGCCGGTGCCGGCGTTGTTGACCAGCACATCCACATCGCCCAATGCGTCGGCAAGGTCGTCGATCACGCCCGCCGCCCCGGGCAACTGGGTCAGGTCTAATCTTCGCACCTCGCCCCTGCGGCCCGCCGCTCGCACGGCCTCAAGCGTCTCCTGCGCCCCTGCTTCGTCCGTGCGGTAGGTGATGCCCAGGTCGAAGCCGTTCTCCGCCAGTTCCTTCGCCGATTCCTGGCCGATCCCCGAGTCCGAGGCAGTCACGATGGCTACAGGGCTCATGCTCTCTCCTCTCGTCTGCAAGACCTGTCCACCCGGCTCTATGCCCCCGTATTGGAGGGCACAAACAGAGTACAGTCCTTACTCGAAGTCGTCGGTATCTACATAGGCGCGGTAGAGTGCGGCAACGTGGCCTGCCTCACGGGGTCCCTGGACCCGCCCCTACGCATCACTTCCTCGCTGACCGCACGACCCTTACTTACCGACGATCTGCATCTCCATCACACCTTCGGAATCGAGCCTGACCATAAATGACAGCGCCGTTGTCGTAATCGGCGTTCGCCGAGGCCAACGCGGTCGCGACGGTGGTCGAGTCGCTCTCCCTGAGTCGTACGGATGTTGGTTCTTTCTCCGCTCGGACGGGCGGCGCTCTCTTGCGCTGCCGGCGGCGGCCGATCTCAGGGAGCGCGTCTCGCAGGTCAGCATTTCAGCTTTTTGTCTTCGTGGATCGTTAGTATCCAGGCTAACGCCCTCGCGAAATCGACCTTCCGGGAGAGCGCACCGTAAGAAAGGGAAGCTGACAAGCTGAAGTGCTGAAATGCTCTAATCTTCGTCCAGTAGACTCTGGCCCAGGTTCAGTATCGTCGGGGCCCAGAGACCGACGAAGATCGCCGTCTCCCGCCTGCCGGAGAAGTAGAGGCCGAGCGAGAGCAGGATGGAGAGAAGGGTCCCGCCCACGTAGATTCCTTTGCCGCCGTCCATGAATTACCTCCTCTTGGATATTTTACGCCAATATACCCGCAGCCCCATTCTATAAACTGTAAGAGAGATCATGAGCCCGTACAGGAGGTCCCAAGCTCGTGTTAGAGAGCCAAGATACCATCTCAAGGAGGCCAGACGCGGGGGGTCGCTCGACGGTCTTCGGGACGAAGGGGGCGGTCGCCTGCGAGCATCCGAGCGCGGCCCTGATCGGCCTCCGAGTCCTCGACGCCGGGGGGACGGCCGCCGACGCGTGCGTTGCCATGGCCGCCGCGATGGTGGTGCTCTCGCCGATGCAAACCGGCATGGGCGGCGACGCCTTCCTCCTCTTCTACGAGGCCGAAACGGGGCTGGTGGCCGTCATCGACGGCTCCGGAGGGGCGCCAGAGGGCGTTACTGTAGAAAAGCTCAGGGACCTGGGTCTCAGCGAGATGCCCGAGCGCGGCGGCCTCACGGTGACAGTTCCCGGCGCCGTCAGGCTGTGGGAGGACGCGGTGAACCGCTTCGGCAACCAGCCGCTGGCGCGGCTGCTGGAGCCAGCCTGGGAGCTCGCCGAGAACGGCCACCCCGTCGCCGAGGTCGTCGCCCGCTACTGGGAGGAGCACGAATCTGTGCTTCGTGGCAACGATGCAGCGGTACGGACGTTCTTGCCGGCCGGTCGGCCGCCGGTCGCGGGGGAGATCATCTCCCAGATAGATCTTGCGACTACCCTTTCGACCGTCGCCGTGGGGGGTGCCGACGCTTTCTACAGGGGCGAGATCGCGGCCAGCATCGCACGCTCCGTGCAGCAGGCCGGCGGGTACCTCTCGGAGGAGGATCTCGCGGTCCACGAGTCGACGTTCGTGGATCCCATCTCGACCGATTACGGGGGCGTGAGGATTTACGAGATCCCGCCTCCCGGCCAGGGCGTAGCGGCCCTCGAGATGCTCAACATCCTGGAAGGCTTCGATCTCTCTTCCCTGGAACCCACGAGCGCGGAGCGCATCCACCTTGAGGTCGGGGCGAAGAAGCTTGCCTTCGAGGACCTGCACAACGAGATAGGGGACCCCGAGTTCTGGCAGCACGCAGAGACACCGACAGAACGCCTGATCTCGAAGGACTACGCCGCGAGCCTGCGCGAACGCATCTCGCGGGAACGCGCTACAGAGCAGAGCCTCGAGCCGTCATCCGGCGGTGACACGACCTACCTCTGCGCCGTGGACGCTGAGGGCAACGGCTGCTCTTTCATAAACAGCCTCTACAGGGCCTTCGGCAGCGGCGTAGTCGCCGAAGGCACGGGCGTCTGCCTCCACAACCGCGGTAACTCGTTTCGCCTCGAAGCCGGGCATCCGAACGCCATCGCCCCGGGCAAGCGCCCGATGCACACCCTCATCCCCGGCCTCGTTACCCGCGAAGGGGCGCTCTGGGCCGTCTTCGGGGTGATGGGCGCCGCCATGCAGCCCCAGGGTCACGCGCAGTTGCTCGTAAACCTCCTCGACTACGGCATGGAACCGCAGGAGGCCGCCGACCACCCCCGCCATCGCCACGAGAACGGCGAACTCTTGATCGAGGGCCGCATGCCCGGGGAAGAGATAGAGAAGCTGCGCGAACGAGGCCATCGCGTACAGGTAAAGGAGGACTACATGATCCCGGCCGGAGGTGCCCAGCTCATCCGCATCCTGGATAACGGCGTGAGGGCGTGCGGCAGCGACCCGCGCAAGGATGGCTGTGCGCTCGCGCAGTAGGGGAGGATGATGACGATGGGACAAAGCCCGGCCCGCAGGGTGGCGATCGCGGGCGTGGTCGGGGCGCTCTACGTCGTGTTGAGCATCACGCCCTTCTCCTACGGGCCGGTGCAGTTCAGGATCGGGGAGGCCCTCAAGCCGCTCGTCATCAAGTACCCGGTGGTCATCCCGGCATTCGGAATAGGGACCGTGATCATCAACCTCTTCAGCCCTTTCGCCGGCCCACTCGAGCTGGTCTTCATGCCGCTCGTGGACGTAACGGGCGGCATTATCTGCTATTTCGTGGCAAGGAGGATAGGCACCACCTTCGGAACCTACCTCGCCTCGCTCGTCTACGCCCTGTGGACCGCAACCGGCGTCGGAGTGGTGCTCACCGTCTCTGCCGGGCTACCATACTTGCCTTCCTTCGCCTCGGTCGCCGTCTCGGAGATCATGCTTCTCCTCCTCGGAAACGCGTTGTTGGTACGCAGGATCTGAGGCCCTTTTCAGACGAACCTCGGCGTTGGGCAGCGGCCTCATGTTACATTACCCTCTGGGTGAGAGGCAAAGCAGGGGGAAGGTATGTCCGAAGCGGCCAGACCGACCGGGGAATCCGCTGTAAGGGAGGAAGCTCCCCGGACGTGGGGAGACGTCTCAGGTTGATCGGGCCGGGGCTCGTCGTCGCGGCGACCGGGGTCGGGGCGGGGGACATGGTCTCTTCGCTGACGGCGGGCACGGAGTACGGGACGGTATTGGTCTGGGCGATCGTCCTTGGCGCCGCCTTGAAGTTCGCGCTGACCGAGGGCCTCGGACGCTGGTTTATGGCGACGAAGACGACCATCCTCGACGGCTGGCGCTCGATGGGCCTGTGGGCGAGCGGGTACTTCTTGATCTACCTGGCGCTGGTGACTTTTGTCTTCGGGGCGGCGGCGCCGTCGGCCTCCGCGCTGGCTACGTCGGCCATGTTCCCGGGCGTTATGCCGCTTTGGGCGTGGGCCGTTTTGCACTCGGTCATCTTCGGGTTCGGCATCTGCATCATCGGTAAGTACAACCTCTTCGAACGAGTCATGGAGATCTTCGTCGGGTTGATGTTCGTCACGGTGGTGGGGCTCGCGCTGCTCCTTGGCCCGGACATCGGAAGCCTGGCGCTCGGCACTATCCTGCCCCGGATGCCGGAGGGTTCTTTGCCCTTCGTTCTCGCCGTGATCGGGGGCGTGGGAGGAACGTTCACGCTTGTCTCGTACACCTACTGGGTGCGCGAGCGCGGCTGGTGGCGGCCGTCATGGATCCCGATGATGCGCATCGACCTCGGGGTCGGATACCTGATGACGGGTATCTTCATGGTCGCGATGCTCGTAATAGGGGCCAAGTTGCTCTTCGCCAACGGAGAGAGCATCGCCGACGAGGCCGGGCTCGTGACGCGCTCGGACCCCATAAAGGAGCGCTTCGGCCCGGTGGCGAGCTGGCTGTTCCTCATCGGTTTCTGGGCCGCCGCCACCAGCTCGATCACCGGAGCGTGGAACGGCGGCGCCTACCTCTTCGGCGACTTGGTGAGGTCCATCCGTCGCGTCCCCGAGGAGGAGGGAGAATGGTACCTCTCCGAGAAAGGCATCCTCTTCAGGGCTTTTCTGGTCTGGATCACCTTCCCTCCCATGCTGCTGCTCATCCTCGACGAGCCCGTCCTGGTCGTGATCGCCTACGCCTCCTTGGGCGCCCTGTTCATGCCCTTCCTGGCAGGCACACTGCTCTGGCTCATGAACCGCCGCGTAACACGCGAGTTCCGCAACGGACTGCTCGCGAACCTCATATTCGGCGCCTCCGTGCTGCTGATCATCTACGTCGGAGTCCAAGAAGTCCTCGACGCTATGTAAGACTAAGCCAACTCCGCCAGGCGTTTCTGTGCTTAACAAAACTTAATAGAATTTTAAACCTATCTTCAGAATAACCGCTGGAACTAACATCCGGTCGGGTTAGTATGTCATGCAACGTTTCCGGGCCGCTTCGCTCCGGGTCTTCGACCGGCGCATGGTCTGCAACATTTCTACTGCGGCGTTCTGTCGCGCCCCGCAAGGTTCAAAACAACAGGTAGTCGTTGTAGGAAATGCAAGGAAGGGTTGATCGCAATGCGAAGGTCGTTGGGCTCCACGGTAGACATGGGCGTATTTGGCATTTGTACAGGCATCCCGGTTGTACTCGTATTCTGGTGGGTGTTCTTGATGGAGAGCCTCTCCGACGCGGCTTCGGCGGTGGCGGATGGGGGCTAGGATGAAGGAGCCCGCTGACCGCTGCCTGCACGAGCTCTTCGAGGAGCAGGCGCGCCGCACGCCCGAGAATCTCGCACTGGAAGACGAAGACATCTCCCTGACCTACGGTGAGCTGGACGATCTCGCCGACAGGCTTGCGGCGTATCTAGGTAGCAAGGGCGTCGGCCCGGACGAACCCGTCGGTGTCTACATGGAGCGGCGGGCCGAGTACGTGGTCGCCTGCCTTGCCGCCATGAAGGCCGGCGGCGCCTACCTGGTACTCGAGCTAGCCTACCCGCGGTCCCTGCTCGCCGATGTCGCGGCCGATGCCGGCCCGCGCATTGTGCTTACGCAGGAGCGGTACGCGGATCGCCTGCCCGAAGGGACGGAGACGTTCTTCCTCGATGAGGGCTGGGATGAGAGGCTGGAGGACATGCCGGCGGTGCCCGACAGGCCCGAGGTCGGCCAGGATAACCTGGCTTTCATCTCGTATTCGTCGGGTACGACGGGGAAGCCGAAGGGGATAGCCAACCCGCACAGGGCGCCGGTACGGTCCTACCTGTGGCGTTTCGGTATCAGCGATTATGCTCCCGGAGACAGGGTCGGATGCAACGTGTTCTTCATCTGGGAGATGATGCGGCCGCTTTTGCGAGGGGCGACGACGGTCATTATCCCCGATGATGTTATATACGATCCCAATGCCCTGATCCGGTTTCTCGAAGAGTACGAGATCACAGAGACCCTCATAACGCCTTCCCTTCTGGAAACGGTCCTGAACTCGAGCGGGCCGGACCTGGGCGAGAAGTTGTCGAAGCTTAAGACGTTGTGGCTGAACGGCGAGGTCGTCACCCGCACGCTGGCCCGGCGCGCCATGGAACTGCTGCCGAACGCGCGCCTCCTGAACGTCTACAGCTGCAGCGAGACCCACGAGGTGGCCGCCGGAGACCTGGGAGAACTCGTCGAGAACCCCGAGTCTACGTACTGCGCGGTCGGCGTTCCGATGGACCAGGACCGCCTCTATCTCCTGGACGAGGACGGCGAGCAAGTTCCCGAGGGCGAGGCCGGTGAGCTCTTCGTCGGGGGTGAGTGCCTTGCGCGCGGCTACGTCGGCCTGCCCGAGAAGACAGAAGTAAGTTTTCCCGAAGATCCCTTCTCCTCTGCGGAAGGGGCCAGGATGTATCGCACGGGCGACAGGGCGCGCATCCTCTCCGACGGGAGTCTGGAGATCATGGGCCGCGTGGATTTTATGGTCAAGATCCGGGGCTACAGCGTCGAGCTCGGCGCCGTCGAGGCCGCCATCGAGAAGGACCTCGCCGTAAAATCCTGCGTGGTCGTCTCCGAAGGCGAAGAGGGCGAGGATAAACGCCTCATCGCCTACATCGTGTCCGAGCCCGAGGAAGACGAACGCAACTCCAGCTGGAGCCTCGACCCGAAGACGGGACGCAGCAAGGAGATAAGAAACGTCCTGCAGGACAGTCTGCCGCACTACGCGGTTCCCTCCGTGTTCGTCGAGCTCGGGTCGCTCCCAATTCAAGCTACCTCGGGCAAGGTCGACCGCTCCGAACTCCCGTCCCCGCCGCCCCGACCCGCCCGCAAGGACGCGGGTGAAGTCGCCAGACTCCCCGCAAGCGCCCCCCGCCAGGAGAAGGAGGCGCTGCTCGCGCGGGCGTGGGAGGACGTGCTGCGCCTGGACGGGGGCGAGGTCGGGCCCGACGACAACTTCTTCGACCTTGGCGGGCACTCTCTGGCCGCCGCGCAGCTCTCCAGCCGGGTCGAGCAGGGCTTCGGCGTACACGTCTCGATGCCGCTGTTCATGGAGGACCCGACGCCAGAAGGCCTGCTCGACAGGATAGAAGCCCTGCAGCGCGACGGATCGGCAGGGGAGATAACGACCGCAGAGGACCTCACCGCCGAAGCCGTCCTCGACCCCCGGATAACCCCGCAGCCCGCCGAAGGCACGCCGACCCTGCGGGACGCCGGCAACGTCTTCCTCACTGGAGCGACCGGATTCCTCGGAGCCTTTCTGCTCGACGGGCTGCTCGCCGGAACCCAAGCACGCGTCCAGTGCCTCGTCAGGCCTAGCGGAGACGGGATGGAGGCCATCGAGGCCAACCTGCGACGCTACGGGCTGTGGAAACCCGAACGAGCGGAGCGCATCGTACCCATTTCCGGGGACCTCGCAAGGCCTCTGTTCGGCCTGGACGAGAGAGACTTCGATGAGCTGGCCCGCGAAGTAGACTTCATCATCCACCCCGGCGCTGTCGTCAACCTTCTCTACCCATATTCGGAGCTAAAAGCGCCCAACGTCGGGGGCACGCGCGAGGTCTTGCGCCTGGCTTGCCGCCACGGAGCGAGTCCCGTGCACTATATCTCCACGAACGGGATCTTCCCACCAGACATGGGTCTCTGCGAAGAGGACATCGACCTCGACGATCTCGCCGACGCCCGTGAGGACGGCTACGGCCGGTCCAAGTGGGTCGCCGAGAAGCTCGTGCGGGAAGCTGCGGAGCGAGGTCTGCCGGTAAACGTCTACCGTCCTGGTAACGTCTCGGGGCACAGCGAGATCGGGGCTTCCAACCCGCGCGATCTGCTCGGCGCCGTAATCGTGGAATCGTTGCGGCTGGGATGCGCACCGGATATCGAGGACTGGCGCATGGAGATGACGCCGGTAGATTTCGTTGCCGAGGCCGTGCTGCACATCGCATCGGATCCCGATTCTTATGAAGGAACCTACCACCTGGCGAACCCGGACCCATCCCCCTCGGACGAGGTTTTCGACCTGCTCGAGGAGCAAGGCTATCTGCTGGAGCGCGTCCCCTACGATGAGTGGCTGCAGAGGATAGACGCCGCTCCCCCGGAGGAAGACACCCCCGGTGAGATCGTGGGCGGAGCCGCGCCCGCAGCAGAAGAGCTCGTCGACGATAACACCTACGACGACAGCAACACGCGCCGCGCCCTGGGCGACGACGGACCAACCAGGGCCGCCATCGACGGGGATCTGATGGAGACGTACGCGCGGTATTTCGCGCAGCAAGGCTGGATCGAAGCGACGAGCATCAGGCAGCAGGCATCAGCAGTTTCGAGGCGCACGTCGTAACTAGCGAGGGCTCATCTTCTGCGAGAAGCGTCTCGCGAACCAAAAGGCGCTGACCGGCTGAAATGCTGAAGTGCTGACTCGCCTGCAAAAAGGCCCATGCCTCTTTGCAGATCGCTCTAACCCACGTCTACGTCCGTGGTATCGACTTCCAGGACTTCGTCGAGACCCACTATCTCACGCACAGCCTCGTCCAGATCCTCCTGCGTGGCCGCCGCGCCGGTCAGCTCTACGACGCCTTCCCTGGCGGAGCGGACCTCCAGTTCGGTGTCGGCGAGCAGGTCCTCCACGTCATCGGCGAGGGTTTCGTTGTCCTCGATGAGGGGGTCCACCTCCTCTTCGCCCGTATCCGGGTCTATGTAGACGTCGTTGCGCGGGTAGCCGGAGTCGGGGAGGAAACCTTCATCCTCCCAATCTCCCGCCTCCCCCGACTCCTTGACTATGTCCTCGGGCGGCGGCGCGTCGGCGGGGTCCGCCGGAACGGTGACGAATTGATTGTCGTGCTCGTAGTCCTCGGGCCCGTCCGACTGCGCGGGCGCGTAGCCCTGCGGCTCCTCCCTGTCCCCTACGTGGACGCCGGGCTCTCCGTCGAAAGGGTCGGCGTGGAAGGTCGCGAAGTCCACGTCGGGGTCGAGGGAGAGGTTGGTGATAGGGATCTCCAGTTGCTCCCCTTCTTCCGTCTCGACGACGACGTGCGTGACCTCCCCGCCTTCCTCGTCCGTCACCACCTCGACGATGCGGCCGAACTCGGCGCCGTCCGCTGCCCGCGCCTCGAGCCCGATAAGGCTTCTTTCCTGCAAATCGTCCTCCAGAGTAGCTGTCGTCTGATCCAGATATACCCGGTGCCCGGTTCGTTACTCCGGCAACTCCGCCAGGACCTCAGCCATCCTGTAGAGGTCGGGGTCGAGGGGCCGTTCTTTGCCCACCACGTCTTTCAAAGGAACGCGCTCTACTCGGGGCCCCTGAGCGCGACCATCCATCACGCCCGACTCCCCGTCGGCCAGGGCCTCGACCGCGGCCGTGCCCAGCCGGCTCACGAGGATCCTGTCCGATGCCGTGGGGATGCCGCCGCGCTGGATGTGGCCGACTACCGTGAGCCGGGAGTCGTAGGTGTCCTCCGCCCCGTTGACGTACTCGTCCAGTTCCTCGGCGGAGATCGGCGCCCCCTCGGCGACCACGACTATGAAGTGGGACTTTCCCTGCTCGTAGGCCTTTTTGAGGAAGAGCAACAGGGCCTCCGACTTTGGCACGAACTCGGGGACGACGGCTGCCTCGGCGCCGCCTGCGATGGCGCTCATAAGCGCCAGGTAGCCCGAGTCCCGGCCCATCACCTCCACGATGTGGGCCCGCTGGTGGGAGCTCGCGGTATCTTTGATCCTGTCTATCGCCTCGAGCGCCGTGTTTAATGTCGTATCCACCCCTATGGCCGTGTCCGTGCCCCACACGTCATTGTCTATGGTCGCGGGAACACCTACCACCTTGACCCCGAGCTCCGCCAGCCTCAGTCCTCCCGTGAGGCTCCCGTTCCCTCCAATGACCACAAGCCCCTCGACCCCGGCCTCGGCGAGCTTGCCCGCCGCCCGTCTCTGTCCCTCCGGCGTCGCGAACTCGGCCGAACGTTCGGTCCCGAGCACGGTGCCCCCACGGTGGATGATGCCTCCGAGCCGGCGCCGATCCATCGGGTAGATCCTGCCCTCCAGAAGTCCCCTGTAGCCGGCCCAGATCCCCATCACGTCCCAGCCCCTGAAGAAAGCCGTCCGCGCCACCGCCCGCACCGCAGCGTTCATCCCCGGCGCATCTCCCCCACTGGTCAATATCCCTACTCGTAACGTCCGCCTCCTCTCGCCCGAGATCCTAGCCGGAGTATACGCACACCCGGTGAGCCCCCGCTAGCACGGCGTTCGAGATCCCGTCGGATATCCGCCCGATATCGCCTTGATCTACTGCTTTACGGTAATAAAATATGAGCGTGACAGGCTTAGATTTTTGTTGTTGCGGATGACCCGGTATGGGGTATTAGGGAGTACGAGGATTTTACACCAGGAGGCTTTTTACGGATGATATGTGAGAACTGTGGGATCAGGCCGGCGAACTTACAGGTCTTCCAGCAGCAGGGGGACCGGCGAGCGACGCGCTACTTTTGCACACAGTGCGCGCGGCAGCTAGGCATGATCGGGGGCGCGCAGGGCGGGAACGACCCGTTCGCGATGCTCCAGAACCTTATACAGCAACAGCAGGGCGATCAGGGCAGTCTGTTCGACGCGCTCTCCGGTGAGGCGCAGCAGGCCGTAATGCGGGCCCGCGAGGCTTCGGTCGGTACCACGCGGACCGCTGCCATAGGCACGGATCACCTGCTCGCCGGCATCGTGACCGGCGACAACGTGGCGACGGAGGCTTTGCAGCGTGCCGGCGCCGACGTGAACGGCATGCGCGCGCGGTTCCAGGAGTTCCGTGGCGATCCGGGGGAGGAGATATACACGTTCACCCCTAGCGCCAAGCGGGCGTTGCAGCTCTCCTTCACCGCCGCCAGGCAGATGGGCATGGGGCAGGTCGGGAGCGAGCACCTGTTGCTCGGGCTCCTCGGCGAGGGCGACGGGAACGCGTACAGGATATTGCAGCAGCACGGCGCCAACGACGCCGAGGCTCTGAGGCGTGAGATCCTACGCCTCATGCAGCAGCGCGGTGCGCAGATGGGCCCGGGCGCCGGGATGCCCGGTGCCGCCGCCGGTGGACCCGGTATGGGCGGCGGGCCGCAGGGTCCGGCGAGCGACACGCCGACCCTCGATCAGGTCAGCAGGGACCTCACGCAGCTCGCGCGCGACGGCGAGCTCGACCCGGTGATCGGACGTGCTGAGGAGATCTCTCGCGTCATCCGCATCCTCTCCCGCAGGACGAAGAACAATCCTGTTCTCATCGGTGAGGCCGGCGTCGGCAAGACGGCCGTGGCCGAGGGGCTCGCCCAGCGCATCGTCTCCGAGGACATCCCGGAGTCGCTGAAGGGCAAGCGCGTGCTGGCGCTCGACGTCGGCGGGCTCGTCGCGGGCACCCGTTTCCGCGGGGACTTCGAGGAGCGGATGCAGCAGATGCTCAAGGAGCTACAGCAGGGTGAGAAGGACATCATCCTGTTCATCGACGAGCTGCACAGCATCGTCGGAGCCGGCGGAGCCGAGGGTGCCGTTAACGCCTCGAGCATGCTCAAGCCCGCGCTCGCGCGCGGCGAGCTGCAGGTCGTCGGGGCCACCACGCTCGACGAGTATCGCAAGCACGTCGAGAAGGACCCGGCGCTGGAGCGGCGCTTCCAGCCGATACTCGTGGACGAGCCAACGGTCGACGAGACCGTGGCCATCCTCTTCGGTCTCAGGGACCGTTACGAGGCGCACCACAGGGTCAAGATAACGGAGGAGGCCATCATCGCGGCCGCCCAGCTCGGCGACCGCTACATAACGGACCGCTTCCTGCCGGATAAGGCCATCGACCTCCTCGACGAGGCCGCGGCCGAGGTACGGCTCCGCTCGACGGTGCCGCCCGTTGACGTGAAGCGCATCGAGGAGGAGATAGCAAGCCTCGAGCGCGAGAAGGAAGACGCGGTCAGGGCCGAGGACTACGAGACGGCAGCGGGCTTCAAGCAGCGCATCGAGCAGCTCAAGGCCGAGCTCAACGAGCAGCAGGAGGGCTGGGTCGGGCGCCGCGAGACCAACGCTCCCGAGGTGACGCGCGAGGACATCGCCCACATCCTCGAGGAGTGGACCGGCGTGCCCGCGACCAACATCGTCCAGGAGGAGGCCGAACGGCTTCTGAACCTGGAGGCCGTGTTGCACCAGCGGGTCGTCGGGCAGGAGCCTGCGGTCAAGGCGGTGGCCGAAGCCATCAGGCGCGCCAGGGCCGGCATCAAGGACCCCAAGCGCCCTGTCGGCAGCTTCATCTTTCTCGGACCTACCGGTGTCGGCAAGACGGAGCTTGCGAGGACGCTCGCCGAGTACCTCTTCGGCGAGGAGGACGCCATGATCCGGATAGACATGTCCGAGTTCCAGGAGGCACACACCGTCTCCAGGCTCGTCGGCGCCCCTCCCGGCTATGTCGGCTACGAAGAGGCCGGACAGTTGACGGAGCAGGTTCGTCGGAGGCCTTACTCGGTCGTCTTGTTCGACGAGATCGAGAAGGCGCACCCGGATGTCTTCAACACCTTACTGCAGGTGCTCGACGATGGGCGTCTGACGGACGCCAAGGGCAGGACGGTCAACTTCGAGAACACGGTCGTCATCATGACCTCGAACGTGGGCAGCCAGCACCTCGTCTCCACGAGGCAGTTCGGCTTCACCTCGCGCGATGGCGTGGACTTCCGCGAGACCGAGCGCCGGGCGCGCGAGGCGTTGGAGCGGGCGTTCAGGCCCGAGTTCCTCAACAGGGTGGATGAGATCATCGTCTTCCAGCCCCTCACCAAGGAGGACGTGCTGAAGATCGTGGACATCATGCTCTCGCGCCTGAACAAGCACCTCGAGAGCCAACGCGTCCAGGTCGAGGTCACCGAGGCGGCGAAGGAGTTCCTCGCTGAGGAGGGCTACGACCCCAAGTTCGGCGGACGGCCGCTCGCGAGGGCGATCCGGCGCTACGTCGAGAATCCGCTCTCCAGCCGCATCATCGGCGGCGAGTTCGGGCCCGACGACACCGTCGTCGTCGACCGCGCCGAGGATGGCCTGACCTTCGCGGTAAGGGAGAAGGTCTCTTCGTAGCAACCTCGAAATAGCGACACCCGAGGCTCCCCCGACAACGGGGGAGCCTTCTTTTTGTACGCCGCTCCCCGGAAGATGGGTGGTGGGGCACTCCCCTCCATACGTAGAATCATCAGGAGCTACGCCAAAGCGGGCATGAAGGGTTGGCCATGAGAGAAGAAGCGATCGGATGAAAACCTACATCGCGCTCTTCAGGGGGATAAACGTCGGCGGAAAGAACAAGCTGGCGATGGAGGATCTCGTGGCCACGCTGGAGAACGCCGGTGCGCGGGACGTCGCGACTTACATCCAGAGCGGCAACGCGGTTTTCCGGAGCGAGGAGAAGGACGCCTCGTCGCTTTCGGACAGGATCAGTGCCGCTATAGAGGAGAGCCACGGTTTCGAGCCGCAGGTGCTCGTGCCGGGGTCGGATGAGTTGGAGAGGGCGGTCCGGTCCAACCCGTTCCCCGAGGCGGAATCCGACCCGAAGACGCTGCACCTGTACTTCACGGTCACCTCGCCGGAGAATCCCGATCTCGAAGGCCTTGAAGGGATCAGGAGCGATCGGGAACGTTTCGTTCTTGGCCAGGACGTCTTCTACCTGCACGCGCCGGACGGCATAGGCAGGTCCAAACTCGCCGCGAACGCCGAGAGGCTGCTCGGCGTCCCTGCCACCGCCCGAAACTGGCGGACCGTTCTCAAGGTCGCGGACATGGCCCAGCAGCGCGGCTGACGGCCTTCTCCTCCCAGCAAATCCTTACGTATGCTAACTTTGTCGCCATGGCGGGGTTGCCGGAAGGCTACGCGACGAGGGCGCCGGAGCACGAGGACGCCGTGGCGGTGACGGCTTTGATCCACGCCTCTGAGCTGGCCGACACCGGCGCGTCTGACATGAGCCTGGAGGAGTTGCTCGACGACTGGCATTCCCTGGACCTCGCCGAGGACGCCGTGGCCGTCGTCGCCCCCGACGGCACCATCGCCGGTTACGCCGATGTGATCACCCGTTCCTTCGTGACCGTCTCGGTCTACGGTTACGTCCACCCGGACTTCCGAGGACTTGGCATAGGCACGTACTTGATCTCCTGGGGCGAGAACTGGACGCGCGAGCGCATACCCAACGCCCCCGAAATCGCGCGCATCGTCGTCCAGCACTACATCAACAGGGCCAACGAGCCGGCCCAACGACTCCTGGAAACCCGCGGCTACGCGCCGGTGCGCAGGGTGTACGTGATGGAGACCGAACTCGACGAGGCCCCACCCCAGCCGCACTGGCCAGAGGGCATCTCCGTCCGCACCTTCGTACCGGGCGAGGACGAGCGACCGGCCTTCGAGGCCGTCGAGGATGCCTTCGAGGACATGTGGGGACGGCCGCGCGGCACCTTCGAGCGGTTCGTCGGGATGACAGAACAGCAGAGCTTCGACCCCGCCCTCTGGTTTCTGGCCATGGACGGCGACGAGATAGCGGGCGTTACCCTCTGTAAAACGCTCGCCGGCGACGGATGGGTCGACGTAGTAGGCGTGCGCCGCCCGTGGCGAAACCGCGGGCTCGGGCTCGCCTTACTGCGCCACACCCTCGGCGAGTACCGTCGGCGCAACGTCCGCAAAGTCGGCCTCAGCGTGGACGCGGAGAGCATTACCGGCGCCCTAGGCTCTACGGCCGCGCCGGCATGCGCGTCAGGGAGAGCTACGTCATCTACCTCAAAGAGCTCCGCCCGGGCGTCGATCTCAGCGTCAGATCCTAGAACGATCCACACGTAGGGGCGGTTCTCAGAATCGCCCTCGCCGCGAATCGAAGCTCCCGATCAAACATTTGTTTGACAAGGGCTGCGTGGTGCGCTAACGTGTTGGTGGATGGAAGAGTCGCTACATCCGAGGCGCGAGAGGATCTTGCGTTTTCTGGCGCGGCGCGCGGGGAGCGGTGAGCCGCCGCCGAGCGTGCGGGAGGTGGGGGCGGAGGTGGGGCTGAGGAGCTCGCAGACGGTGCATCATCATCTGAGGAAGCTGGAGGAAGAGGGATATGTGGCGCGGGAGAGCGGGGCGAGGATGGTCCGCCTCACGGAGAAGGGGTGGGGGATCGCAGGAAGGATAGGGTTGCTCGGCAGGATCGCCGCGGGTCGCGGGCTGGAGGCCGTGGCGACCGACGAGGCCTACTCGCTGGCGGAGGAGCTGCTAGCGTCGCGTTCCGGCAAGCGACGCTACCTCCTGCGGGTGGTCGGACGGAGCATGGTTGGGGCCAGGATCGAAGACGGCGACCTGCTAGTCGTGGAGGAGGACGAGAGCCCGCCGGACGGTTCTATAGTCGTGGTGTTGCTCAGGGAAGGCGAGGAGGTGACGGTAAAACGTTTCTACAGGGAGGGGGAGGCCTTGAGGTTGAGGCCCGAGGCTCCTTCGGGAGAGTACGAGGAGATGGTGGTGCCGGCGGAAGAGGCGCGGGTGCAGGGGCGCGTGGTATACGTGTTGCATCCCCCGGGACGGAGGCAGGGAGGCCGGCCGTGAGCCAGCTTCCTTCGATGGGCTACGGGTTGCTCTCGTACCTGGTGCTGGCCTGTGTGAGCGCGGTCGTCGGGTACTACTTCGCGAGGAAGCGGACCGAGTACGAGGTCGGTTACAGGCACCGCGTCGAGGTCTCCGAGGGCGTCCAGGGGATGGTCGTCCCGCTGGTCGAGCAGTTCGAGGGCGCTCTCGAGTTCTCGAGAGCGCCAGGCCCGTCGGGAGAGTTGCCGATAGAGGAGATCGCAAATTCCCTGGACGGCCTCGAGAAGTACCTCGCACAGCACGAGATGTGGCTCGACCGCCGATCCTCGGCCGCCGCGGGGCATCTGATCTCGACCTTCCGCGCCAGGTTGAGAACCCTAGATCTCCTCCCCCGTCGCTACGACGACCCCGGCTTCGAGAGGGCCTACGAACGAACCGCCGCAGATCTCGACGAATGGCTGAAAACCGACCTCCCCGCCGCCCACGAAGAACTCGCCGACGCGTTCCGGGCTATGCTGGGCGTCGGACGCTGGCGACGCCGACTCTTGCGGTAACCTCTCATCAGCCAGACTTTCGCCCCGCCCGCCCCGTAGCCAGCGACTCCACACACCCCCTGAGCACTTCGAGTAGCCAGCTACGCTCCTCACGGTTCAACCCGGACAGCATGCGTTCCTCGATGGCCTCGACCACCCTGTGCGCCAGGGAGATGAGTTCCTCGCCCTTCTCTGTCAGGTAGGTAGATAGCACGCGCCCGTGCTCGGGGTGCGGCCTGCGCTCGACCATCCCCGACCCTTCGAGGTTCATCAGGATCTGGTTCATCGTCTGCGGCGTCACGAAACACCGGCGCGCCAGCGCGGCTCCAGAGAGCCCCTCCTCAGCCTCCAGCACACTCAAAGCCGCGTACTGCGGCGTCGTCAACCCCACCCTCCTTAAAGCCGCGTCCATCTCCAACCTCAACGCGTGCTCGGCCCGCTTCATCTGGTAGCCAACCCTCAAACCAAGCCACCCCTCCACATCCATAAAAACCCCTTGTGATTATCAGGATGCTGATATAATAACGGTGTGCTGATAAATCTATCAGAGAGGAGTGGCGACGGCTGAGGGACGTTTCGAGTTGCGGTCTGTCGGGCCTTATTCTTTTGGGGCGAGCGTGAGGTTTCTGGAGGGGTTTGCCCCTGCGGCTTATGAGGGGAATGAGGCGGGGCATTTACATGTGGCTTTCGTCGTCGACGGTGGCGAGGATGTGGCGGGGGTATGCGTGCGGGAGGAGGGAGGTGTGATCCTCGGTGAGGTCTCGGGCGAGGCCGAGGTGGGGTGGTCAAGAGGCAGGTGGAGCTCATACTCTCGCTCGACGCGGACGGCAGCGCGTTCCCCGAGGTCGGGCAACGGGACTCCGTGGTGGGAAGGTTGCAGGCACGGTACCTGGGCTTGAGGGCAGTTTGCTTCTCTTCGCCGTACGAGGCCGCGGCGTGGGCGCTCATCGGCCAGCGCATCCGAATCGTCCAGGCGGCGAAGATCAAAAACCGCATGGCCAGCGAACTGGGTCCTACCGTCGAAGTCCATGGCCGCAGTGAGCACGCCTTCCCGGGCCCGAAAAGGTTGGCGGCCCTCGACAGCTTCCCCGGGCTCACCGCGCGAAAGGTGGAATACCTGCGCCAACTGGGCCGCGAGGCCGCCGAAGAAAAGTTCGACGCAGCGTACCTGAGGTGCCTGCCAGAACGAGAAGCGCTCGCACAGCTGGAGAAGTTGCCTGGCATAGGACCCTTCTCAGCCGGCTTCATCCTGTTACGCGGTGCCGGCACGCTTGACCTCCTCCCCACCAGAGAACCGCGTCTCGGTAGTGCCGTCGCCATGGCCTACGACTTCGACGCGCCCCCCAACGCCGGAAGTGCTACAGCACTTGTCCCTGCCATGGCATCCCTACAGAACATGGGTAAGCCTGCACCTGCGAGCCATGCTAAAGCGGTAGTCAATGAAGTTGGACCACCCCTCCGATGTCTGCTTTCATGCGTAGCGTGCCGTAAGCTTCGGAACGCCCGACATGCCTCGCCAGGCCTGGGAAGCAGCATCATAGGTCCAATATCACTGCACAACGCTATAGAAGAAGAAACCGGAGAAATAGGAAGATAGACCAAAACCTCCAACACCCTCACAACACGGAGCAAGAACAAAAAGCTGAAAGCGAAGGCTTGAAAGGCCCGAAGCGTGCTGACAGGCGAAGGTTTAAAGCCTGAGCGTGCTGAAAGAGCGTTCTGAAAGCGTAAGCCGCAGGGCGGCGTGCTTCTTGCGGGTCGCTTGCGCGGCGGTTAATATTGCCCCATACGGCGCGTCCCATGCGAATTGTCCGGGCATCGTTTGTCAAAGGGAAAGGTTCGTGGAGCGGTGAGCGCAGCGTTATCGATGACGGATGCGCCCGGCGCCGCGTGCCGCGTGTTGCTTGAGGGTTGGGGGCTCTCGTAGGCGGATTCGGGGAACATCCGCGTGCCATGCGGTCCTGGCTTGGCCGGGTGTTTCGCCACCTGCGCATCGCGGCGGCGGCCTACGTGGTGCTCTTGCTCTCGCTCGTGCTCACGGGGTTGGCCTGGTACTACGTGCGGGGGACGGTCGAGGAGCAGAACCGGGTCCGCTTCGACGAGACCGTGCAGGCAACGAGGGCGGCCGTGGACCGGCGGACCGACGCTTACCTCGATGCGCTCTTTGGCGCCCGCGGCGTGTTTCTCGCCAGCAACGCTGTCGAGCGCGGCGAGTGGGAGAGCTACGTTAAGGGCATAGAGACCAAGACTCGTCTCCAGGGACTCCAGGCGCTCGGCTTCGCCCGGTACGTAAAGCCTGACGAGCGGAAAGCTTTTGCCCAGAAGGCAAAAGAAGAGGGTCAGCCGGAGATGCGGCCTGACCTGGATCCCGGCGGGGAGCGTTCCGCCTACTTTCCGCTCGCGCTCGTCGCCCCCCTGGACCAGGCCAACCTCAACATGATCAACCACGACTACTACACGGACCCCGCCCACAGGGTTGCCATGAACCAGGCGCGCGACTCCGGCACTCCGCGGGCAACCAGGATGGTCTACGTGCTGACGAAACCCCCGGAGAGCTCCAGCGCGGACCTCGCCCTCGGTCCCGGCTTCGCCGTTTACCTTCCCGTCTATGAGGAGGGGGAGCCGGTGGATAACGTCGCCGAGCGGCGGAAGGCCCTGAAAGGGTTCGTCGTAGGCTACTTCAGGCGGGACGGGCTGTTCGACGACGTGTTCGGGCGCGGTTTCGATCCAGCCATAGACTTCGAGGTCTACGACGGAGCCGACGCGGGGTCGCGCGCGCTCCTCTACGACGAAGACGGGGTGCAACACGCCGGAGACGAAGGGTATCATCCGCTCTTCTCCCGGCAGGACCGCAGCGAGGTGGCCGGTCGCCAGTGGAGCCTGTACTTCGCCACGCTGCCCGGGTTCAACAAAGGCGCCGAGAGCGACCTGCCGGCCTTCGTGCTCGCCAGCGGCATAGGCGCCAGCCTCCTGCTCTTCGGCATCTCCTGGATGCTCGTGCGCAGCCGCATCCTGGCCGAGGATGCCAGCAAGGATCTGGAGGACGCCAACAGGGAGCTCGAAGGCGCCAACAGGGAGCTGGAGGCGTTCTCCTACTCGGTCTCCCACGACCTCAGGGCGCCTTTGAGGACCATAGACGGGTTCTCCCAGATTTTGCAGGAAGACTACGAGGACGTGCTCGACGAGGAGGGTCTCGACTACCTCGGCCGCGTCAGGGCGGCCAGCGGGCACATGGCCACGCTGATAGACGACCTGCTCGACCTCTCCAGGGTAAGCCGCAGGCCCCTGCGCAGGGAGTCCGTCGACCTGGCCCGCCTGGCGACGGAGATAATAGAAGGTTTGAGGGCGGCGCAGCAGGATCGGAACGTCGAGTTCGTGGCGGGGGAAGACATCAAAGCCTATGGAGACGTGAGCCTGCTCAAGGTGGCGCTGGAGAACCTGCTCGGCAACGCGTGGAAGTTCACGGAAAGAAAAGAGGAGGCGCGCATAGAGTTCGGGGCGGACAGGAGGCCCCGTCCCGGCTTTGTCGCCCCCGTCTACTTCGTGCGGGACAACGGGGCCGGCTTCGACCAGGCTTACTCGGACAAGCTGTTCGGGGCCTTCCAGAGGCTGCACGGGCAGGACGAGTTCGAAGGGACGGGCATAGGGCTGGCGACGGTGGCGCGCATCATCTACAGGCACGGCGGCCGGGTCTGGGCGGAGGGCGACGTGGGCGAGGGCGCAACCTTCTACTTCACGCTCGGGGGCAGGGACCAAGGGGACCGCACGGCATCGGCGAAGAAGGCCGAACTTGCGTGAGGCCCGCACCAGGAAGGCCCGGGCGACCGCGGCCAGGACCCTGCGCGTGCTGCTCGTCGAGGACTCTGAGAACGACGCGACGCTCCTTTTGCGGTAGCTCCGCCGGGGCGCGGATATGAGCCCCTCCACCAAAGAGTCCACACCCCGGAAGGCATGGAGGAGGCGTGGCGCGCGGCGGAGGCCGGCGGAGGCCGGGGGAGAACCCTTCCAGGTAGTCATATCCCGGATGTCCCGTTCATCGTCGTCTCCGGCAAGGTGGGGGAGGACGCGGCGGTGGAGATCATGAAGGCCGGGGCCGACGACTACCTCACCAAGGAGAACACGAGCAGGCTGTGCCCCGCCATCCAGCGCGAGCTCAGGGAGGTCGAGGTAAAGAGGGAGCGGGGGCTGGCGCTCAGCAGGAGCGAGGACCGCTTCAAGCGCCTCGTCGAGCAGGCCGCCGACGCCCCATATTCGTGCACGACCTCGAAGGTCGCTTCGTCGACGTAGACCGCCAGGCCTGCGAAAGCCTCGGGTATTCCAGGGAGGAGCTCCTCTCCATGTCCGTCGCGGACGTAGAGGCGGACTATGCGCCCGGCTCGCTGGAGAAGTGTGGAGACAAATCGCCTCGGGCCAGCCGCGCACGCTGGAAGGTACCCACCGCCGCAAGGACCGCTCCGTGTTTCCCGTCGAGATCCGCGTCGGCGTCTTCGAGGCCGAGGAACGACCGTTGATACTCGTCCTGGTTCGCGACATCTCTGGACGCAGGGAGGCGGAAGAGAAGATCAAGGAGACCGACGCCCGTTACCGGACGCTGGTGGAGCAGATACCGGCCGTAACTTATATTCAACAGCCCCTCGAATCGGAAAATCCGAAGGCCATTACGTACATGAGCCTACAGTACGAGGCCATGCTCGGTTATCCCGCGAGCGCGGAGATGGTCGACGAGGAACACTGGCTCGGGATGCTGCATCCCGAAGACAGGGAGCGGGTGCTCTCCGAAGAGGTCAGAATCGACGATACCGGCAAGCCCTACAGGGTGGAGTACCGCCTGATCGCCCGCGACAAAAGCGTGGTGTGGATGCACCACGAGGCAGAGCTCGTCAGGAACGGAGAAGGCGAGCCACTGTACTGGCTCGGGGTTCAGTACGATATCACCGACCAGAAACGCCCGGAGGACGAGTTAAGGAAGAGCGAGGAGCGCTTCAGGGCCACCTTCGAGCAGGCCGCCGTGGGCATCCTGCAGGTCGGGCTCGACGGGGGTGGCTCAGGTTCAACGACAAGTTCTGCGACATCGTCGGCTACCAGCGCGAGGAGCTCGGGGTGGCGAGCGTCTTCAGCCTCATCTCCCCCGAGGATTTCGACACGGACTTCGAGCGGGGCGTCAGCATGCTTGCCGGGGAGCTCAGGGACTATACTGAGGAGAAGCTCATCATCGGCAAGGGCGGCAAGAGGGTCTGGATCAATCTCACCGTCTCCCTAGTTTACGACGCGTCGGACGAACCCCTCTACTTTATCGCGGTCATCGAGAACATCGGGAAACGCAAGGAGGCCGAGGAGGAGCTCAGGCAGAGCGAGGAGCGCTTCAGGGTGCTCTCCAAGGAGGTCGTCGAGGGCCTCCTCCTGAGCGAGAACAGCAGGATCATCGACGCCAACCGCAGCCTGACCGAGATGTTTGGGTACTCTCTCGACGCGCTGGTAGGCATCGACGCCAGCGACCTGACGCCGCCCGATTACAGGGAGATGGTGAGGCGGCGCATCCTGCAGGAGGACACCAGCAATTACGAGTCGCGGGGCCTCAAGAAAGACGGCACGGTCTTCCCCATAGAGATAAGGCCAAGGCACCTACCGTATTCCGGGCGCCGCATCAGGGTGACCTCCGTGATAGACCTGACAGAGCGCAAGCGCCGGGAGGAGGCCCTCAGGCAGAGCGAGGCGCTCTACCGCACGGTGGTCGAGCAGACGGCCGAGAACATCTTCCTCGTCGACGCCAGGACGAGGCGTGTGCTCGAGGCGAACGACGCCCTCCTTCTCTCTTTGGGCTACACGGAAGACGAGCTGAAGAAGATGACGCTCTACGATATCGTGGCCCACGACCGCGAGAGTGTGGACCTCAACATCGGACGCGTCATGGAGGAGGGAACTGCGTCCCTCGGTGAGAGGCAGTACCGCCGCAAGGACGGCTCTCTGGCCGACGTCGAGGTCAACGTGAGCGCCGTGCCCTGCAACGGCGAGAGGACCATGTGCATCGTCGCACATGACGTCACCGAGCGCAAGCGCGCAGGCCATGCTCGAGGAGATCCGGGAGGCGGAACGAAACAGGATCGCAAGAGAACTTCACGACGGCACTCTCCAGGACATCGTCTATGCGCTGCAGGAAGTGCAGGTGATGCAGGTCATGGCGGGGACGAAGGCGACTCCGCCCTGGAGGACACGGCCGAAGCCCTCAGGCGCTCCGTGGAGGGGCTGCGCGGCGCCATCTTCGAGCTGCGCCTCCAAGAGGCGCTCGACCGCTCACTCGTCGCCTCTCTCTGGAGAGCCTCATCGACCTGAACCGGCGCATGGCCCGCGAGAGGTACGACATCGAGCTGGTAGTAGGAGACGGCTTCCCGACGCATCTCCCCGAAAATACAGGCCAGGAGCTCACGCGCCTCGTCCGGGAGGCGCACACGAACGTCCGCCGCCACGCCGCGGCCGACCACGTCAGGGTGGAGCTGGGGACGGGCGGCGGGCTAGCCTACGTCGAGGTGTCCGACGAGGGGCGTGGCTTCGACCCAGACAGAGCAAGGACGGGGATAGGGCCGGCAGTCCATGAACCAGCGCCGCTCGAGCTCGGCGGCGAGTTGGCCGTAGAGAGCGGCCCGGGCGAGGGCGCGAGAATACGCTTCTCCATACCCTTCTCCCGCCTGGCTGAAGGGTAGCGGCGCCGTCCCGCGTCCCATTTCGGTCCGTCCGGGTCAAGATAAAATGATGTGCAGCCATCGTGGCCAGGGGCTAAGAAAAGAAGGGTGGCCCTCATAGACAATCACAAGCAAGCAGAGTATTCGAACCGAATATTGCTCGTCGAGGACCACGCTTCGTTCCGTCAGGCGCTGGCCTTCATGTTCGAGCGTGAGGGGCAGTTCGCCGTGGCCGGCCAGGCGGGCTCGCTGGCCGAGGCGCGCGCCTTCCTGAGCAAGACGCCCGACGCTTTAGAGCATCTTGCAGCGTAATTGGGCGGTGTGGCAGGATGCGCCCATGGACGCTTACTCGCTGGACCTGAGGAAGAAGATCGTCGCAGCCAAAGAACGGGGCATGCCCACCTCCGAGGTCGCCAGGACCTTCGGCGTGGGCCTCTCGACCGTCAAGCGCTACGCTGCCGCC
>JBKPOM010000064.1:0-19813 GCA_046733115.1 Actinomycetota bacterium | reverse complement strand
GCTCATCCATCTTGGGACGTTTGCCGGGTGCCTTACCCGGTTCCAGCGGCTCTCCCCTTTGGGCTTTGGTGGCGTAACGCTTGTGAAGGTGGAGATCCCGACCCCGAAGGTACGGGCTGCCTGGGCCTTGGGCCTGCCTCTCTCTATGGCATCCACGATCTTCTGACGGAGGTCTTTGGAGGAGTACGCTTTCATCGGTCCATGATGCCATGCAGCCCATCCTCATCGCAACACGCTGTCAGGCGGAAGGAAGGATGGTAGACCGAGGGCAACAGCCTGAACCCCGCCGGCCCTCGCTCCAGCTTCTTCAGCTAGGTACCCGTGTTGATCACGACCCTCTCATCGATCCTCTTGAGGGAGGCGTTGTGGGTGTGCCCGTAGACGAAGATAAACGTCCCGGGATCGGAGGCGAACACTCCTTTGGCAGCTTCGAAGCAAGCGGCATCCGTCGGGCTGATAGCAGGAATCGTGTTGAGGACATCGAACCTCACGAACGTTTTCCTGACATCGCGGTAGAAGATCAGGAGCGGTATCGACACGAGCAGGAGGATGACGATCCCGACGGCGTTGATGGTGAAGTTCACTCCCAGGATGGAACCAGCGAAGCCCAACAGGGCGAAGAGTCGGTCGTCCAGGAAGATGGGCGTTCCTATGATGCCGGAGGCCTCGAGCGCAAACCCTATCAGGTTCACGACGCTGACGCCGAACAGGACCAGGAAGGGCACGACGGCGTAGCGGAGCCACGGGCTCATCTCGCTGTAGAAGTAGTTGGAGATAACCAAACAGGGTATCTCCTCAAGCGGGGTAACCGATTGTATGTCCCTGAGCCAGTTGTACCTCCCCCGCCCGGAGAGCCTGCCCGCGGTCCCGACCAGAGAATGGGTCACGAAGTAGCCAACGGGGTTCGCGTGCGGGTTGCCGAAGTCGGGCATGTGGTTGCTCGGGCCGCGTTGCACGCCGTGCTCGATCCCAAGCTTCTTCCCGGACAGCTCCCTGGTGATGGCCACCTTCTGTTCGAGAGCCATGCCGGACTCCGCTAGGCGGTCGACGAAGCCAGGGTAGCAGGAGAGCTCGTAGTCGTGGTTGCCGGGGATGAGCGTGATCTTTACGTGCTCACCGGTAGCCCTGAATAGCTCGAAGAGACGCGCGTGATCCCCGAGGAGAAGATCGAACTTCTCCACTCCGTCCGCGGTCGTGAACTCCCACAGCCCGAAGGCGTCCCCGATGATGACGAGCCCGGTATCCCCATCCCTTCGTTCGAGCGGCTTCAGGAACTCGACGAACTCCTCTTCGAAATCGAGGATCTTCAACTGCTCGTCCCCGCCGATGTGCAGGTCGCTAACGAAAAAGTACTCCTCGGGCACCACCGGCTCCTTCGTCGACCCCTTCGCCCGCCCCGGTCACGTTGTCGCGCCCAGGCGAAGTGATTCGATCTCGCCTCCCCGGAACACAGCCTCCGCGAAGCCCTCCACCCGGTTCGTCGGCCCATCGCCGGCGGGCGTCCTGACCTTCCAGGCCACTCCGTTTTGCGTGATCTGCTTTCTCGTCAGGTTCACGCGGACCTCTCTCGCCAGGTGCTCCGTAACGAAAGACCGTACCCGTGTTCTTCCTTCGTGCCGCCCGCTCGCCGGGAAAGGCGCCGACGACACGAGCGTCGCATCGTCGGCGAAGAAGGCCATCACGGCGTCCGGGTCGCGGCTCTTCCAGGCCTCTTCGAAGGCGAGGGCCGCAAGGAACTCCTCGGCCCTGAGTTCGCCGTGCGAGATCAGATCCTGAATAAAGCAGGGGTCGCGGTTCAGCTTGGAGGCCGTGCCGAGCGAGCGCGAGAGGCGTGAACGGGACAGCTCGATCACGCGCACCACGATCTGCTTGTACTTGCCGTCGCGCGGGAGATGTCCTTCGTCCAGCATCTGATCTATCTTCTCTATGAAACCGAGCTCTTGATAAAGCGATAGGTTCCCGGAGAGTTCGTTGCGCCGGTCCGCTATCTCGGCGACCGTCTTCGCCTCGTGCCCGGTCTCCGTCGGGTTTATCTGGATCACTAGATCTCGTCCGGCCTCTCGTCGGTGAGCTCTTTAACCGGGGGGTTCTGCGAGAAGAGCCCGTCCCAGTATGTGCCCCCGTCGAGGCGCATGGACCGAAAGAGGGTTGGGATAGCGGCCGAGGCGAGGATGGTCTCGGCGGAGATCCTGCCCCGCCGGCTGTGAAACGCCCTGAACCGGCCGGAGAGCACGTCCACCGCCCTGACGAGCAGCACGGGGTATGAACCCTCCGGCTTTACCTCTATCCGCCGGAAATCGACCCGCCGCTCCAGCATCCCCCTGAACTTCTCGAGCCCCAGCGCGGCGAACGGGTTGTAGTAGGGGCTGACGGCCGGCGTCGCGACGAAGTTCTGGAGGTTGCTCGCCCAGAGAACCCAGTTGTTGACGACCTGTTCGTACGGCGCCGTGGCGGAGTTGTCGCGCCAGAAGGCGTCGAGCGCCTCCGCTGCCCCCGCCGCGTCGCCCTTCAGCAGGTTGTGTCACGCGAGTAGCGCGCCCACTGCCCCGCCTGAGGTGCCGCTCAGAGCAACCACCTCGTATTCTTGCAGCCGCCCGGAGAGTAGCAGATCCTTGAGGACCCCGGCCGTAAACGCCTTGTGGCTGCCGCCCTGACACGCTATCGCCACCCGCTTCCTGTTGCTCGTCTCTTCCAAAGGTTCCTCCAAACGTTGGGACCGGCCCACTATTATCCCCGACAACAGCAGGCGTCTGCTTTCTGGCGGCAGACGACTACGGGTTCCTGGCCCTTGGGTCCGTGGGCTCGATGCTTGGTATGTACCCCTGGGCCGCCATGAGCACGAACTCGAGCGAGACCACGGAGATCACGACCGTCACGACCCCGAACCTGCGGACCCCGAGGACGTAACCCGCCGCCCCGAACAGGGTCCCTATAGCGGTGTGCAGTGATATTGGACCTCTGCTACTTGCCAAGTCTGGGGTGGACGTGTCGGGCATTCTGAAGCCTCCCGAGCTATGCTTGAAAGCAAACACCGCGGGGGTGGTCCAACTTCATTGACTACCGCTTTAGGACCTCGTACGTGATGCTTATGTGGAACACGTTCCAGAGGGTGCAGAACAATCCGATCGCGCATGCCACCCATCTTGCCAGGATCCCCGCCCCGCCGGTCTCTCCTCGCTTGCTCATCTTTCCTCCTCATTCCTCGATCGAAGTTCGCCGGCGCGCGATCTTTCCGGGTCGGCGGCCGAAGGGTGGAGCGCCGCGTTGAGTTCGGCGCCAGCCAGCACGATGGACGCTGAGAGGTTTAGGTAGACGAGTAGGCCGACGGCCGCCCCAAGGCTCCCGTACGAAACGCCGAAGTCGGCGAAGTTGGCCAGGTATATGGAGAAACCGACCGAGGTGACGCTCCAGGCGAGTACGGCGAGCGCTGCACCCAGCATCACGGACCTCCAGGGCAGCGTAACGGCCGGGCTGTGACGGTAGACCCCCAACAGCGCCGCCCACAGTAAGACGAGCGCCACGGGAAAGCGCAGCCAGGTCCACAACGGGACGATCAGGGCCCGTAAGCCGAACGCCTGCGCCACACCTTCGACCACCCGGGATCCGGTGAGCATAAGGACCACGGCGACGATTACCGTGAGCGCGAGAAAGGGACCGGACGCTAAAGAGAGCGTCTGCACCTTCCACCAGGGGCGCCTTTCGGTCAGACCGTAGGCGTTGTTGAAGGCATCGGCGAGCGTGCTCGAGAGGGCCGAGACGGACCACAGCGCGACGGCTACGCCGAAGAGGAGTAAGCCGTCTTCGGCCCGCCTCTGGGCCCGCCTGGCCATTTCTTCGAGCGGTTGGATCTGCTCCCTTCCTTGCTCGTCCGCAGGCTCCAGTTGTTGCGGGACCTGCTCGGGTGACTGCGCCTTGACCTCCGCAACGATCCGGTCGACCGTGTTAGGGGAACCGAAAACGCCCACGAGCACGACCAGGAGCAGCATGAAGGGGAACAGGGCGAAGAGGCCCCAGTAGGCGAGCGCCGCCGCGTAGGTGCCCATACGGTGTTCGAAGTAGTTGCCGATCACACGCCCGCCAACCTCGACGACGCCGCCAACGCCCCCGGATATAAAGGAAAAAGACGCCGGGAGCGGGGATCTGGATCTCACCGCGAAGGCCCGCCCTTCGCTTCGGTAGAGCCTATGCCCACGACGTTGGCCAACCAGCGCGTCTCGGGGAAGGTGTCGAGCATGACGGCCACGAAGAGGGTCATGGGCAGGGCCAGAAAGGCGCCGGGTCTATCGAGCAGCCAGGCCCAGAACACGAACAACAGAAACACGAGCGTCGGGGAGATGCTGAGGCCCGGCTCACCATCGGCAAGAGGACGTTCTCGGCCAGGGCGAGCAGCACCGGGGGTGCAGCCGCCAGCACAAGCCCGACGTAGGGCACGAAGCTCAAGAAGAAGGCAAGTATGCCCCACATCAGGGCGAAGTCGACACCAAGCACGAGCAAGAAAACGGTGACGCCGACGGCGGTCACGAGGTCCAGTATGGCGCGCAGCCCGAACTGGCGAACCACGCCCTGGCCAACGAAGGCCAGCCGCTTGACCTGGGGGTGGTCGGTGCCCGCGCTCGCCCGCAACCGGTCCATAAGGTCAGGCCCTTCCGCGAGCAGGAACAGCACGATCATGAGGATCAAAAACAGACTGCTCACGAAGCCGGCGATGCCGTACAGGACTACCCCGACGGCCCCGGTAAGCGCCCTCGGCTCCACCACGTCGCGGAGGTTCACGTTTTGCGAGCCCCAAACGGTTTACGAGGACCTGGATGGACGCCACCTTCTCGTTCAACTCGGACTAGTATGCGCCGGTCCCCGCGCTGAACCTGGCTATAGAGGCGCCAAGGACGTAGAAGATCGCCACGAACAGCAGCGTCATCCCGAACAGCATGACCACGAGTGTCACGGGCCTGGGAATCCCACGCCGTCCCAGCCAGGCGTAGACCGGGCCGAACAGGAGGCTCAGGACTACCGCGCCGAAGGCGGGGGTGAGGACCGGCGCGGCCAGGCGCACCCCGACGAGCACGACCACCGTCGTGGCCAGGACCCGCAGCACCCGCAGGAAGGAGGCTCGGCGCGCTCTACGGCCCCGGCGATGCACCCGTGCGGCGAGTCGTTCAGAGGTTCGTTCACGATATGATGCCACCCTATCTGCGCCTGGCGCTCGTCGGTTCTCGAATTCTACGCCAGTGCAGGCTCAGAGACGATGACTGCGCAGGCTGATGCGATCGTTCGTCGCCGAGGCGCACGCGCGCTTCGCCTCGAACGCCGAGGGTGAGAACTCGCGCGTGTATCCGGCGCTGGACCGGGTTCCGAGCGACCTCTTCGGGGTCTGCGTGGCGGGGGCCAACGGGAACGTGTTTGCGGCCGGCGATGCTGAAGTAGAGTCTTCGGTCATGAGCGTAGCCAAGCCGTTCGTGTTCGCCCTGGCGTGCCAAGCGCTCTGGCGGAAGCGGGCCCGTGAGAAGCTCGGGGTCAACGCAACAGGGCTGCTGTTCAACTCGCTGACGGCGATCGAGAGTAGCACGGACGGGCGTACGAACCCGATGGTTAACTCCGGGGCGATCGCGACGACGAGCCTCGTCCCCAGTGACAGCCCGGGGGAAAATGGCACTCGATCCACGACGGCCTCTCCCGCTTCGCGGGCCGTACTCTCTCGCTAAACGACGAGGTCTACACCTCCACCTCGGGGACCAACCACAGGAACGGGAGCATCGCCCGCCTGCTGAAGAGCTACGAATGCGTCTACTGCGACCCGGACGAGGAGCTCGACCTGTACACCAGGCAAAGCTCCCTGAACGTGAGCGTCAGGGACCTCGCGGTGATGGGCGCCACCCTGGCCGACGGAGGCGTGAACCCCGTGACCAAAGAGCGGGTGGTCGACGTAAAGGCCTGCCGCTACGCGCTTGTCGTCATGGCGACCGCCGGGCTCTACGAGACCTCAGGCGAGTGGCTCTACGAGATCGGGCAGCCCGGCAAGAGCGGTATAGGCGGCGGGATCGTCACAGTCTCGCCGGGCAAGGGCAGCCTTGGGACCTTCGCCCCGCCGCTAGATAGAGCCGAAAACAGCGTCAAGGGTCAGCTCGTCGCCGCGTTCCCGTCCCGGCGGCTCGGCCTGGACCTGTTCGTCTCCGTGCCAGAAGGCTGATCTACTCAGCCCCCGGCACCGGCCCGTACTATGTCAAGCGCCTCTCGGAATTTATCGTCAATCTACCTTCTCCGGGGTAGCGTGAAACCGCGCATACAGGGACGCGCCCGTCGTCCGTATAATCTCAGGCGACAAGAGACGAGGAGGTCTTATGGGTCGCCAGCGAGTAGAGCCGGGCCCGGGGCAGGAGTCCGTCTGGGACTACCCGCGTCCGCCGAGGCTCGAGGACGTGGACAAGAAGGTCAAGGTCGTCTTCGGTGGCGTGACGCTCGCCTACACCACGAGGGCGAAACGCGTCCTCGAGACGAGTCACCCGCCCGTGTACTACATCCCCACGGACGACATAAGGATGGAGCATCTGGAACCGTCCGCCGGGGGCTCGTTCTGCGAGTGGAAGGGACGTGCCAGCTACTACGATGTAGTGACCGAGGAGCGGAAGGAATCGCGGGCCGCGTGGTTCTACCCCGACCCGACACCGTCTTTCGCTGGCCTCAGAGACTACGTCGCCTTCTACCCTTCAAGTATGGACGGGTGCTGGGTTGGGGGGGAGAAGATCGAGGCGCAGGAGGGAGACTTCTACGGGGGTTGGATCACCCCCGACATCGTAGGTCCCTTCAAAGGCGGCCCAGGAACCTGGGGCTGGTAGGTCCGCGTGGATGCTTCGATCCTTCGCAAGGAATACACCCTCGCCGGCCTGCACGAAGCCGACATGGACCCCGACCCCATAGTCCAGTTTCACAGATGGTTCGAGAACGTCATCGACGCGGACCTCCACGAGCCGAACGCCATGATCCTGGCCACCGCCACAAGCGAGGGCCGTCCCTCCGCCCGCACCGTCCTCCTGAAAGGTTACGACGAGCGCGGCTTCGTCTTCTACACCAACTACGAGGGACGCAAGGCCAGCGAGCTGGAGACGAATCCTGCGTGCGCCCTCCTGTTCTACTGGGGCGAGCTGGAGCGGCAGGTCAGGATCGAAGGCTGCGCCAGCCGCCTCTCCAGCGAGAAGTCAGACGCCTACTTCGCGAGCCGTCCCCGCGGCAGCCGCCTCGGGGCGTGGGCTTCCGAGCAGAGCCGGCCTGTTGAGGGCAGGAGTGTTCTCGAAGAGCGGGTTCGGTCTTTGGAGGTGGAGTACGAAGAGCGTGAGATCCCACGCCCACCCTTCTGGGGCGGTTACAGGGTCGAGCCCGACTCTATCGAGTTCTGGCAGGGACGCGAAAACCGGCTGCACGACCGTCTTGTCTACCGGCCTACCGGCGGAGGGTGGAAGATGGAGCGTCTGCAGCCGTAGGAGCGCTGAAGGCCTCGCCTTGCTGCTAAGATGCGTTTCGCTGACCCCCTATACACGTGGGAGAGGAGATCTCTTGAAGCTGGTCACGTATTCGGTCGATGGTAATGGGCCGCGTGTCGGATCTTTAGAAGGCGAAGAGATAAGGCCGCTCGCGCACGAGGACATGATCGAGTTCATCGAGTACGGCGGGAGCCCGGAGCCCGCCGAGGACACCGTAGCGCTCAGGGAGGCACGCATCCACGCCCCCATAGCCAGGCCCCAGAAGGTTATCGGGATAGGCCTGAATTACGAGGACCATGCGGCGGAGACCGGAGCCGACATCCCCGAGAAGCCCATCGTCTTCGCCAAGTACCCGAACACGGTGATCGGGCCCGGCGAGGCCATAAGAATACCCCCCATAACCGAGCAGGCCGACTACGAGGCCGAGCTCGCGGTGATCATCGGCCGGGCCGCGCGCAACGTCGCCGAGTCGGAGGCCCTCGACTACGTCTTCGGCTACGCGAACGCCAACGATGTCTCCTCGCGCGACCTGCAGTTTTCGGAAGGCGGGCAGTGGACGAGGAGCAAGTCCATAGACACGTTTTGTCCCCTAGGGCCATTTATCGCGACCAGGGATGAGATAGAAGACCCACAGGATCTCTCCATTCGGTGCGTCCTGAACAGCGAGGTCATGCAGGACGGGACGACGGCGAAGATGATCTTCTCCGTCGCCGAGCTCGTCTCCTTCCTCGCCCAGGCTATGACGCTCGTGCCAGGGGATGTGATTGTCACGGGCACGCCCCCCGGCGTCGGCTCGGCCCGCGACCCACAGGTCTGGCTCAAAGATGGCGATGAGGTGACGATCGAGATAGAAGGCCTCGGAACCCTCACCAATCCTGTCGAAATAGAGTAAGCGATGGATCTGCTCGCGGGGCTCGGCACAGTTCTGCCAGGGGCCGCGTTGTCTCAGGTGAGGAGGAGCTGAAGCGCCACGGCGGCGTCTTTACCTACCACGCCCCGATCCGGCCCGACGCCGTTGTCTATCCGGAGAGCCGCGATGAGGTGGTAGAGATCCTGCGCTTTGCCAACGAGCATCAGATACCCATCGTACCTTTCGGGCAGGGTAGCAGCCTGGAGGCGCACACCATACCCGTCAACGGCGGCATCAGCCTCGACGACCTGGGAAGGATGGACCGCATTCTGGAGGTCAGGCCTGACGACTTTATCGCGCGGGTCCAGCCGGGCCTCACCCACATGGCGTTAAACGCTGCGTTGGCCAAGCACGGACTCCTCTTTACGGTAGACCCGGGCTGGGACGCTTCGCTGGGCAGGATGGCTGGCACTAACGCGAGCGGAACGAACGCGGTCAAGTACGGGGTTATGCGGGATCAGGTCCTCGGCCTCGAAGTCGTGCTCGCAGACGGGAGGATGATGCGGACGGGTAGGAGGCCATGAAGTCCTCGGCGGGGTACAACCTGACCGGGCTCTTCGTCGGGTCGGAGGGAACCCTTGGTGTTTTCACGGAGTCGACCCTACGCCTCTACCCGCTCCCCGATCGTACCATGGCCGCCAGGGCGGTCTTCCCCGACGTCGAGGCGGCGGGACGTGCCGCGGTGGCGATGATCAGGACAGGCATGAGGATCGGACGCGTCGAACTGGTCGACGCTCGAACGGTCGAGGCCGTAAACGCCTACAAGAAGACAGACTACGCTGTCGCCCCGACCCTCTTCCACGAGTTCAGCGGTTCGGAGACGAGCGTGGAGGACGACGTAGAGTCAGCACGTAATATCTCCGCGGCGCAAGGTTGCACGTCGTTCGATGAGGAGGCCCGCGAGAAGCTCTGGGAGGCCCGCCACGACGCGGCCCTCGCCATCCGCGACCTCTACCCCGGAATGGGAATGATGACAACGGACGTGTGCGTCCCGATTTTCGACCTTCCAGGCGCTCTGCGGCACGCCCGCGACACCTTCGAATCGCGCGGCCTGGACGGGGCCATCTTGGGCCACGTCGGGGACGGGAATTACCACGCCGTCTTCCCCGTAGACATGGCCGACGAGGCAGACCAGGAGAGGGCCGAAGGGGTTAACGCCGAGATCGTGGACTACGCGCTGCAGCGCGGCGGCACCTGCACCGGCGAGCATGGTATCGGCGCTGGAAAGA
The DNA here is from genome assembly GCA_046733115.1 of Actinomycetota bacterium. Lineage (GTDB taxonomy): Bacteria > Actinomycetota > Rubrobacteria > Rubrobacterales > Rubrobacteraceae > Rubrobacter_D. The sequence continues at coordinate 10,199 of JBKPOM010000064.1, read as the reverse complement.
CCGCACACCTGCAAAAAGAACACGGCAACTCCTTGCCGCTCATGCGCGAGATAAAAAGGATCGCAGACCCGAACGGCATCATGAACCCGGGCAAGATCTTCAGCGGCGAGTAACGACAGCACATCGCAGCTGGCTGCCGACGTTCTGGAAATACGCAACGTGGGTGATGCGCCTGGACTTTCGCCATGCCGATTGTTGCACCAGAGGACACGACCCCGAAAGGGGGGAGGAGCGACGGATGCTCTACGGCGACTGTATAGTCCTGCCGAGCACAGGATCAACGAGGAGCTCCCCACCATCGTGGGGATGATGGCCGAGGAGCGCCGATGAGTGCAAAGCAGAGCACTTACGCCGTCTAATTCTAGAGCGCGCCGGTGGGAGCTTCGGAGCCAGGCTGGCTGTAGAATTGTGCATTATCGAGAGGAGGTGCTGAAGAACCGATGGAACCGAACAACGCGGCGTACCGGACGGTAAAGGTTATAGGGGTGCTCTTGATCCTTGAGGTGATCGGGCTCATCGTGATCGGGATCTTCGAGTTTTCGCAGGTCCACTGGAGGGGACTCGAACTGGAGAGCCAGCAGCACGAGGCTGCTGAGGTTGGGGTATATGCCCTCTTCGTCCCTTCCGGTATCCTGACGCTGATGTCGGGGTTGAGCTTTCTGGTCATGCGCCGCAGGGGATGGCTCCTGGCCGCCATCGCGCAGGGCTTGAGCCTGGCGGTGTCCCTCTGGCTCTATTCCTGGTACCAGCCCGGCTACGTCTACCCCATTATGGCCTACTGCATACTGATGATCCTCTACCTCAACTCCCACGACGTGAGGGTGATGTTCCTTTCCAGGCAGCGTTCGGGGGCGTCGGTTGAAGGCTGATCTGGGCGACGCGCAAGCCGCCACGACCCTGCTCCAGCGCTTCGAGCCGGTGATCCGGTCCACCAAAGGCGACGGCTTCTACCCGATGGACGTGGAACCCTACGTGCGAAACTGCAGCCTGTGGGTGCAGAGGCCCGGCAGGGAGGCCGTGCGCGTGGTGCCCGACGGCAAGTTGAGCTTGGACCGGCTCCCGCAACAACCCCTCGACGAAGCCAGGGCCGTGCACTTCCTGAAGCTGAGCGACGCTGAGGAGATGGAGACCGGCCAGCCAAAAGGACGCCTGAAGATGTTCCGCAGGCACGCGAAGGACCGCAAGGAGTCGAGGGAGGCGTTCCGGGCCGGGCGGGGACGTCTGGCGCGCGTCGGGTACTTTTCTCGCTTCGTCGACGCCCTGTACTCGATCGCGCTCCTCGCCCGCGGCAGGGTGCCAGGAGAATCCGCCGCGGCGGCCCTGGAAGCCTACGAACGCATAATGGCCGAGCACGAACACTACCGCTACCACGGACGCGTGCTCCGCCAAGACGGTTGGATCGTCCTGCAATACTGGCTCTTCTACCCCTTCAACAACTGGAGGAGCGGGTTCTTCGGCGCCAACGACCACGAGGCCGACTGGGAGAAGATTTTCATCTACCTCTCCAAGTCGGATGGTGGGGAGGTCTGGCCCGAGTGGGTGGCATACGCGGCCCACAACTACACGGGGGACGACCTGCGTCGCCGCTGGGACGACCCCGAGGTCGAGAAGGTGGGAGAACATCCCGTGATCTTCGTCGGCGCAGGCTCCCACGCCAGCTACTTCGCCCAGGGCGAGTACCTGACGGAACTGACCGTGCCCCTGCCCGGACCTCTTGCGAGGATGACGAACTGGGTTCGGTCCTTCTGGAAGACGAGGCTCGGACAGTACGTGGGTGACCAAGGGGGAAACGACGGGTCCCCCTACCTCAGTATCCCCTTCGTGGACTACGCGCGCGGGGACGGCCTGAGCGTCGGGGAGGGGGGGGACAAAGCGTGGGATGAGCCCAGGCTTCTCGACCACCCGATCCCCGACTGGGTCTCCGGCTACCGCGGGCTGTGGGGCCTCTACGCCAGGGACCCATTCGAGGGCGAGGACGCCCCAGCGGGGCCGATGTACAACCGCGACAAGAGCGTAGCCCGCGCCTGGTACGATCCCGTGGGATGGGCGGGGCTAGACAAGGTGCCTCCCCCGACCGAGGCGATAGAAGCCATTCTCGAAGAGCAAGAGGACATCGTTACGAGGTGCGGCGTCCTGCGGGGCGAGATCTGGGAGAAGAGCCAGGAGCTAAAGAAGCTCGGCGCCGGGCTCGCCGCGATGCGTGGCAGGTCCCACCTCGACGCGCCCCGCGGGGTGGGCGCCAGGCGCGCCGCCGAGCTCTCCGGGGAGATCGACCGTCTCCGCGCCGAACTCGCCATGGACGAGGCCGTCTCCGAATCACTCGGGGAGTACGCCGAGCGTTTGACGTCCGGAGAACGCGAGCCCACCCGCGCCCACATCTTGCGCGTCCACAGGCCCGCCTCGGAAGACGAGCTCAGGGTGAGCCGCGTGGCCGAGGCCTGGGCTGCCATAAGCGTAAGTTTGATGATCATAAGCTTCGTCGGGATAGCGCTTCTCGCGCGGGAACACCTGATCTCCATGCTCGTCTTCAGCATCGCCTTTTTCGCTTTCGTGGAGGCCGGCTTCAGAGGCCGCCTCGTGAACCTGGTGAGCAGCGCCAACGTCGGACTCGCCGTGGTCGCCACGCTCGTCCTCGTCTACGAGTTCTTCTGGCAGCTCGTCATCGCGACCGTGCTCATCGTCGGCTTCTACGTCCTCTGGGATAACCTGCGCGAGCTCAGAAGTAGATAAAGGCGCGAGACTCCGGCTCCGATTAGAATGGGAGACGTTATGGCACGCATGATAAGGGTGGTTGTCGCGAAGGTGGGCCTCGACGGCCACGACAGGGGAGCCAAGATCATCGCCCGCGCCCTGCGCGACGCCGGGATGGAGGTTATCTACACCGGCCTCCACCAGACCCCTGAGCAGGTAGTCGAGGCGGCCATCCAGGAGGACGCCGACGCCATCGGCATCTCCATTCTCTCCGGTGCCCACATGACGCTCGTACCCCGCATAATAGAGCTCCTGGAAGAGAACGAAGCCGAAGACATCCTGGTCTTCGTAGGCGGCACCATCCCCAAAGAAGACATCACGCAACTTAAAGAACTCGGTGTTGGCGAAGTCTTCACCCCGGGAACACCAACCAAGAAAGCTGTACAGTACGTCGAGCAGGCAGTACCTACCAGCTAGTCAGCATTTCAGCTGGTCGGCTTGTCAGGTAGGGCCGCGCAACCGGGCTTCGTAATGTGATAGGTTGTCAGTCGTCCCAAGAGCTTCGCACTTCGACCAAGCTGAAGTGCTGACTAGCTGAAATGCTGTACAAGGGGGACTAGTGGATTACGTTAAGGTAGATCGTGAGGGTGGAGTCGCGGTTTTGACCGTCGACCGTCAGGAAAAGTTGAATGCTCTTGATGGGCAGGTTGTCGAGGAGATCGGGCAAGCGCTTTTGGAGCTCGAGGTGGAGGCGCCGCGGGCGATCATCGTGACGGGGGCGGGCGAGCGGGCTTTTATCGCGGGGGCGGATATTCGGGCGATGAGCGTGATGGACCCGATCGAGGCGAAGCGCTTCTCGGAGATCGGGCACGCCGCGATGGCCCTCCTGGACAGGAGTCCCATCCCGACGATCGCCGCCGTGAATGGATACGCCCTGGGCGGAGGTTGCGAGGTGGCGCTCGCCTGCGACATCCGCATCGCCTCGGAGAACGCGACGTTCGGCTTTCCCGAGGTCGGGCTCGGCATCCTGCCAGGCCTGGGCGGCACGCAGCGGCTGCCGCGTCTGATCGGGCCGGCTCTGGCTAAAGAGCTCATCTTTACCGGCCGCCGTATAGGAGCCGAGGAGGCGCGTGAGGTCGGGCTCGCAAACCGCGTCGTCGGTCGTGGCGAGGCACTTGGCGCTGCGAAGGAGCTGGCGGCGGAGATCTCCGAAAACGGCCCCCTTGCCGTCAGGCACGCCAAGGCCGCCGCGAACCGAGCGCTCGACGTCGACCTCGTGAGCGGCCTGGAGTACGAGACCGACCAGTTCGCCTTGCTCTTCTCCACCGAGGACGCCCTGGAGGGCATGAACGCCTTCGGCGAGAAGCGTAAGCCGAAGTTCGAGGGAAGATAGCCCACGAGACCAAAATACGGGTCCGCTACGCCGAGATCGACGCCCAGGGCCACGTCAACAACGCGACCTACCTCTCCTACTTCGAGGTCGGGCGCGTCGAGTGGCTGCGCTCCACGGGCCAATCCTACAGGGAGATGGAGAGGCGGGGCCGCGGCCTCGTCGTCGCCGAGGCGTTCCTCAACTACCGCCTTCCCGCCTACTTCGACGATGAGTTGACGCTCCGCACCACGCTTGCCGAGATCGGCAAGGTCTCGCTCCGATTCGAATACGAGGTGCTGCGCGACGACGAGTTGCTCGCCACGGGCCACACGCGCCATGCCTGCGTCGACCTTGCGACTGGCAAGCCCGTCAGGATGCCCATAGAGTTGCTCGAGCTCGCACCAGACTGAACTTCGCCTGTTGCCTGTTCTCGGAACGGCGTGAGTTCGATCTTCTGCGAGGTTGGGTGAATGGGGCCAGGAAGAACGGTCGGGAGCGCTACCTCCCGACCCTCGCTGTGGCTTCTGGCTACATCATTGGTGGAGGCTTTTGGTCGGGGTGCCTGTGCTCGCAGTTCTTGACCTCATCCAAGCCCTTGTCGAAGTAGACGGTGTCGTTCTTGCCCTTACCGCAGTCCACGACATCCTTCGTCTTAGGTTAGCCGTAGGCTTTCTCGGCCTCTACGGTGTCGTTGCCCCTGTCGCCGAAGACGTGGTCGACGCCACCCTGGGCAAAACCTGAGTAGATGTAGTCCCGCTCCAACCCGCCGTGGACCACGTCGGAGCTCCCGTCGAGGGGACCCATTTCCAGCAAGGAGCCGCCCCACAGACTATCTCGACCGTCGCCGTCGCCGAGATCGTCGGCTCCCCGGTCGCCCTGGAGGTAGTCGCCACCCTCGTTGCTCTTCACGGTGTCCGCTCCCGCACGACCGAACATGTTGTCCGCCTCTGCCGAGCCGTTGATGGTGTCGGGGTTTGGCGTCCCGGCGCAGTCGGCGCCGGCCATGCAGTTTACGGTGGCAGCCAGGGCTACCCCCCCGGCCAGCACCAGGGTTAGGGTAATGGAGGCCACTAGCAAGATGGTGCGTCTCAAAAGAAAACCGCCTTCCTTGGTAATGGGGCAGGGTGAGGTGTGTGGCCAGGTCGGCCTCACAGTGCCCCTTTGCCGGTAACATTAGCACCGTACTCCACTGTCGGAACGAGCGTATCGCCCAAATGGACTATTCTTGGTGCAGCTTGGGCGTCGCTCGTAAGTGGCGAAACTCGGAGAAGAGGGATTCTCGAAACTGTCTGATAAACGCGGGGCGGAGGTTGCGCCAAGCGAGAGGTTACGGCACCGTAGCCGGCCCTCTATCGCGGTGGGCTCTGCTAAACTCAGGATCCGTGAACCCTCTGCTAGAACAGCATGCGGACCGGCTCGACGAAGCCGGAGTAGCCGGTAGCTGTACCTCCCACGGAGCCGAGAACAACCTCTATAAAATAGGGCTGCTCCTGGAGCACGACGAAGCTAACACCTTCGGAATGCAGGACCTCCTGCGGGACGTTGGCTTCGATGAGGCCTACGACGCCGTTACCTTTCGGATCGGCAACCCGCCAGACAGGGAAGAGAACCCCGGACGCGGTTGCATCAACCCGGCGCGCACGGCCGCTGGTCTAGCCGAGGCCGGCGCGCGTATCAGGGAGGTGGCAGGCGCGGGCGGGCGTCTCGTGTTCGCCACGGGGCATCCAGGGGCCATGATCCTCTACTACTTAGAGCTCGCCCGTTGGGCTGAAGAGCTCGGCGGCCGAGTGGTAACCGCCGAGTCGCGCGGGCGCTATCAGAAGGGGGTGTCGCTGGACTGGGCCGGCCCGGTTGGTACTCTCGGAGACGGGGCCAGCCTGTTCCACACCCACGATCCCGAACCCGTGCGTGATGTCTTGCGGCAGATCGACTCGGTCGACCTTGTGGTCGCGGATCACGGTTTCGCGGGGGCGGCGATCACCGCTGGCATTCCCGCAGTCGCGGTTATGGACACCAACGATCCAGCCTTCGCCGTGGTCGCCGGGCGCGGCGCCGACGTGACGGTCGTGCCCATGGACGATAACAGGCCGCTAAACTCTTACGTCGCCGCCCTCAACGTGCTCAAGGCAGGTACCTGACCCCAGAGCCCGCAAGGCCTGTTTTGTCACGCCAGAGGGGGCTGTCTCGTCCTATTTGTAGAGATGACGAGTAGAGATGACGAGCATGACACCAAGGGGTCGGGGCTATGAATAGTACCGAGGTCTTCGACAGGAACAGGCCGCTGTTGTTCTCCATCTCCTACAGGATGCTCGGCAGCGTCATGGAGGCCGAGGATGTCGTGCAGGAGGCGTACGTGCGCTGGCAGGGAACCGAGGATGAAGAGGTGCGCTCTCCCTCAGCTTACCTCTCGACGGTGGTCACTCGCCTTTGCATCGACAGGCTGCGCTCCGCGCAAGCCCGCCGTGAGCAGTACGTCGGCCCCTGGCTCCCCGAGCCGCTGCTAGAAGAACAGTCTCTCGGAACCGCTGATCTCGACGCTGACCTCGACGACTCGCTCTCGATGGCCTTCCTGGTGCTGCTAGAGAGTCTCACCCCGGTCGAGCGGGCGGTGTTCTTGCTCAGGGAGGTCTTCGGCTACGAGTATGCGGAGGTAGCCTCTCTTGTCGGGAAGAGTGAGGCTAACTGCCGCCAGATCTCACGCCGTGCCCGCCAGTCGGTGGCGGCCCGCCGGCCCCGCTTCGAGAGCTCCCCAGAGCAGGAGGAACGCCTCACGGAGGGCTTCCTGCACGCCAGCCTCGAAGGCGACATGAAAGCCCTGCTCGAGCTCCTCTCGGAGGACGTGACCCTCTACTCCGACGGCGGGGGCAAGACGCGAGCCGCCCTGAACCCCATCTACGGAGCGAACAAAGTTGCCCGTTTCCTCGCGGGGATACGGGGCAAGATCCCACCCGACTTCGCCGTCAGGAAAGCACGCGTCAACGGAAGGCCGGGCTTCGTCAGCTACCTCGGGGACGGCAGCCCGCAGAGTGTCGTCACCTTCGACGTCCTGGAAGGAAGGGTCAAGACCATCCGTCTCGTCGTCAACCCCGAGAAACTGGATAACGTGCCGTCGCTGGAGCGGGGAGAGGAGGATGCGGGATGAACACACCACGGATCCTCGTCACGGGAGGAACGGGCGTGCTCGGCCAGCGCGTGGTGAACCGCCTCCACTCCGCGAACCGCGGGACGCGGGTCCTCAGCCACACCGGAAAGCCGGGAACGGTGAGGGGCGATCTCCTGACGGGGGAGGGACTGGAACCGACCGTAAGGGGCATCGACACCATAATCCACTGCGCTTCGAGCTCCTTCCGCAAAGCTCGCGGCGTAGACGTAGCGGGTACGGGACGCCTACTCGAGGCGGCAACCCGGGCCGGTGTCGGCCACATAGTCTACATCTCCATCGTTGGTATAGATCGGGCCGCCTCGTACCCTTACTACAGGGTAAAGCTCGACGCCGAGCGGGTGGTCGCGGGTTCTTCGGTCTCCTACACCATCCTGAGGACGACGCAGTTCTACGACCTCGTCCTGATGGCCTTGCGGTTCCTTGAGCGTTTGCCCGTGATGCCTATTCCAAAAGGATTCCTCGGCCAGCCCATAGATGCCGGGGAAGTCGCGAACCGCCTGGTGGAGCTCGCCCTCTCTGGGCTTGCGGGGCGGATCCCGGATGCCGGCGGGCCCGAGGTCACCACGCTGGCCGGCGCCGCGCGCACCTACCTGGAGACCACGGGCCGGCGGCGCACGATCTTCCAGGTTCCCGTGCCAGGAAAGACGGCCCGCGCATTCCGCGACGGCGCTCTTTTATGCCCGGGGAACGCCTACGGGGAGATCCGATGGGAAGACTTTTTGCGGTCCCGGTTGGAGGCACCGAGGCATGCAGCGCAAGGGGCGGCGCGATGAGCGAGGGACGCCCCTCTCCGGCACTTTGGATCAGGGCCGGCCTCGCGTTCGTCGCCCTCGGCGAGTTGCTGATCGGGGTCTGGGCGTTGTTCTTGCCAGAGTCCTTCTACGCGGACTTCCCGTTCTCGGGGCGCGACTGGGTCTCAGCCCTGGGCCCTTACGACGAGCACCTGGTACGGGACGTGGGTGAGCTGAACCTCGCCTTTGGCGTGCTCCTGGCTTTCGCCGCGATCCTGCTCGACCGGCGCCTCTTGCAGGTCTCGCTCGTCGCCTATCTCGTCTACACCGTGCCGCACTTCGTGTTCCACACGATGCAGACCCACGCCTTCTCCGCGGGTGACAACCTCGCGCAACTCGTCAGCCTGGGCCTCCAGGTCGTCCTCCCCGCGACCATTCTGTTTGGGATAGTTCTGAGGGGCAGTAGCGGCAGGAAGGAGATCTGACATTGGATGCAGCGATCCAAGCACTCGAACCCTTCGTCGAGCAGTGGGCCGTTTTGCTGACCACGTACAAGCGTGATGGCACCCCTGTCGGCACCGCCGTCAACATTGTGGTGGAGGGGGATCACGCATACTTCCGTACCTGGGACACCGCGTGGAAGCTGAAACGCATCCGCAACAACCCCGAGGTCGAGTTCGCCCCATGTACACCCCTCGGCAGGCCGAAAGGACCGACGGTAAGCGCCCGCGCCAAGGTGCTGGAAGGCGAAGAGTCGGCCAGCGCCGGACGGTTGCTCGCCCGTAAGTACCCGATCATGCACGGCATCATAGTACCGCTGATCCACCGCCTGCGCGGAAATACGACGATTCACATCGAGCTGCGCCCCGTGGAAGATGTGCCTCGGGACCGCGCCTGACGGACCGGTTTGTCAAGAAACAGGCATCAGGTTTCGTGGCGTGTTCCTGACTGACGAAGAAGCGGCGTCTGCCACGCGCACGGGCCCACGTCTTCTACTACTCGTGGATCCCCGCGTTCGCGGGAATAACGCTCGCGGGGCCGAGTGCGTGTCCGCGGCCCCAATGCGGTCCCGTTCAAACGGACTCGGTATGAATTAGGAAATTGGAATGGGCTCCATAACGAACAATTCCAAATTCTAGGAGCGAAGCGACTACTTCGGGGCCATTCGGATCGAGCCGTCGAGCCTTATGACCTCGCCGTTGAGCATCTCGTTCTCGATGATGTGTTTTACGAGATCCGCGTACTCCTCGGGCTTCCCCAGACGGGACGGGAAGGGGACCTGTTTGCCCAAGGAGACCCTGGCGTCTTTGGGGAGGCCGGCCATCATCGGGGTGTCGAAGATGCCAGGGGCTATGGTCATGACGCGGATGCCGCTTTTGGCGAGCTCGCGGGCGACGGGGAGGGTCAGGGAGACGACGCCGCCCTTGGACGCGGCGTAGGCCACCTGCCCGATCTGGCCGTCGAACGCCGCCACGCTGGCCGTGTTGACGATGACGCCCCGCTCTCCACTCTCCAAAGGCTCGTTCTGCGACATCGCCTCTGCCGCGAGCCTGATGACGTTGAAGGTGCCCACCAGGTTGACCTGCACGACCTTGGCGAAAGACTCGAGCGGATGCGGTCCTTCCCTTCCGAGGACCTTCTCGGCGCTTGCGACGCCGGCGCAGTTCACGGCGGCGCGAAATTCTCCCAGCTCCAGCGCAGCCTCGACGGCCGCCCGGACGCTGTCCTCATCGGTGACGTCGGTCTCGACGAAGCGGCCGTCTTCGAGGGCTTCGCCCTTCAAGTCGGCGACGACGACGCGGGCGCCCGAGGCGGCGAGCATGCTTGTCGTCGCGGCGCCGAGGCCCGAGCCGCCGCCGGCGACGAGGAACGTGTTTCCTTGAATGCGCACCCTCTACCTCCTTGGTTGCGGATAGCTCGACTTCAAGACGGCGTCCCACGCGCCGTCGGGCAGCAGGCGCCTGAGCCCAAGAAACAGGTGTGCGGACGGAGTTACGGCGTAGCGGCTCCTGGGATTTCGGGCGGATAGAGCGTGCTCTATGGCTTCGGCGACCGCTTCTGGTTCGCCGGCCAGCCTGGAGAAGGGACCCTGCTCGTAGTTCGCCGTCGTCGCCTTTGCGACGGCCTCGTCGAAGCCCGCGTAGGGGCCACTTTCCGGGCCGTCCATCGAGCCGACGGCGGCGTTTGCGAAGCCGGTTCGGATCAGCCCGGGTTCGATCACGGAGACCTTGATGCCGAAGCC
>JBKPOM010000063.1:0-18806 GCA_046733115.1 Actinomycetota bacterium | reverse complement strand
GTGCAGCCCTCGCCCTCGTAGGTGGCGTCCTGTATGTGCTCCTGGTCGTCGGCGCCCTTGAGATACACCGTGACCACGTCACCACATCCGGGATTACCCCCCGGCATCGTCACGTCGGCGTCCTCCAGCGAACCCCGATGCCGCGGTTTCTCGTAGTGATCCAGCAGTATCTGTATCTGTAACTGCCTGTCCAACAATCAACCTTCCACTCTGTAAGTCGATGGATCTTCCGGCGGTGATTCTATCGCAAGCTCACCCGCGCCTACGTAAACTTGCTACAGTTTGATACACTCGCCCCATGAGAGTCGGTATAGTCGGACTGCCGAACGTCGGCAAGTCAACGGTATTCAACAGCCTCACGCGGGCCGGGGCCGAAGCACAAAATTACCCCTTTACGACCATCGACCCTAACCTGGGTGTCGCCGCGGTGCTCGACGGGCGCCTGGGCGCTCTAGCCGAAGCTATGCGGAGTGAGCGCGTCGTCCCGGCGACGGTGGACTTCGTGGACATCGCCGGGCTGGTGCGTGGCGCGAGTGCCGGGGAGGGGCTCGGCAACCAGTTCCTGGGGCACATAAGGGAGTGCGACGCGATAGCGCACGTCGTGCGCTGCTTCGAGGAGGAGAACGTGGTGCACGTCCACGGCGGCGTAGATCCCGAGGGCGACATCGAGACCATCGACACCGAGCTGCTGCTCGCCGACCTCGCCACCGTCGAGCGGCGACTGGAGCGGGTCGGGCGGGCGGCAAAGAGCGGCGACGCCAAACTCAAAGCAGAGGCGGCCGAACTCGAGAGGCTCAGGGATCATCTCTCCGACGGCAGTCCGGCGCGGGCTTATCCGCACTCAGAGACGCTCGCGGAGGCGATGAGCACCCTGATCACCGCAAAGCCCACGCTGTACGTGGCGAACGTGGACGAGGAGTCTGTGGCGGAGGGAAATTTTTACAGCTCGCGTGTCGAGAAGCTGGCGGCGCGGGAGGGCGCCGAGGCGGTCCTCATCTCCGCGAAGCTCGAAGCCGAGGTCGTCGAGCTCCCGGACGACGAGGCCGCCGAGTACCTGGCGATGCTCGGGGTAGAGACAACGGGCTTCGAGGAGTTCGTGCGGTCCGCGTACCGCCTGCTCGGGCTCGTCACCTTCTTCACCGCAGCAGAAAAAGAGAGCCGAGCCTGGACCATCCGCAAAGGCTCGACGGTGCGACAGGCCGCAGGGCGCATCCACACCGACATGGAACGCGGCTTTATCGCCGCCGAGGTCGGGGACTGGGAGGATATAGTGAGCGCCGGCTCCTGGGCCAGGGCCAAAGAGGAAGCCAAGGTCCGCCTCGAAGGCCGCGACTACGTCGTAGAGGACGGCGATACCGTGCTCGTCCGATTTAACGTGTAGATCTCATGCCGCCTTTCACCAGGCCGCAGAAACCCCTCGACAAGTCCCGTCTCGCGCTCGTCACGACCGGGGGCGTTCATCTGCCGGGTCAGCCGCGTTTCGACATAAACGACTTCGAAGGTGATTGCTCGTACCGTGAGATCCTGACCGATGCCGAAGATCTCACCTGGACCCACGCCTACTACCGCCCCGACGAAGGTTCCGACCTCGACGCCGTCTTCCCCCTCCAGACCCTCCGCGGGCTCGTCGAAGACAGCCTGGTGGGCGAGTTAGGACCGCGCCACTTCTCCTTTATGGGCGCCATCCACGACCCGACCCCCCTCATCGAAGTGACGGCCCCCGAGGTAGCCGGAAAACTGGTCGAAGACGGCGCCGATGCGGTGCTGCTGACGCCCTCGTGACCCTTATGCCACCGGTCCGTCGGGCTGGTCTGCAACGCCATCGAAGAGCACGGCATCCCCACCGTCACGCTGGCCATGGAGCACGGCGTTGAGGCGCCGCGGGTCGGGTTCGTGCCCTTCCCCTACAACCTGCCGATGGGCGAGCCGGGGAACCTGGAGGGACACAGGCGGGTGGCGCTTGCTGCGCTCGCGTTGCTCCACGATTTGGAGGAGCCTGGCGAGGTGGCACTGTAGGCATCAATCATCAGGTTTCAGATCTTACAGGGGTTGTGGCTGTGGTTCGGGGCCGTCACGGCCAGATCAGGTTGCTCCAAGCGCGCTTTCCCGCGGCATCGACGACGGTGACGCGGCAGTAGGAGCCGCGGAACGGGGCGAGATCGAACCCTGCTTCGGAGATCGAACCATCCAGGTTGTGGCGCTCTTCGCCGCTTTGCCAACGGTCGCCGCCCGTGGTTAGCGAGATGGCGTACGCTTCGCTTGTCTTTACCAGTAATCTGTCGCCGTCCATGAGCAGTTGGTGAAAGGCGGGTCCCTGCGTCGAGTAGTAGCGTCCGGCTTTCATGGATGCGAGCAGGAGGTCGGGACCGGGGCGTTCGGAGTGGACCTCGATCCAGCCTCCGAAACGGTCCGAGGGGTGGCCGAAGTGCGCGTCGTCGCCGGCGTTCACCAGCAGCCTGCGACCGCTTTCCAGGAGATCGTCCAGCATGTAGGCGCCGTCCGCCCTGTCGGGGATGGCGGCCATCGCCCCGTTATGGTTGTAGATCTCGACCGCATAGATGGCGTCCAAGCTCGGCAACCTTTCGGCCGCCGCGAGCGGGAGGTTGTTAAGACCTGGATGCAGCATGACCACAAATGCTCCGGCGTCCCTAGCCCTCGTGATGGCCCCGGCGTGGTCGTCGGCCGGCGGAGCTTCGAAGTCTACGGGCAGCCCGGCGGCCGTGACCCAGTAGCAGTCGCGGTCACCCCACGGGGCGGAGCTAAGCTCCGCCCCGACGATCGTGGTGAAGCCCTCGTCGCGCAGGGGGCGCGTGTCGGTAATTCGCCAGCCGTACTCGGCCTCGAAGTGGTCGGAGAGGCAGAGGAAGTCATAGCCGGCGTCGCGGTAGGCACGGACGACGTCTTCGGGGCTCCACTGACCATCAGAAAGGTTCGAGTGGCAATGGAGGCTGCCCCGGAAGAAGCGTCCTTCTCCGTCCCTGAGCAGCTCCTTTGCCACGGCGGTTCCTCCCTCTGGCTAGTGCTTCGGTATCCTCGGTCCTCGTCGTGCGAATTAACCGCAAAGGAGGCCGCTTTTTCAACGGGCTATTGTGTATATTTTGACGCCAGCGGGCGGTCGCTGGAGTATACTCATGGGGCAAAGACCCTTTACAAAGGTGAGACCGTGGCCCTATTGCTGGTATTGTTCATAGCGTTCTTCGTGGTCGTTTTCCTCTTCCTGCTGCCGATACTGTTCTCGCTGCAGGCGGTGGGGAGCCTGTTCGTCTATCCGAGGCAGCTGCGGGCCATCTTCGGGAACAAGATCTTGCGGCGGAACCACGCCCTCGAGCACGCGACCATCGTGATGATGATGGAGAGGGAGCCGGGCCGCCGACTTAATGGGTTCTCGACCGACGACGGGTTCTTCGTGCAGGGCGTGCGCTCCCTGACCGAGGTCGAGAGCGCCGCGAGGGAGGCAATAAGGAGGCTGCATAACGGGGAGAAAGGGCTCGCCATCCACCGCAACTGCGGCACCACAATCGTGGCCGCCAACCTGCTCGCCGCGGTCTTCTTCCTGGCAGCGCTCGGGATCGGGGTGTATCTGGGTTGGCATCTGTACCTCCTGATCCTCGGCAGCGTCGTCCTCGCTTTCGCCCTGCGCGTCCCCCTGAGCCTTCTGCTGCAGAGGATCGTCACAACCGACGCGGACCTGTCGAACGCCGAGGTCGGATGGGTCGAGCCGGCGAACCCCGGAGACCTCAAGAACGGCATCTTCGGGCTTTTGCTCGCCGCCTCTACCGTGCAGGTGCGCGTCTTCCACACCGACCCGGACGCGGTCGAGATCATCCGCGACGACGGCGCCATAGTCCGCTAGAAGTTCCGAATCGTTCCCAATAACTTCTGGAAAGGGGACCATGGATAACCCCCGTGCTTATGACGTCCTGATCGTGGGCGGCGGACAGGCCGGCATCCCGCTCGCCTACAAGCTGGCGGCGGAGGGGATGTCCGTCGCGCTGGCCGAACGCAAGGACCTTGGCGGCTCGTGCGTGAACTTCGGGTGTACGCCAACCAAGGCCGTCATCGCCTCGGCCAGGATCGCCCATCAGGCCCGCCGCGCCTCCGAGTTCGGCCTGGAGATACCCGAGGTCCGCGTCGATTTCCCCGCCGTTTTACAACGGGCGAAGGAGATCGTTGATCTCAAACGCGGCGGTCTCGACAAGGGCCTCGAAAACGCCGACAACCCTACTCTGATCCGCGGCCACGCCCGCTTCGAGGGCCGCGAGGACGGGGGCTACAGGCTCCGCGTCGGCGAGAAGCCCGTGCTCGCCCGCCAGGTCGTGCTGAACACCGGCACGCGCACGCTTCTTCCTCCCATAGAAGGTCTGGACAAGGTCGATTACGTCGAGTCAGGGAACTGGCTGGAAAAAACAGAGCTCCCCGAGAGCCTGGCGGTAATAGGGGGCAGTTACATAGGGCTCGAGATGGCCCAGTTCTACAACCGGATGGGTAGCAGGGTCACGGTCGTCGTAGGTCGTTCCGACCACGTGGCTCCCCGCGAGGACGACGACGTGACCGAAGCCCTGCACGCCATCCTGCAAGAGGAAGGTGTGGAGTTCGTGTTCTGCGAGCGAGCCGATAGCGTCGATTCCAACGACGGCGACCTCGCCCTCACGCTCGACAGCGGTGACCCCGCCGAGTTGAACGTCTCGCAGCTTTTCGTGGCGACGGGCCGGCTGCCGAACACCGACGACCTGGGGCTCGAGAACATCGGGTTAGAGACCTCGAAAGGAATAATCCAGGTGGACGAACGTCTGGCGACCTCCACCGAAGGGATCTGGGCTGCGGGGGACATCAAGGGCGGCCCGATGTTCACGCACACCTCGTGGGACGATCACAGAATTCTCCTCTCGCAGATGGCCGGCGACGGGTCGCACACGACGGAGAGGATCGTGCCTTACGCTATCTTCACCGACCCCGAGCTTGGTCGCGTCGGGATGACCGAGCGGGGGGCCAGGGAGGCCGGGTACGAGGTCGAGGTCATGAGCTTCGACATGCAGCGGGAGAAGGGTAAGGCCCGCGAGATCGGTGAGAACAAAGGGCTCATAAAGGTCGTCGCCGACGCCTCAGATGGGCGCATCCTTGGCGCCGCCGTCCTCACCGCCGAAGGAGCCGAGCTCGTGCACGTCTACGTCGACCTGATGAACGCTGGTGCCCCGCTCGATATGCTCCGTAACGCCGTGCACATCCACCCGACGCTCGCCGAGGACATTCAGAGCGCGGTATTTTAGCACGATTCGTCCTTTCGGCCTACGCTTGTCAGCACGCTCCCTTTGGTCGCTTATCAGCACGCTCAGGCTGACGCCTTGGTCTGTCACCACGCCTGCTTCTCAGGCTCGTCAGGTAGTTATGCTGGGTCCTTTTGAAGAGGACCGCGTTCGTGCCCTGCATGCACACGGACACCCCCTCGCCGTTATCCTCGCGAAAGCGGGGGAGCGGGAATCCACGGGTAGCAGAAGACATAGGCATAGGCCGTGCGCAGTCGTAGGCTAAGGCGTGCCGTCGCCGTTCACCCGGACTCGGTGTCAGGACGTTCGCGAACCGCCCTACAGGGGATTGGGTCTATCGGACAGGGCTTCCAGTTCGGCGACGACCCTGTCGAGTTCTTCAACGATGGGGCCCTTGCCCGGCAGGGTGTCTACGATGGCGCGGTAGTACCAGAGCGTGCCTTCTTTTTTGCCGTTGAACCGCGTCCAGAGGTCTTCGCCGAGGAGCCTGTAGTCGGAGAGGACGGTGCGGGCGTTGTGCAGCTTGTCCGCGGAGGAGACGAGGCGTACGGAATCTGAAGCGCTTGCGAGGTGGGCCAGGTAGCGCTCCTTGCGCTCGCGCCAGGGTGGCTTCGGGTCCTCGTAGGTGTCCGTGCAGTCTTCGACTATCTCTGCGACCTCGTCCCCGAAGCGAGCGCGGATCTCTCTTAGCGTGGCCTCGCCGCCCTGGTCCTCGGGAGCGTCGTGCAGGAGGGCGGCGACCACCTCGTCTTCCGTGCCGCCGTTCTCGCCGACGATGGACGCCACCGCCAGCAGGTGGGTGATGTAGGGGGTGCTGGTTCCTTTTCGGACCTGGTCTTTGTGTAGCCCTGAGGCGTAGATAAGGGCACGCTCGAATTTCTCTCCGTATGGCATCGTTCTTCCTTTCCTCTATTCGACGAGCAGTGCCGGGTCGAGGATCCAACCTTCGTTGGGATCGCACTCCGGAGGGACCCCGTAGCTCTCGTCCCTTTTCTTGTACGCCCATGCCGCCTGGATCGCGCACAGCAGCGAATCGAGCGCGTCGGCGGAAGGGTCCCCGACGAACTCTTCTTTCCAGGAGCCATCCATCTCCACGGTGAAGCCGTAGGCCTCCCGCAAGGTTGCGGACTCCAGGCCGGCTACCAGCGTCTCTCGCGCAAATTTTCTTTCGGACGTGTCGGGTACGGTGTCCCGCTTGTAGGCGGTGCGGCCGAGAAAGCGGCGGGCGACGACGGCCGGGTAGGCTTCGACGGCGACGCGCTCGTCCCCGTTGCGGCGGCAGGGCTCGACGCGGAGGCCAGAGGCGAGGAGGCGCGGTGCGCCCTGGTAGAACATCTTCCCGACGGGGACCCGGAAGAGCATCATCGCGCTGCTCGAGTGGCTCCTGCGGTCGGCGAGCCTGTAGCGCCACTTGCTGCCGGGAGGTCTCGTGGCCATGTCCGCACGGATCCCTTCTTCAAACTCGACTTTGGAGAGTCCGCCTACTTTGCCGACATAACCCTCCCAGCTCTCGGGCCAACCGAGGGCGGCCACTAGGGACCTCGGCTGGCCGAAAGGGAAGTCCATCCCGCATACCCAGGGGCCTGGCCTGTGCAGGAACTTCTCGAAGCCCGAGAAGTCGGTCAGCGTCTCCGAGTCCTCGACGCGCAGGAGATCACCTTCGAGCTTACAGCCGAGGACGATGAGGGGTTTCCGGCGTCTTGGGGCGCTCGTGAAATCGAGGCCGAAGATCCTCACGCGGGCCCGTTCCTGGCGTTTGGGCTAAGGCTTCCGGCTCTCGCCGTTCTCTTCCCTGTTCAGGCGGTGGATGTCGGGCTTGCGGTCGTCTTTGGGGATCTTCTCGCCCTCGTCCTTGCCGCCGGGGATGTGCCATTCGATCACCTGGTTCATCTCGGCGCCTACGAGCATGATCAGGGCCGAGTAGTAAACGTAGAGCATCAGGACGATCACACCGGCGAGCGACCCGTAAGTCTCGTTGTAGGAGTTGCCGCCGAAGGTGCTCGCGTACAGAGAGAACAGCAAGGAGAAGATCAGCCAGAACACGAAGGCGAGAATGGACCCGGGGCTGATCCAACGGAACCTCTGCTGGGCGGCGGGCGCGAAGTAGTAGATGAGGGCGAAGGCGAAGAGAACGACGCACGCAACGACGGGCCACTGCAGGATGCTCCAGACAGTAGCGAAGACGGACCCGAGCCCGACGAGATCGGCGACGGTTACGCCAATAGACTCGCCGAAGACCACAAGCACGAGCGCTCCGAGCAGCAAGACGACCACCGCCAGCGACATGAAGATAGAAAGCCCGTACACTTTCCAGAACGGCCTGTCCTCCTCGACCTCGTACATCACGTTCATCGCCTCCATCACGGAGCGGAACGCCCCGGAGACCCCCCAGAGGGCGAGCGCGATCGAGATGATCGCCCCGAAGGTGAAGGCGCTCTCGGCCTGGCTCTGGGTAATGCTCAGTAACTGATCCTCGATAAACGTCGTCGCCGATTTCGGCACCACGCCGGAGAGTTTGTCGACCATCGTGTTGACAAGGCTGTCGGCGTTGAAGATGCCGAGGAGCGAGAGCAGGAAGGTGAAAAACGGGAAGATCGCGAACAGTGCCTTGTAGGTAAGGTTGCCGGCGAAGGCCATGACGTGGTCTTCGCTGACCTCCTTGTACGTCAGCTTGAAGAAGTCGACGAGCCCGAGGTTCTCGGCCATCGGGACCCCGGCCTCGTTGCCCTTGCTCTCGGCTTTCTTTATCAACTGCATACCCGGTATCTTCATGCGCTTATCCTTCCGTAGGCATGCACCTCAGATTGGCCTCGAACGATCCGGTCACCTGGATCCGGTCACCTGGTTATACCCGCGCGTGGCCACCCCTCTAACAACCGGTACGAGACAGCGAGGGCCCCGGATCAGCGGGCCGAGCCCGCTGATCGCTCCGGGACCGGTGCCCCCGCGCGGGCGCAACCGGTGCAGTTGGCCTCCCTGGTGGTGGTGACCCAGTCCTCGTCGTTTATCGACCTGCCGCAGTACGTCTGCCGCATCCCCGGCATGGCAACGTGAACCCTGCCGATCCCGTTCGCCTGACGAATGTTCATCTGTCTCCTTCTCGTCACCTGCCCGTCAAGTCTATCCCAACCGGTTTCGTGAACGCGTAAGGCTTCCCCTGCTGCTCGCGCGAGCAGGAGATCCAAGAGCCCGCCAGGACGAAAAAAGGGCCAGGGGTTCAGCCAGGGCCCTCATGTTCACCTCAAAGGAACGCTCTTACGAGTTGGCCCTTATATTGCGGTCGATCTGCTCGATGAGGGTCTCGCGGTTCTTGTTGCGCTTCTCGTACTCGCGGACCTTCCTGAGCTCCTCGGTGGAGAGGCCGTTCAGCCTCTTGGAGATCTCATCGACCGTCAACTCGTCGTAGTTGGCGGTCTTCAACGCCCCGGAGACAGCTGTTTTCAGCTCGACCTCACGGGTAGCCTTCTCCGTCTGCTCGTCTGCTCGAGAACCTTTCCCGTCTGCTCGGCGGCCTCATGGGCGATCCTGAGCCCCTGCCGGGCCGTCCGCTCGGTGGCCTCCAACCCCTGCTCATTGGCCTGCTGGGTGATCCTCACGCCTTCCCGAAAGTAGGTGAAGGGGGAGAAAAAGTCCCTGTAAGCCCCGATCCATTGCCGGGTGAGCGCCCCGAAGCTCTCCTACTGCTTGTTTACACTCCGCGCGAAGGCCTCGGCGGTACGCGCGTTTTGCTGGGTCTGCTCGCAGTGGGTCTGCTCGCAGACGGCCTTCACGGCCTCGCCCGTCCAGCCCTGTACGAACTCGGCGTTGCGCTGCTGAAGCTGGAGCAACCCCATGCTCTTGGCGAACCACTCTCGGGTTGCCCGGGCACTCTCCTCCTGCAACCGCATGAACCTGAACCCGCCTTCGGCGAGCCTCATGCCGCGATGCTGGGCGTCCGCGAGGTTCTCGGCGAGGGCCTCGTAGGAGTCGCGCTAAACCTCCGCCATCTCGCGGATGGTGCACGTGGTCTTCTCGCTCTCTGGTCGTGCGCACCAGCATGCCTCCATCGGTAGTAAATCCTTATCTCTATGTTCTTATAACACATATACCCGAATTGCACTGTGCTAAACACCGATTTCTGGTCTCGATCCTGATGCTGCTTAGGGATGCGTGATCTTGGAGGCGCGGTTAGGAGTGTTCGTCTCCCGCGAACGGTCCTGTGCTTCTGCCAACCACGGCGTACAGCGGATCCGAGAAGAGGCGGCGAGGACTGCGGTCGAGGCAGTGGATGTCGCGGAAGGTTCCGGACTCCTGGAGGTAGCCCTCTACGAGGCGCATGTGGCCCGCGTCGTCGAGGCGGTGCCAGATCTCGACCGCCTTCGTGGGAAAACAGCGATTGGAGAAGGTAACCGTAAGCGGCGCGCCTACCTTCAGCACCCGTCCGACCTCACGCAGCACCTCCACGGGCCTGGTCAGATAATCTATGGAGACGCAGATCCCCGCTCCGTCGAACTCCCCGCTGACGAATGGCAGGCGGGGGTTCGTGTTCAAGTTCTGGACGACGTAGGAGTCGAGCCTCTCGTTGCGGCGCAGCTCCACCTCGTTCATGCCGAGCCCGATCACACGCCGGTACTCGACCTCGGGCGGGAGGTGGCTCACCCAACTGCTCATCAGGTCGAGGATCTGTCCGCCGGCCGGGAACAATTCCCTGTACAGTTGCGTGACCGCCGCTATTGCGGGCTCGTCAATGTGCGTGACGAGCCGAGGCGTCCGGTAGAATTCCTCGTCCGGCGCCTCGTCGGTCTGCCTGAAAGCCTCTTCTGAAAACCGCGACAACTCTCCGTCTCCCTTCCGCCTCTCGCTCACGGTCCTCGATTATGCACTTCGCAGCCTGCTTCTGGTGTAAGCTCAAACCCGTTATGAGTTCAGAACAAACGGGCAGGCACTTCACGGTGGCGGTGTTCGTGGTGTGGGAAGGAAAGGTACTCCTGCACCTCCACCGCAAGCTAGGGATGTGGCTCCCGCCAGGCGGCCACATCGAGAAGAACGAGCTACCCAACGAGGCCGCCGTTCGCGAGGTCCTCGAGGAGACCGGGATAAGAGTACGGCTGGTGGGGGAGAGGCGTGAGGACGTTGAGGATCCCGTCCAGCTCCACCGTCCCGCAGGGGTGCAACTCAAAAACATCGGGCCTGGGCACCAGCACATAGACCTGATCTACTTCGCCAGGCCGACTGGCCCCACGGAGATGCACCCGAACTACAACGAGGACAAAGTCGGCTGGTACGGCCCCGAAGATTGGAACAAAATGACCGTCAACGCCGAGGTCATGGGCTGGTGCGAGAGGGCGCTCTCAGCCGTCAGAGCCTACAGCGGTAAACGGGAAGTTCAGTCTTCCCGTTTACGCACCTTCAGCCACCGGAGGTTGGCGACCGGCCAAGGACCAAAAAGCTGAAGGCTGATAGCTGAATGCTAATAGCTGACTGCTAACCGCTTCAGGGGTCGGAGCAATCGCGACGATAGCCGCAGTTCGGGCAGACGAGCTTGCAGTGAAGGCCGTACATCTCCGTGCCGCAGATCTCGCAGTCCTCACCCGCAGGTTGCGATACCTCGGTGGTCTGCGCCTGCTGTGTCCGCTCCTCGTCCATCTTCTGGAGTATACGGACACGGTCCGTCCGCGACACCGGTGACCTCAGCCGGAGCTACTGTTTGTCGGTGCCGAGGCACTCCTTACGATCCTGCCTATGCGGTCGGCGCTCAGCGTCTTGAGCGCGTTGAAGGAGAGAACCCTTTGCACCTGGCGGAGGGAGGCGCCCTGGGCGCCGGTGAGGACCTGGAGGGTGTTGATGCTGCTTTGGAGTTCGGCGATCTGGATGGGAAGCTCGGATGCGCGGGCGTCGAGGGCCGAGAGGTTTCTCTCCAGCTCGTCGGTTCGGGCGGCGAGGCGGGCGACCTCATCCGTGACCTCGCTCTGGAAGGTCGCGCGGGCGCGGCGGAGCCTTAGGTAAGCACCGAGCGCGCGGAAGGCGCTGATAAGCGAGAGCAGGACTCCCAACAGGATCAGTATGACTATTACGACGAACATACAAACGGCTACCCTAACACGGCGCCAGCCACCTTTACAAACCCCCGGGTGGTGTTAGAATCGTTCCCACGACGCGGGGTGGAGCAGTCTGGTAGCTCGTCGGGCTCATAACCCGAAGGTCGCAGGTTCAAATCCTGCCCCCGCTACTCTCCGAGGCCCGCAACCGCGGGTCTTTGTCGTTTCTCTGGACGGCGTAACGGAACGTCGTACTGCAGTCGATACTGCACTACGGGCCAGTCGCAACTTCCGGTGATCGTTATTTGAGGACGCCTCCCACTCCGTCTGGGACTGCGTCGTCCCCGACATCCCTGACATCCCTGACTTCTGCTGGGAACTCGTCGTAACCCTGGCTGAGGAATAGGGAAGGAGATCGGGAGCGATCCTGATTTCGGCCCTGGCGGGTGAGCCCTACCCGATTGACACCCACGGGTGCGGGCATTAGGTTGCCTGCGACGTTTGCGGCTATCTGGAGGGCGAGTAGATGGCGGACGAGTTCTCGAGCGCGAGCGGGCTACCCGAGGAGATAGCGGAGGTCTTCCGGCTCGATGGCAGGTGCGCCGTGGTGACGGGTGCGGCTTCCGGTCTTGGTCGAGCAATCGCCCTGGCCTTCGCGCAATTCGGTGCCGACGTAGCGTGCCGGGACATCGACCTCGAAGGGGCGCGGAGGACGTCTGACATGATCTCGAACCTCAGCCGTGAGAGTTCGGCCATACGGACCGACGTTCGCGATTGGGAGAGCATACGAGCTTCGGCTGCGGACGCGCGAGGACTTACGGGTAGTCTGGACGTGGCGGTCAACGTCCCCGGCATCAATCGGCGCAAGCCCGTGCTGGATCTGGCGCCCGAAGAGTTCTCCGAGGTACTCTACGTCAACCTCAAGGGCTTGCTTCATTGCTCCAAGGCTTTCGGCGAGCTGATGATGCCGAACGCCCGGGGGAAGATCATAAACATGGCCTCCGTGTTCGGCCTCGTCGCTATGGAGCGCCAGGCGGCGTACGCAGCAAGCAAAGGCGCCGTGGTCCAGCTCACGCGGGTGCTTGCGCTGGAGTTCGCGCCTCACAACGTCCAGGTGAACGCCCTCGCCCCTGCTTACTTCACCACGGCTCTCGTTCGGCAGATCATGGAAGACGAGACGTGGTACGAAGAGGTCGTCCGCAGGGTCCCGCAGGGGCGGTTTGGCGAGGTTTGGAGATAGTCGGCCCTGCCGTGTTCCTGGCCTCTCGGGCTTCGAGCTTCGTGACGGGGACCACGCTGCTGGTCGATGGTGGCTGGACGGCACAGTAGGCCGAACCTGGAACGTTATCCTGCGGCGGCGCTCGCGGCTGTGTTCGGCGTGCCTCCCTCGTGCCTCTTGGACCGGGGCCGGGGGCCGTTGGTCCTCGACGAGGAGCTCCTGGAGCGCGAGAGGAAGATCGTCCTGGGGATAGTGCGGCAGTTCAGGAGCCAGAGTTCGCCGCCAAGCGGCTAGTTTGGGTTAGGGCTCGGAGACGGGGGGCGCGACGTGAGCACCGGGGCGTTGGACGCGCTCGTCCTCGCGACGGCGCTCCTCTTTATGGTCGGCTTCTTCTACTACAACGTGGTGGGAGTCCACTACGAGGACCGCGCGCTCTCCAGGGCGTCGGCGCTCGCGTTCCTCGTCTGCGCCATCGTGGCGGTCGTGATGCTCGTGAGGGTCTTGTCGTGAGCGCATGGCCGAGGAGCTGCGCAAGGCGGAGTTGGTGCGCGACAGGCTAGAAGGGTTGGACCGGCTCATCGGCTCTTACCCGGAAGGCTACGACATGCGGGCGTGCCTGGAGGCCCTCCACGTGAATCGTGCCCTGGAGGGGGTGAAGGAAGACATCCGGGTTCTGGTAGACGCCCTACAGCACCCGCGCGGAACCTGATGGCCTGCGTCGGAGGCGAGGCTTACAAGATTCGCTCCAGCCAGGCCGTGCCCTCTTCGGAGAAACCATCGGCCAAGGCCGCATCACCGGCCAGCCGGCACACGAAGAGTTTGTCGTTTTGGTCGATGTTCTCCTCGAGGTACTTGTAGATTTGCGGAGCCGACTCGGAGGCGTCGATTATCCAGGTGAACTCCAGTATGCGCCAATAGCGGTACTTTTCCTTTATCGCTTTGGACAGGCGCGGGTGGTTCCGGTCGGGGTCCATCAGGCCGTACTCGACGATGTATGCCGGAATGCCCTCACCTCCTAGTCATCGAATAGCTCCCCAAGATCCTCCTTTACCCACGTAACTCACGGCCTATGCAAAAGGTCGCATAGTCCCAGCCCGAACGAGCCAGGACCGCCGGTAGGGCAGCTGTAATAGGAAAGCCGTCCGCTTATCGTCAGAGGGGAATGAGGGGCGGACGGCTTAATGCAAGCCGATTGTAGTACCGAGGGGGCCAGGCCGAAGCCAATTTTGGTGGCGCGGATGGGTAGGTACGAGATAGGCAACCCGACGTCACCCTACAAAGTTACGTCGGGTTGCGCACCAACCGAGCCCAATACTCGCACGGAACGAGTCAGGTGCAATACAAAATTCGGACCAACCTCCCGTTCCAGCGTAGCCAGGGCCAGGTGCTCCAGACGAGGGAGGACCGAACATAGAGAAGAGCCGGAGCCCGAAAGTCCCGGCCCTCTGGCCTATTTATGGGGCTATCGGTCGATAGCCTAGTTGGTTAGACCCTGGAGACGTTATGCGCCTGCATACCCTTCCGACCTTGGGTCGCCTCGTAGGAGACCTTGGCACCCTCGTCGAGGCTCTTGTAGCCCTCGCCCGCTATGCCCGAATGGTGCACGAAGAGGTCCTCGCCGCCCTCGTCCGGGGAGATGAAGCCGTAGCCCTTATCATCGCTGAACCACTTTACCGTTCCTTGGGCCATATACTGGAGCCCGCCTTCCGTCTTGGAGCTCCACCGCAATAAAGATGCCGCTCCTCGTGCTGAGGGCGGCGCTTCGGTCACCATAAAACCCACATTTCTAACTGTCCCCTCACTATACCACGGCAAAGGGCCGGAGCCCTGTAGGATCCCGGCCCCGCGCAACGTCCTACTCCCACCCCTTCAGCCGCCCCGCTTCCTGAGCAGCGCCCAGTCGGCGTGCTCGCGGGAGAAGGCGAAGCGGCCGTCGTGGAAGCGGAACAGCTCGCGCTCCCCGTCGTAGAAGGAGGTGGGGTCGCCCACCCGACCTTCCGCAGCTCTGTCTCCAGGTCGTAGAGGAGTTTGGCATCCCTCCTGCGCTGCTCGACCGATTGTGTGTAGAACGCAATCCCGAACCGCCGTACCTTCGCCACCGTGGCCGGGGAGGAGCTTACGAGGAGGTTCCGGGAACTGGCGCGGCGGATGCGCGTGGAGCGGAGCGTTGACGTGCATGCCGGCGTCCACTTCGTTGACAACGCGCAGGTTCTCACCTCGGCTGGGGCTGCTGCGGGCCTGGACCTTTGTTTGCACATGCTCAGGCGCGATCACGGTTCCGCGGTGGCGGCCGACGCCGCGCGGCTTGCCGTGATGCCCCTGGAGCGCGACGGCGGGCAGGCCCAGTTCATCGTGCACGAGCAACCCGGCGCGGACGGTTCCAGCCTCGGACCGCTCCTAATATGGATGGAAGAGAACGCCCACCGGGACCTTACCCTCGATCATATCGCCATCCGGGCAAACCTGAGCACCCGCACGCTCAACCGACGTTTCCGGGAGCAGACGGGCACGATCCCGTTGCGGTGGCTACGCAGGTCCCGAATCCGCAGGGCGCAGTACCTGCTCGAGACCACAACCCATCCCATCGAGCGGATCGCACGCCAGGTCGGCCTCAACTCCCCGACGAGCTTCCGCGACCAATTCAAGAGGCTGGTCGGCACCAGCCCGCAAGCCTACAGGTGCTCATTCCAGGGCTCCGAGCAAAGCATTAGCTGACTAGCTGAAATGCTGAAGTGCTGACGGCTATCAAGCGCGGGGTTTAGGATCTCGAACGGCGGGGTAGGCAGTCTAGACGGCCGTGCATCAAAAGTTGCGGCAGTATCCGCGCGACGCGTACCACTTGTCTGGGGAACAAATAGGTCAGAAAGGACGGGCATGAGCGAAGGAAGTAGCAGCCAGGAAAGCCCCCTCAAGAGCGACATGGGTATCACCACGGTAAGCAACGCCGTGGTCTCCCAGGTCGCCGGCATCGCGGCTCAGGAGGTCGAGAAGGTCCAGATGGGCGGCGGCGCCACGGCCGCCGTCGGCGGCTTCCTGCAGAGCGTGACCGGCAGCGTCTCCGGCAGCTCCAGCGGCGGCGGCAACTTCTCGAAGGGCGTAACCGTCGAGGTAGGCGAAGAAGAGACCGCCATAGACCTGACGATGGCCGTAGAGTATGGCCAGTCCATCCCGAGGATTACCGACGCCGTCAGGCGCAACGTGATAAACCGCGTGGAGAACCTCGTCGGCCTGCGCGTGAACGAGGTGAACATAACGGTGAACGACGTTCAGGTCCCTGGAGAGCGGCCGATGCTGCAGGAGCAGGAGCAGACGGAGGAGATGGCCAGGCGCCAGGAACAGCGGGCTTGAGCCAGGGTACGAAACACGCCCGATAGGTGAGACCGGGGTACCACGTCCCGGTCTTTTTTCTTGTCCTTCAACATGCCAGCCTGTTTTTCTGGTGTGGCCGAACTGGCGATAGGCGCGACGCCTCTGCCTCCGCGGATCTCCCAAACCCTGCTGATGCCTGTAGCCTGGAGCCTTAACTCATGGGAGGTGCAGACCTCTGGTGGACCGCTTTAAACTGTCCGCATGGAAACCTCGGGTCTGCTCGATGTGGTGCGCCGAACGGCAGAGCGTTACCGCATGGACCTCCGTCGCCCGCTCGCGCTCGTCTCCGGCGGCCCCGACTCGGTGGCCCTGCTGCGGACGATAGTCGCCCTCGGCGGCGAACCGGCGGTGCTGCACGTGGACCACGGTCTTCGTGGCGAAGAATCCCGCGAGGACGCCGATTTCGTGCGCAGGCTCTGCGCCCGGCTGAACGTGGCGTGCGAGGTACGCCGTCTCCAGCTCGACGATACTTCCAACCTGCAAGAGCGGGCGCGTGAGGAGAGATACGGGCTCGCCGTAGAGGTGGCCGACCGGCTTGGGCTATACAGCATCGCCACGGGCCACACGGCCGACGATGTGGCCGAGACCGTGCTCATGAACCTGGCGCGGGGCGCGGGGCTGCGCGGGCTCGCGGGCATTCCGCCCGTGCGTGGTCGAGCCCAACGTCCCCTCATAGAAGCGACACGCGAGGAAGTCCTCGAGTATCTCGAAGCCCTGAACCAGCCCTACCGCACGGACCCCACCAACCTGACCGGCAAGTACACCCGCAACCGCGTCCGCCTCGAAGTCTTGCCCGTGTTGCACGATCTCTATCCCGCTGCGGCCCGCAACATCGCGCGCGCCGCAGCCCTCGCCCGCGAGGACCTCGAAGCGCTGGAGGATTTTGCGACAGCAGTGCTGGAAAACAGGGGAGATGAGGTCGTTTTGCCGCTCGACGCGCTGACCCAACAACGGCCCGCGCTCCGGCGCCACGCGGTGCGCCTGGCGTACGCGACCCTGGACCCTGGTGCGCCGCCGCTGCCTTCGAACCTGGTCGGGTCGGTGCTGGGGCTTCCGGGCGGCGGGGGCACGCGGACGTTGGACCTGCCTGGTGGTGTGGTCGCCGCGGGCCGTGCTGAGGAGCTCGCCTTTTACAGAAGAGATCCGCGGCCGATTGACCACGGGTGCAGTGAGATTCGGGTCGGAGATACTTTCGCGTTCGGGGAATGGAGGATTTCGGCGGAGGAGGCAGCCCGCTGCGATCCCGTAGATGCGGCGCGGGGCGAGGTGGCATATCTTGACGCTGGGAAAGGACCTTATGCGGTACGGATGGTGCGGGAGGGGGATGTCATCCGGCCGTTGGGCCTCGGCGGCACCAAGAAGGTATTGCGCGCCATGATGGACAGGAAGGTCCCGAGCGACCTCAGGCGCAGGACGCCCGTCGTAGTAGGCGGGAATGGCGAAGTGGCCTGGATCTTTGGCGGCGAGCTCGGCGAGGGGTTCAAGGTAATTCAGACGACCGGGAAAGTTCTGAGGTTGGAGGTGAAGAAACGCTCGTGAGTATGTCCAGTATGATGCCCGATGTGAAAGAAGTGCTCATATCCTCGAAGGAGATCGAAGACAAGGTGCGTGAGATCGGGGCGCGCATCACCGAGGATTACAGGGGCGAGAAGCCGCTCCTGATCGGCATCCTGCGCGGTGCGGTCGTGGTCATGAGCGACCTCATGCGCAACATAGACCTGCAGTGCGAGCTCGACTTCATGGACATAAGCTCCTACGGCACGGGCACCTCCTCCAGCGGCGTCGTCCGCATCCTCAAGGACCTCGAAGAGGACATCACGAACCGTCACATCCTGATCGTCGAGGACATAATCGATACGGGTCTCACGCTCTCGTACCTGATGCGTTCCCTGCACGCCCGCAAGCCGGCCTCGCTGGAGATCTGCGCACTCCTCTCCAAACCATCCAGAAGGCGCGCCGAGCTGGACGTCAGGTACCTGGGCTTCGAGGTACCGGACGAGTTCGTCGTCGGATACGGCCTGGACTACGCGGGGGCCTACCGCAACCTCCCCGATATTTGCGTCCTAAAGCCCGAGGTCTTCGCGGCCGACTAAGAAGAGCGCCCGGTTTGGCGCGTAGGTAGTATAATTTGCGTGTCCTAGACGCACTTCGTGGAAGGTAAGAGGCTTTTGGGCAGAATTTTGAGAAGCGGCGGGCTGCTTTACTTCGTCATCCTTATAGTCTTGGCCGTCGTGCTGGTAAACATGCTGAGCCGGGGCAACCCGGACGTGGATGAGCTGAACTCCCAGCAGTGGAATCAGGCCGTCCAGGACAAATCTTTCGTCACGGATCTCTCCAAGACCAACGAGAACTACCTGACGATCTACGACGAAGACCAGACGGTGAAAGGACTCCTGAAACCCGACGGTAACGGAGACCCCAAAAAGTTCGAGTACTCCTACACCCAGATGACCGACGTGGCGGGTCAGCTCGACAAGCAGAACATAGCTTACTCGGTCGACCCGCAGAACACGGGTTTCTGGCTCACGCTCCTTGGCACCCTGGCACCCATCCTGCTCATCGTGTTGTTCTTCATCCTGTTCATGAGCTCCATGCAGGGCGGCGGGAACAGGGTCATGAGCTTCGGCAAGAGCCGGGCGCGTAGGATGACCAAGGATCAGCCCAAGGTCACCTTCTCCGACGTCGCCGGGACCGACGAGGCCGTTCAGGAGCTCACGGAGATCAAGGAGTTCCTCGAATCTCCCCAGAAGTTCCAAAAGCTCGGCGCTCGCATACCCAAGGGCGCGCTACTGGTCGGGCCTCCGGGAACGGGCAAGACGTTGCTGGCACGGGCCGTCGCCGGAGAAGCAGGAGTACCGTTCTTCTCCATCTCGGGATCTGACTTCGTGGAGATGTTCGTCGGCGTCGGTGCCAGCCGCGTGCGCGACCTCTTCGAGC
>JBKPOM010000062.1:0-4422 GCA_046733115.1 Actinomycetota bacterium | reverse complement strand
CTGGGGCTCCATATGACCCTCCGCGATGAGGGCCTCGAGCCCTTCCTCGATCTTGCCCACAGCGTGGCGCGCGTCTATCTCGCGCCACTCCCAGCCCAGCACCGAAGGCCCCTCCAGGAAGAACGTGCGTCTCATCTCCGGGTCGAGGACGGCATCGAGGAAGGCGCGGTATCCCGCCATCACGGCCTCAAGGAGGCCGGACTGTGCGCGCTCCGCCGCCTCGATCTCCTTGTCTATCTCGCCCTCTAGCTCGTCGACCACGACTCGGAAGAGATCCTTCTTGTCCTCGAAGTGGTGGTAGAGCGCCCCGCGCGTAAGCCCCGCGCGCCGCACGATCTCCTCGGCGGCCGCTCCGTGGTAACCCTTCTCGGCGAAAAGAGAGCGCGCCGCGTCCAGCAGCGCCCGTCGCGTGGCCGCCCTCCTCTGCGCCTGCGTGCGTCGTAGCTTGCTGTCCTCGCTAACATTCATGCTGTATGTATATGACTACCAGGAGCCGGGGATGTCAAGGGGAGAACCGACGGGCGTTGGCGCGCGATGTGCCGGGCACCGAGTCGGCCACCTGGCAGGGACGGGAGCGGTGAAGACGGGGAGTAGCGTGGCCGGCTGCTCGGTAGCGAAAGACGGAGGCCACCGGCCCACGGATCGGCATCTCCCTCGGATCGACCGTGTACACGGTGCCGCCCGCCAGTCAGGAAGGTCTGCACCGCGGCGAAGTCCAGCAGGTCGCCGTCTCCGCGCGGGCTCGTCGTGTACGCACGCGGCGTCCGCGCACGCCGCGACCGTCTTGGGCTCGACGTAGCCCCAACGCCGCAGACCCTTGGCGACGAACAGGGTATCCACCCGCCTGTGGTAGGCCGCCGGCACGACCTCCGCGGGGTCGGAGGAGGTCGGATCGGACCCGGCGAGCTGCCTGTGGCGGGCGGCGGCCTCCCGCCGCGCGTCCGCGAGGCGCGGTCCCACGATCTCCCAGGCGCGGTCGCACAGCTCCTCCGGCTTCGTCTCCTCGGGGTCCCCGTTGATGCCCTCTTCGAGCAGATGCGCGTATGCGCTCGCCTCCCGGTAGATCGGGAACAGGTAGCCCACCCGGGCCAGGACCAGCGGCCTGCCCCCACTGCGAGGCCCGAACCGTCTCTCTCGGCCGTTCGACCACCCCGCCTCCCGCCGTGGCCCCCTGGTCGGCGACGGGCCGGTAGCCGGTCGGGCTTACGGGCGATCTTCCCTTACTGTCGCTCTCCCGTTTCGTGAGGACCCGGGTTTACAACCAGCACCGGCCCCCTGGAAGCCCTCAAGACCTTGGTCGAGACGCTCCCCAACCGCAATCGCTCCACCGCTCCCAGACCGCGCCTCCCCACCGCGATGAGCGTCCTCTCCGGGGTGGCTTCTTCGGCGGCCTCGATCAGGGACGCAGCGGCATCACCCACGGATAATCTGGCCCGCGGTCGCATGCCCGAAGCTTCTTCTACCTTTGCCGCCCGTGCCTGCAGAGCACCCTCCTCACGCCTGAGCTCGTCGTCGACCATACGCGGATCGAGCGCGCGCCCCTCGAGGTCCGTCTCCGGCAGCCTGGGGTACGCCCGCAGGAGGAGCGCCGTCGTCCCGAACGGCTTGCCGATCTTCGTGGCCAGTTGCGCCGCCTTCCCGGCGTCGTCCGAACCGTCGTCGCCGATAACGACGCGAGAGGGGGGCCATGCGGCCTGCCCACCCCGGAGCACGAGCACGGGGCAGCGCGCGTGGTGGACGACGCCCTCGGAGACGCTGCCCACCACGAGTCGTTCTACCAGCCCAATGCCCCTGCTACCCATCACGATCAACCCCGCCTGTAGCTCCCCGGCTAGGTCGAGGATCTCATCTACCGCCGGACCCCTCCTGAGGTGGGTGCCCGCGATCTTTCCGCCGCCGGCCTCTATGAGCTTCTCTTGCTCGGCGAGCAGCTCCTCGGCCTCCTGCTCTAGCTGGGCCCGGATAAAGAACTCGAAACGCGCGAATGGCACACTTTGCCAGGCGTGGACCACGTGCAGCTCGGCACCAGACTCTCCGGTCAGGTCGATGGCCGCGCGGGCGGCGAGGACGGCGTCCTCGGAGCCGTCGGTCGCCAGAAGCACCTTGTTCGAAAAACCGTTCATCGTGTTCATCGGGCCGAACTCCCTCCTCGGCGATGTGTGTCTGTTTGCGAGCCCATCGCTTCCGGTCCCCGGGGGCGCACGCTCGACCCAGCGCTACTGCCCGAGCTCCTAAGCCGGCGGCAGCTACTCTTACCCGGGCGCTCGAAGACGAGCCACGAGCCCTTGACGCCCGCGCTCGTGCTTCCTCCGCCCGGCACCGCGTTCACGAGACGGTACCCTTCGCCGGCCAAGGACGCAAGCGCTTCGGACGCCTCCTCTGTGTGGACGGCGAAGACGAAGCGGTGCCGTCCCATGGCCTCTCCGGCAGGGGCGCGCCGCGCTTCCTCCTCTCCCATGGTCTCGGCGAGGAGCCTCTCCCGCTCCTTCGCTTCGGCCCACAGCTCGTCCCTGTCGGCCTCTGCTTCGGCCTGCCGAGCCCGATCCCGCCTGCGCCACCCATCTGCGTGGTCTCCGGCACGGTGCAGGAACTTCTCGACCATCGATAAGATCTTTTCGATCATCTCCGAACCTCCTCGGTCACCCGAACGGGTTGCCCACCTGAAGCGGTAGGGCAAGTACTAACCAAGACCTTCTCCTCCGGCTGCCACGCCGGGTGGGAACCTGCCTTATGCGCGTCGATCGTGGCGAGATCTACCTCGATCGGCCTGCCGGTACGCCCGTCGGGTGCGCAGGCATGCGGCCGGGTACCCTTGCCCAACCGTCCTATCACATACGTGCGGCGACACCCGCGGCGTAGACCCCCCGGCGCCCAATCCGTGCTGGCTGGCGAGACCGGTCCGTATTGGGTCCGACCCGTTACCCGTTAGCCAGGCCAGCTCACCCTAGTTCGTGGCGCGAAAAGGTAGCGGGCCGCCAGGGTCTCCGGTGCCGACAAGCGGGGCCTCGGAGTACGCGCTCCGTGGCAGCGCTTCCCGCGCCCCCGAGTAATGGGGCGCGGGAAGGCGTTCTTAGTCTCCTGGGGCCGTGTTGTCCTCCCCCTCGGGCGAGGGGTTACCGTTCGGCGAGCGTCGTTTCTCGTCGCCCTCGGAGATCTCGTACAAGAACCAGATGCGTCTCTCGGTCTCGTCAATGATGTCCTCCAGCAGACCGGCCGTCGCCGCGTCCCTCGCCTCGTCGCACACTTCGTGC
Source organism: Actinomycetota bacterium (assembly GCA_046733115.1). Classification (GTDB taxonomy): domain Bacteria; phylum Actinomycetota; class Rubrobacteria; order Rubrobacterales; family Rubrobacteraceae; genus Rubrobacter_D. The sequence goes on along the minus strand of JBKPOM010000062.1, from coordinate 1,171 downwards.
GTCTTCCGCTGCGCCTCGGCCATGCGACGGTTGTCCTCCAACAACCTACGGACCATCTCGCCGGCGGAAACGAAGTCTTCGTTGTCGTCGAGGATGGTCTGCAGCTCGCTCACGTGCGAGATGCTACGTACCGTGGCGCCGCCGAGCTTCCTTACTCGCTCCGCCAGGACGTCCACCGACTCGAGGATAGCATTGGCCTGCTCGTCGAAGCGCAGGTGGTAGTCCCTGAAATGCGGGCCCGAGAGGTGCCAGTGGTAGTTCTTGGTCTTGAGGTAGAGCGCCAGGGCATCCGCGACAAGCGGGTTGATCGCCTCGGTCACGGCCCGCACCTCCGCGGGGGTCAGGTCCGTCGGCGTCGCGAGCCGGGATGCCGGCGCAGCGGTCTTCGCGTTTACCTGAATCATTTGCTTCTCCCTTCGTCTTGCTTTCCGGTCGTACACGTCGGCCGTGCGGGCGCGGCCCGTCGTCTTCGTGGGTGCGGTGAAGGAGACCACAGAAAGGCCCGGGCCTTCCTTGGGTCCCTAACCTCGAGGCGCCCTGCGTACCATCGATCTAGTAGTACCCGTACTCGGAGCGGTGCGCCTTGCAAAGCGCCATAGCTACCACGGGCATCCCGCTACACGACGCGTAGCGCATCTTGTCCATGAAGGAGTCCAAGTTCGCGAGTTTCTTGTAGTGCTTCCGGAGAGCGCGCCCGTCGCGAAGGCTCACGAAAGCGGCGAGGATGAGCCCGGCAAGTGCCGGGCTCACCACCGCCAACACGAAGAGCAAGAGCGTGTCCGTTACTCCTCCTTGGTGTGCCTCTCCTCCATTTCCAGGCCGCGGATATAGGAGCCCATCTCCAGGGCGCCACCGAAGATCAAGCTGACAACGAATATCGCTAGCAGATACCAAAGCATCTATCTCACCTCCTCTTATGTCTCACGCTGGGTTCCGAAGTAATATTCATACTGTATGTATGTTACTACGGAATTTGCCAATGTCAAGGATTGTGCCGGCGCCCGGGGGAGTGTCGCCCCGGGCGGGCGGCGAAGTCGAGGAGAGTCGGCTCATGGGACGTAGCACGACGGACGCGGGTAGGCACCGCGGGGAGCGCGGCGGCATAGCGGCCTCGCACGAGGGCCACGGTGGCAAGAAGTCGTTCGTGGGCCACGCCGACCACGGCGGGCAC
>JBKPOM010000061.1:0-9307 GCA_046733115.1 Actinomycetota bacterium | reverse complement strand
GATGAGCGAGGAGGAGGCGGTGCTCCAGCTGGAGCTCCTCGACCACGACTTCTACGTGTTCACCAGCGCCGATACGGGCGAGATAAATGTGGTATACCGGCGTCGTGACGGAAACTACGGGCTCATAGAGCCTGCCCGCTAATCCGGTGAGACCACACAGATAAGGTAGCTTGTTTTGGCGAACTTGTTGACGAAAATATTGAGGATGGGCGAGGGCCGCAAGGTCAAAGCCCTGCAGCAGCGCGTCGAGGCCGTCTCGACGCTCGAGCCCGAGATGGAGGAGCTCCACGACTCGGACCTTCGGGCCAAAACTGACGAGTTCCGCGAGAGGCTTGAGGGTGGCGAGACCATCGACGACCTTTTGCCCGAGGCCTTCGCCGTCGTGCGGGAGGTCTCCAGGCGTACGCTCGGGATGCGGCCTTTCGACGTCCAGATTATGGGCGGCATAGTCTTGCACGAGGGCAGGATCGCCGAGATGAAAACCGGCGAGGGCAAGACGCTCGCCGCCACCATGCCCGTCTATCTCAACGCCCTCGAAGGCAAAGGCGTCCACGTCGTCACGGTCAACGATTACCTGGCGAGGCGTGACGCGGCCTGGATGGGGGAGATCTACACCTTCCTCGGACTGGAGGTTGGCCTGGTCCAGGAGAGCATGGACTTCGAGGAGCGCAAGGTCGCCTACCACTCGGATATCACCTACGGGACGAACGCCCAGTTCGGCTTCGACTACCTGCGCGACAACATAGCGACCACGACCGACCAGCTCGTGCAGCGCGACCTCAACTTCGCGATCGTAGACGAGGTGGACTCCATACTGGTGGACGAGGCGCGTACCCCCCTGATCATCTCGGGCATGCCCGAGAGCGCCGCCGACGTCTACTACCGCTTCGCCGCCATAGTCCCGCGCTTGATAGACGGCGAGGACTACGAGGTGGACGAGAAAAAGCAGCAGGTCGCCCCGACCGAGAGCGGCGTGGAGAAGGTCGAGAATGCCCTGGGTATCGAGAACCTCTACGACGACGTCAATACCAACCTCGTCAACCACCTCAACCAGGCCTTGAGGGCCCAGACGCTGTTTCACAGGGACGACGAGTACATCGTCACCGACGGGCAGGTCTTTATCGTGGACGAGTTCACGGGACGAGTTCTCGAAGGTAGGCGCTACTCGGAGGGCCTGCACCAGGCCATAGAGGCCAAGGAAGGCGTGGAGATCCGGGAGGAGAACCAGACCGTCGCCACCATCACCATTCAGAACTTCTTCAGGATGTACGAGAAGCTCTCCGGCATGACGGGCACGGCGGCAACCGAGGCCGACGAATTCATGCACACCTACAAGATGGAGGTCGTCTCCATCCCGACGCACAAGGATATGATCCGAGACGACCGGGACGACCTGGTCTACAAGACCGAGAAGGCGAAGTTCAAAGCCGTCGCCGATGACATAGCCCAGCGGAACGAGCTGGGACAACCCATCCTCGTCGGCACGGTCTCGGTGGACGTCTCCGAGCGCCTCTCGGGCCTACTCAAGCGGCGTGGGATCGCGCACAACGTCCTGAACGCCAAACAGCACGAGCGGGAGGCGGAGATCATCGCCGAGGCCGGCGAGAGGGGCGCCGTGACCATCGCTACCAACATGGCCGGCCGCGGTACGGATATCAAGCTCGGCGAGGATGTCCCTGAACTTGGAGGGCTCTACGTCCTTGGCACCGAGCGCCACGAAGCACGGCGTATCGACAACCAGTTAAGGGGCCGTTCGGGGAGGCAGGGAGACCCGGGCGAGTCCAGGTTCTACCTGTCTTTCGAGGACGAGCTTTTGAGGCTCTTCGGAGGCGAGCGGATGCAGGGCATCATCGACCGCATCGGGCTGGAGGAAGACGTGCCGATCGAAGCCGGCGTTATCTCCAACTCCGTCAGGCGGGCCCAGGAGCAGGTCGAGAGCCGCAACTTCCAGATCAGGAAGCGCATCCTCGAGTACGACGACGTCCTGAACAAACAGCGAGAGGTGATCTACGCTATAAGGCGCGACATCTTGATGGGCGAGGACGTGGACACGATGAGCTACGTTGAAGACGCGCTCACGGGCGTCGTCACGGATTACGTCTCGGAAGACGTCTACCCCGAAGATTGGGACCTCGACGCCCTCGCGGCCGAGGTGAACCGCTTCTATCCCTGCAGTATCTACTTCAAGTCTTTGGATATCGAAACGCTGACCTCCACGGAGGTCCTCACGATGGTCATCGACGACGCGCGCGAGCGCCTGGAGGACCGTAAGGCCGAGTGGGACGAGCGGACGGCCGAGCTAGAGAGGCTCGGGGTCGCCCGCGGCGACGGGGTTGACACTTTCGAAGAGGCGGAGCGGAGGACGCTGCTCTCTGTGGTCGACTCCCGCTGGCGGGAGCACCTCTACGAGATGGACTATCTGCGCGAGGGTATCGGCTGGCGTGGGCTCTCCCAGCGCGACCCGCTGGTCGAGTACAAGCGGGAGGGCTTCGACATCTTCCAGGAGATGGAGCGGGGGCTCAAGGAAGATTACGTCACCTACATCTACCGCGTTGAGAACATCAAGCTGCGCGAGGAGGAGATGCAGCAGCTCTCCTACAGTGGGGGCGGCGAGGAGCCGAACCAGCGCCCCTCTAGCCCGCGCAGGACGCAGACGAAGGTCGGCCGCAACGACCCATGCCCGTGCGGGAGCGGCAAGAAGTACAAGAAGTGCCACGGCATGCCGGGCGCGCCGCCGCTGGGCTCAGAGGCCCGGGGAGCGTAGTGCCCGAGCCTAAGGATAAGACCTCCGAGCTCGAAGAACGCCTCGCCGAGCTTGAGGCGTTCTTCGACGTGGACGGGCTGCGAGTAGAGGCCGAGGAACTGGGCGTGGAGATGAGCCGGCCCGGTTTCTGGGACGACCCCGACGAGGCCAGGGTCGCCTCAGCCCGCTTCTCGCGGGTGCAGGGTAGGATCTCGCTCCTCGAAGGACTCAGGGGGAGCCTCTCTGACTCGGAAGAGCTACTAGAGCTCGCCGAGAAAGACGGGGAACTGCTCTCCGAAGTGGACGAGGAACTAAGGCGGGTCGAGCGTGTGCTCGAGGAGCAGGAAGTGGCCAGGCTCTTCTCCGGCGAGTACGATGAGGGCGACGCCATCCTCACCATAAACTCCGGCGCCGGCGGCGTGGATTCACAGGACTGGGCCGAGATGCTCGCGCGTATGTACCGGCGCTGGGCGGAGCGGCGGGGCTTCGAGTTGGAGGTCATCGAATACACCGAGGGAGAGGAAGCCGGCCTCAAAAGCGCCACCTTCACCGTCTCGGGAGAGTACACGTTCGGGCTTTTGTCCGCCGAGCGTGGGGTGCACCGGCTCGTCAGGATCAGCCCCTTCGATGCTGGTGCAAGGAGGCACACCAGCTTCGCTTCCGTCGCGGTTGCGCCGGTCGTGGGGGAGGCGGTCGAGGTCGAGATCGAAGAAAAGGATCTCAAGGTGGATACGTACCGGGCCTCCGGGGCGGGTGGGCAGCACGTCAACAAGACGGATTCCGCGGTCAGGATCACGCACCTCCCCACGGGCATCGTGGCGCAGTGCCAGAACGAGCGGAGCCAGCACCAGAACCGCGAGGTGGCCATGCGCGTACTGCGGGCGCGGCTCTTCGAATTGGAGCGGGAGAAGCGGGAGCAGGAGATAGCAGCGCAAAGCGGGGAGAAGGCCGAGATCGAGTGGGGATCCCAGATCCGGTCCTACATCCTCCACCCGTACAAGCTCGTTAAAGATCACCGCACCGGCGAGGAGACGGCGAACGTGGACCGCGTGCTCGACGGCGACCTCGATGCCTTTATCTACGCTTACCTGAAGCACCGGACCGTGGCCTAGCGCCATGCGGAGCGTCATCGCGGCCGTGCTCGTGCCCGTTGTCGTCGTGTTATTGATCGGGCCTTACACCTTCCTGCCCTCCTTGCTGGAGTACGCGGTCGCCCGCGACGTGCAGAGTCGCCTCGGGATCGAGAAGCAGCCCGAGGTGAGGCTGAGGAGCGACCCCCCGTTGAACATGCTGCGGGGTGAGTTCTCGGGCGGCCGCATCGCAATGAGGAACATCGATCTCGGCGGCGTGCGGGCCGAGAAGGCGAGCATCGACCTCGACCCCTTCGACGTCGACGTTTGGGACACCATGAAGAACGGCCGTGTCGTCGACAGACAGCCCCTCTCGGGAGCGCTCGAGATCGAGGTCTCCCAGGACGAGGTCGCCCGCCTCGTGGAGAAAGGCTCCGAGATGCCGGTCACGAGCGTTGAGGTGAAGAAAGGCGGGGTGGTCGTCGGGTCCGAAGCGTCGGCGCTCGGCACGCAATTTCCCGTCTCCGTGGAAGGGCATCTGGCCCTGGATAACGGCGATCTTGTCTTCGAGCCGCGGGGCCTCAAAGCCGCCGGGGTTCCCGTACCGGACGAGCTCGCCGACCAGTTGCTCTCGGGGGCGGACTTCAAGTATCCCCTCGACCGTTTGCCCTACCAGACCACCATGACCGGCGTCGAGACCGAGAGCGGGCGCATCGTGCTCGACGGCAGGGTGCCGAGCATCCCGCTCGGGGTTTATCCCGGCGGTTGATAACCTGGACGGTAGTTGCTATGGTCTCCGATGGCCGGGTCCCTGGAGGGGGGATCTCGAAAGAACGTCGAGGTTAGCGGCGGCCGGCGAGCCATCTCTGGAGAGGTAATGATCCGATTCAACAACGTCACCAAGGTCTACGGTAGAGACACCGTCGCTCTCGAGCGAATAAACCTGGAGATAGATCCCGGCGAGTTCGTATTCTTGGTGGGAGCTAGCGGCTCGGGCAAGTCCACGATGGTGCGTCTGATCTTGAAGGAGGCGGAACCTTCCGCCGGATCCATCTTCGTGAACGGCGCGAAGCTCTCGTCCGTGCCAAGGCGCAAGGTTCCCCGCCTCAGGCGCGACATAGGTTGCGTGTTCCAGGACTTCAAGCTGCTTCCCAACAAGACCGCGGCCGAAAACGTCGCCTACGCGATGTTGGTTACGGGCCAGAAGCGGCGCACTATCCGCACCAAGGTGCCCCAAATACTCGACCTCGTTGGCCTCTCGGGCAAGGTGGACAACTACCCGGGCCAGCTCTCCGGCGGCGAGCAACAGCGCGTCTCCATAGCTAGGGCGTTCGTCTCGCAGCCTCCCATCCTCGTCGTCGACGAGCCTACGGGCAACCTCGACCCGAACACCAGCGTCGGCATCATGCAGCTCTTGCACACGATCAACCGCATCGGCACCACCGTCATGGTCGCCACCCACGACAGGGAGATGGTCGACGTGATGCGCAAGCGGGTCGTCGCCCTCGAAGACGGGCGCATCGTCCGCGACAAGGTGAAGGGGGCGTACGTCGATGAGGGTTAACCTGGGCTTCTTCCTCTCCGAGGCGTTAAAGAACATCCGCCTCAACGTGCTCATGACCATCACCGCCGTCACGACCACGTTCATCTGCATCCTGGTCTTCGGCCTTGGCCTGCTCGTCAGCGCCCACATCCAGGGGATGATAGGCGCGGTGCGCGAGGACGTAAGCGTCGAAGCGTTCATGCCGAACGCCACGAGCGGGGAGCTAGATGTCCTTGCGAACAAGGTCGAAGGCTGGCCTGAGGTCTTCAAAGCAACCGAGGTCACCGAGGAGCAGGCCTTCGCCGAGTTCAAGGACAAGTTCAGCGACCAGCCCGAGCTCTACCAGGCCCTGGATCAGGGCGTCTTCCCGGCATCCGTCCAGATACAACTCAAAGACCCGGACGCGGCCAACGACGTGGCGGCAAAACTAAAGCAAGAAGGCTTTACGGAGGACGACCTTAGCTACCCGCAGCAGACCATCGACCGTCTCAGCTCGGTGACCTCGGTCGTGATCTGGGGCCTCTACGGGGCGACGCTGTTGTTCCTCGTCGCGAGCGTACTCTTCATCTCTAACGCCATAAGGCTCTCCATCTTCGCCAGGCGCAAGGAGATAGAGGTGATGAAGCTGGTCGGCGCCTCAGACGGCTTCGTACGGACCCCCTTCGTCTTCGAAGGACTACTGCAGGGCCTGGTCGGCTCCACGCTCGCCGCCCTGGCCGTCATCTGGATCAACTACCTCTTCGTCGAGTGGGCGCACAACGCCCTACCTTTCGTCCCGATCTCGGCCAACGCCGTAAACGCCCCGTTCTTGACACTCCTGCTCCTCGCCTTAGGAGTGTCGATAGGAGTAATAGGAAGCTTCCTTTCCGTAACACGCTACCTGAAGAAGATATAGTGTTTTAGGCTTCAGGTTTCAGGCATCAGGTCGGTGCCTGGCGCGGCCCTGGGCGCGAAAGTCGCGTCGTCACTGATCCCGGGCTCGTACACGTAAACCTGAAGCCTGTAGCCTAAAGAAAACCTGCCGCATGGTAGACTCTAGGCGTGCCCTACCACACACCTTTGATGGGAGCGCTCTCTTGATACTGCCGGCCATGCTAGTCCGCCGGGGGAAGTACTCGGTAGCAGATCCGCTCTTCGGGGAGGAGCGGCGTCCGGTGCTGGTCGCACGCAAGCTTCGTAGGGGTGCCGAGGCCGGCGACATCGTGCTCGTTAACGCCCGCGAGAAGAACCGGTCGCTGCGCGGCGAAGTCACGCGCGTCATCGGGTCTTCGGAAGATCCGCGCAACGTCTACGAGGCGCTTTTCGCTTCTATCGGGACCTCCCGCACGTTTCCGAAGAAGGTCGATGAGGAGGCGGAGGCCGTCGCGCTCAGGGAGCCCGGCGAACGCAGGGACCTGCGTCATCTTCCTACGGTCACGATAGACGGCGCCGACGCCAGGGATTTCGACGATGCGATCTCGGTCGAGCGCGCCGGCGATGGATACAGGGTGTGGGTCCACATAGCCGACGTGACGCATTACGTGGAGCCGGGCTCCGCGCTGGACAAACAGGCCCGATACAGGGGGAACTCGGTCTACCTTCCCGGCACGGTCGCGCCGATGCTTCCCAGGCGTCTCTCGGACGACATCTGCTCCCTCCGGCCGCACACCGAGCGGGCCGCCGTGACGGTCGAGATAGAAGTGGATGGGGAGGGCGAAACAAAAAGCTTCAAGACTTTGCGGAGCGTGATCGTTAGCGATGCAAGGCTCACTTACGACGGCGTCGACGCGTTCCTGAGCGGCGAGGGCGTCGTGGAGAGGCCGGATCTCGTCATGACCGCTTACGAGCTCTCGCGTAGGCTAAAGGTGCGGGCCGCGCGGCGGGGCAAGCTCGAGCTCGGCGGACGTGAGCCTGAGTACCAGATCGACCGAGACGGGGTTCCCGTCAGTGCCGGGGTGCGTCGTTCGACGCCGGCGAGGGAGTTGATCGAGGAGCTCATGGTCCTCGCCAACGAGTCGGTCGCGAAGGTGGTGCGGCGGAAGAAAGGCGGCGTCTTCAGGGTTCACGAGAGGCCGGATCAGGAATCGCTCGAGATCCTGGCCCAGCGGCTCGCCGCCGTCGGGATTCAGGCCGAACCCACACCCGAGAACCTCGGGACCATCTCCCAGATGGCCAAATCGGAGGCGGTGAACTACCTGATCCTACGTTCCATTCCCCGCGCCGTCTATTCCCCCGACGACCTCGGCCACTACGGCCTGGCGTTGCAGCACTACACGCACTTCACCTCGCCCATCCGTCGCTACGCCGACGTACTTGTTCACCGCGCCCTGCTGGACGACGAGTCGCCCGATGACCTCGCCGGGGTAGCGAGCCACATCTCCGAGAGGGAGTACCGCTCCATGATCTGCGAGCGCACCGCGGACGAGTACACGCTGATGTGGCTGATGCGCGAGCGGGTCGGGGAGGTACTCGAAGGGACCGTCGTGAGCACCGCCTCCTTCGGGCTCTTCGTCGAACTCGAGACGGGCGCTACGGGCCTCGTTCACGTCAGCAAACTCCCAGGGTGGTGGGAACTCGAGCCGAACAGCGTCGTTCTCTCGAACGACTCCATCGGCGCTTCGTACAGGGTGGGGGACAGGGTCCTGGCAGAATTGCTCGACGTTCTCCCGCTGATGCAGCGGGCCGAGCTCAGGGTCGTGAAGCATCTATGACGGATTTCGCGCGCAACAAGAAGGCGCTGCACGACTTCGACATCGAGGAGACCTACGAGGCGGGCATCCAGCTTACCGGACCGGAGGTAAAATCCGTCAGGGAGGGTAGGGCCAACCTCAAGGAGAGCTACGCGCGGGTCAGGGACGGGGAAGTCTTCCTGATCGGGGCCCATATCTCGCCCTACGCCAACGCAAGGCAGGAACGCCAACTCCCCACCCGCGACCGCAAGCTCCTCTTGCACAGAAAAGAGATCGACCACCTCATCGGCAAGAGCCAGGAGGAGGGCAAGACCCTCATCCCCCTGAAGCTCTACTCCAAAAACGGCATCGTCAAGCTCCAGATCGCCGTCGCCAGCCGCAAGCGCCAGTACGACAAGCGCCGCGAAATAGCCAAGAGAACCGCCGACCGCGAAATCGAACGCGCTATGAAGGAACGCCTCCGCCGCTAGCATTTCAGCACGCCTGCTTCGCAGGCTTGTCAGCACGCCCAGGCTGACGCCTTCGCTTGTCAGCACGCTTCGGCCTTTCGGGCCTCGCTTTCAGGAGGTCGTTGCGTAGCGCTGCCAGAAGCGTCGCCCCCGACCGTCCCATGCAGTGATTCCTCGTGCGCAAACGGGCGAGGCCGGAATGGGAAAGCGAACTAGGTGCGAAGCGCCGTGCTGACAAGCTGCCGCAGGCCGAAGCGTGCTCACGTGCTGGAAAGCTCCCTGCAAAATGGTAGAATATCGGTCTTACAAGGGGGCGCATAGGCTTCGACGGGAGTGGTCAGCGTCCTGTGAGACGAGCCGAGTTTGCTGGAGACTCGTGAAACGCCGGCACCACAAGATACACGCCAATGATGATATGTTGGTGGCTGCTTAACTAACTAAGTAGCCCATCGGTCCGGGCGGCCCACGGCCCGGTTCCCGGTGTCATTTAGTGGGCTCACCCTCTGGGTTCTGGCCCGGAGCGCGGGGGGGACATCCAACGGGCTAGCCTCGCGGCGGCGCCCCGGTTCGTCGCATCGGGCAAAACTAAACCGGGAGCTATGCTCGTAGAATCTCACGGACGGCGCGCTCGCGGACGCGGGTTCGAGTCCCGCCGCCTCCACTCGAGTGGGCCGGCATCGCCGGCCTCCACTTGTCAGCACGTTCCGGCCTTCGGTCTCGCTTTCAGCCCGGGCGCCCATGGTGTCACCTGCCAGCACTCGCGCACCCGCTTCGCAGACAGCATCTGCACAGATAGTCAGCTGGGTAACTATCGACGAAGAAAGCCGAAACCC
>JBKPOM010000060.1:0-6571 GCA_046733115.1 Actinomycetota bacterium | reverse complement strand
TATAGCGGTGTGCAGTGGTATTGACCCATCGTTATGCCGAGGCTTGGACGATACCTCACCGTACGTCCTCACATAGCCGATTCGTCAACGAGGCTGACGCTCGGAGGAGTGGGTCAACTGCACTGACTACCGCTATAGGTCGCTTCCCCTCCATCAACGCCTGGCTCGCGCGGGTCGCGGCACAGCCAGGGCACGTACCAATAAGTCGAGGCTAGCTCGGACGGGGTAAGGAGGTGTGTCTTCGGGGGCGTAGGCACCCTGGTGCGCAACGGGACGGAGGTGAATGCTGGATCTTACTCCAGGCGGTTTGACAGTAACCGTGACAGTAACCCGAGCGAACGTCGGGAAATATCCAGAAACATAGAACAGGTCAACACGGCTTATGTAAGCGGTTTTTGAAACATCTGGAAACAGCGGTGAAAGCATGACGGTGCACTCGTAATGAGCAGGTCAGCGGTTCGAGTCCGTTCTCGCCCCGGTCCGTGAAGTGCACATTGGGGATCTCACCCGCGGAGGCGCGGCCCAGGCTTACGCGAGGCGATCAGAGTGAGGTGCCCGCTTCCGCATGTCAGGGGCTCACAGACTCGGTTCGCGGCGGGTCTACTTCCCCCCGGTCGCCCTCAAGATCGCAGGTAGGAGGCCCCGTTCACGTCGACAATGGCCCCGGTCATGAAATCCGGAGCCTCCGAGGCCAGAAACGCCACCGTACGTGCTACCTCCTCAGGGGTGGCAACGCGCTCGAGAGGACTCTGCAAGCGGATAGCGTCCCCCATAGGGCTGTGTAGCAAGGACTTCGCCATGTCGGTCTCGACAAAGCCTGGGGCGACAACGTAGAAGAGGACGCCGTAGGGGGCGAGCACCTGTGCCATGGACTGGCTCATGGCGTTCAGGGCGGCCTTGCTCGCACCGTATGCGGGTGTTTCGGGCTCTCCGCGGAAGGCCCCGCGAGAGGAGACGTTTACGACGCGTCCACCGCCACGCTTCATCATGTGCCTGGCGGCCAGGAAAGAGAGGTTCGCAGGCCCGAGAAGGTTCGTTGCTATAGTCCGGGACCAGGCCTCTTGCCAACCCTCGTAGTCGACTTCTGGGATGGGGTGGGCCTCGAAGATGCCCGCGTTGTTGACCAGGACGTCGATTCCTCCCATCTCGCCAATTACGCCCTCGACGAGGCCCTGCACCGAGTCCGCGTCGGCCACGTCAGCCCCGAAGATAGCGTGCGGCTCCCCATTCCGTAGGGAAGCGAGCGTCTCCTGAGCTGCCTCTCGGTCACTGCGGTAGTGGACGGCGACCCGCACGCCCTTCTTTGCGAGCGCCCGCGAGATCTCCCGTCCGATCCCACGCGATGAGCCCGTCACCAACGCAACCTTCCCGGAGAGCTCCACCTTACCCCCAAGTAACTCGTCGTCCGAGGTTTATTGGTCCCGAGTCTCCTGCACGCCTCTGGCGGGTCAGTATAGAGGGTTCTCGACTCCGCGTGAGCGGGACCGTCCATCGGGGCTTCATCGGCTCGTTATTCTACGTTTAGGTATAGCCACCATTTCAAAGTTCGAAAACCTTCAGCAGCCCGCTGAAGGCGTATGGGGGTTGGTCGAACGCAGTGCCTCCGGCGCGGGGATTCACGCAAAGTGTCACGGGACCGCAGAGACGAGCCCACCGTCGACCTGCAAGGAAACCCCGGTTATGTAGGAGGCGGCGAGTGAGAGCAAGAAAGCCGCCGCCCTTCCGAGCTCCTCAGGTTCGCCGTAGCGGCCCAGCGGGATTCCCTCACTCACGTTGCGGCGCTGCTCCTCGGTCGAGATGCCGAAGTCCTGGGCCCGTGCCTCGTCCAACGAGCGCGAGCGGGCGGTGTCGATGCGCCCCGGGGCCATGCTGTTGACGCGGATCCGGGGCCCGAGCTCCTTGGCAAGGCACTTGACGAGCGCCGCCACCCCCGGGCGCAGCACGTTGGAAGAGTCGAGGTCCTTTATTGGCTCGCGCACCGAGGAAGAGGTGATAAAGAGCACGGAGGCGCCATCATTCATCTGTGGAACGAGCGTACGCAGCAGTCGTACGGGCTCGCCAATAAGGAGGCGAAAGGCGTGGAGCCATTGCTCATCGGTCAACTTGAGTGCGGGCCCGAAGGGCGGACCTCCCGCGTTGACAAGCATGCCGTCGAGCGTGCCGAAGCGGTCGACCGCGACCGTGGCGACTTTGTCCACTCCAGTACGGTGCGAAACGTCCGCAGGGCAGGGGTGCGCTTGCTCTCCGAGTTCTTTCACTACTTCTTGGAGAGCGTCTGCGTTGCGTGCAACCAGAAGAACCCTCGCACCCTCAGCTATTAGTTGCTCCGCAACGGCCCTGCCGAGCCCGCTGCTCGCACCGCCTACGACGAAAGTCTTATTTTCGAGATGGAGTTCCATAATCGTCCGCCTCCTTGCGAGAACGCCAACCTGGACAATCCTACACTCGTACCCGAGTCGCCGTGCCAACCCATGGCGCCACAGGGATGGTAGGTTGTAGGTATCTGAACATAGCCGCAACAACATAGCCACACCGCTGGGACGGCGTGCGTAACCGACGCGCAGGTCCAGAAACAACCAGTCGCTGGAGCTGCGCTTCCGCGCCCTGCTGACTCAAGGCGCCGTCGAGCGGTTAGAGTTGGCGAGAGCTTAGAAAAAGGGAGGCACTTACCGTCGCACAGACGAGATAGACGAGCTGCCGCACTGTGAGAGTGAGCTAAACCTGCCCTTGTAATTCGCGATATCGCAGGATATTTTATAGGAGGTGACAATTCAATACCGGGCCGTTTGGTCCCGACCTCTTTACCGGACACGACCGGGACAAAAAGTGTAGGGTCGGGGTAGCCTTAGCGGAACGATCCGGGCCGCACGCGGACACGACCTCGGTACCAAGTGAAGCGGCAGCGTAGCTGCTACGGAGGTACCGGGGTGTTTTCTTACCCACAAACCGAATAAACCAAGAAACTCCTGAGCGCGGAAGAGCTCGCCCAAGAACTCGGCGTAGGCCGGACGACTGCCTATGCCCTGCTCTGGTCGGGGCAGATTCCGAGCATGAAGATCGGACGCCTGCGCAAGATCCGCCGCGAAGATGTGGAAGCATTCATCGAGGCCCGTATGGAGAACGGCGAGCATGGCGCAGGTTAGGGCAAGCGTCCTCTACGAACCACGCTCCGACACCACTCCGGAGGTCGAGTTGAACGCGCTCGCCAATGTCCACCGCTTCATCCTCGATTGCCATGCAGAGAAAATGGCCGCCGAGCCCGCCCCCGAGCCCGACGGCCGCGACGGAACCAAGCTTCAAGGAGATTCCGCCGATGCACACGTTATATCCCGCTAACCCCAACCCACGCGACTCACGGGACATGCTGCCTATGATCCGTGATCTCTATAGCCGCCGACCTGAAATGCAGGAGCTGGAGCCTTGGGAAATCCAGACGCTGCTGTGGTCCTTGAACTACACAGATCATGTGCTCCCTGAGGACGAGATCGCGACCGCAATCGAGGTGGCGCGTACCCACTTCGACCTGGACGAGGGGGCGGCGTGAGCGAGGTTTATGGTGCGCGCACCATAATAAAGAAGCGCACACGCCGGACGAAGGCCGAAATGGAGGCGCTAAGGGCGTCCCTCTACGAGATCGACGCCGAGAATGCACCAGCCACCGTCAGGGGTGTCTTCTACCTGGCCTCCTCTTCGGGCGTGGTGCCAAAAGACGAGGCCAAGGGCTATCGGCCCGTGCAGCGCGAGGTGCTCAGGATGCGTCGGGAGAAGGCCATGCCATGGGGCTGGATCACCGACGGGTCGAGGGCCCGTTTCGGTTATAGGCGCTACGGCGGCCTGGACTCCCACGCGCGTCAGGTGGCGGCCAATTACAGGCGCGATTACTGGCACGATTCTGAGGAGTACGTCGAGGTCTGGTTGGAGAAGGAGGCGCTTAGGGGCGTCATAAGCCCTGTGGTCATAGAGGAGTTCGGTCTCGACCTCTACGTCACTAAGGGCCAACCCTCGGTTAGCTACCTCTATGGTGCGGCCGAGGATATCATCTCCGACGGCAGACCCACCTACGTCTACGTGCTCGCCGATTGGGATCCAGGCGGTCTACGCACCTTCGACCGCATCAAGCAAGAACTCATCGGGTTCGTGGGCGACGCTGCGGACCTTCACGTTCGACGCTTGGTGCTCACACCCTACCAGATAGATCTCTACGACCTTCCCACCCGACCCGGCAAGGAGAAGGACCCGAACGCTGCGGACTTCGCACGCAGGTTCGGGGACCGATGCGTCGAACTGGATGCGATGCCGCCCAACACGCTGCGCGGCCTGGTAGGCGATTGTCTCGAAGGCCACATGGACCCCGACTACTTGCAGCGCCTGAAGCTGGCCGAGCGAGAAGAGCGTAGCGGCTTGCGGCAGATACAGAACTTGCTCGGAGGCTCCGCATGAAGCCGGTCGAGAAGGTTCTCGGTCGCTTGGAGGATGTCGTCGAGTCAGAGGGGTTGTTCACTTCAGGATCGCGCTGGAGAAGTCGGAGGAGAGCGAGGTCAGTGTCCTCACAAAAATCTACGCACTCGCTATGCAGAAGTACCAGGAAGATGAAAAGCTCGCCGAATCCGCCCCTGAGCCCGACAGCTGTAACGACGCCGCAGTAGTGAGAAACACAGAGGAGGTGAGTAATGTAGAGCAGCGACCCGATAGACCATCAGGGACCACATACTCAGCGGCACTCGAGTTCTCGCTTACCCGAGGACTCATAAGACCAGGTGGCACAAGAGCCTCCTAGAAAGGGGCCAACTAATGGTTGCGATACGCAAGACTAAGGCAAAGGAGGAGTTCGGTCCAGAACCCTCCCTGGATCTACCTCAGTGTGCACACCTCAAGGTAACGAGCTCTAAGCTCTTTGCACCCAGGTTCCACGAGGAGACCGGCGACCTCTGGAAGTCCAAGTTCTCCCTCAAGTTCAAGGTCGTCGATGACCGCACCGAAGATGGCGATGCCGACGGCCTGGAGTTCTTCGACGGCTACGACCTGAAATTCGACGAGGATGTTGCCAAGAAATTTAGCATTGGTCCTGAAGAAGGCGCCAAGGACAAAGACGGCAAAAAGCTCACCTTGGAGAAGTTCCTCAACAACGCCAACAAGAGGGACTTTACTGAGGAACAGCAAGCAGCACTCCTCGAGCAGGCTAACTGGACCGTGCGCACCGGCATCAAGCTCGACAATCTGCTGAGCGTCCTCTACGGCGAGGAGTGGATAAACGGGGAGATGGACTTTGACCCTGACGACCTGGTGGGCAAGGAGTTCATTGCTAAGGTACACCAGCGCACCGGTAAGAAGCCGGGTTCCTACACCGGGTGGGAAACCTACATGTCCCTCAACCCCCCAAAGAAGAAAAAGTCCAAGTTCCAGGAGGCACAGGAGGAGGCTGCCCATACGGCTGACACCCCACCTCGGACCATGCTGCTCAAGACCTCACAGAGGCGGAATGGGCTCAGGCTAAAGAGGCTGTTAGGTAACTCATGGGCTAGCGCATCTGCCCCTATTGCAGGTGTGGGGGCTCTTGTGGGCGGGAGGCGTTTGTCTCTCGCCCCTCTCCTTATGAGGAAGGTCCCTCACCCACCGATGTATACAACGCGTGTTTGGCATTCGATGGTCACGACCGGACCGTCCCCGATGTGGACAGCTCTCATCTGGCCCAAGACCTGGTCCGGTTAGGCTACTTGAATTCTATGCCTAGTCTCGTAGACGTCGAGGGCGCTCAAGAGTTAATACGCAAAGTTGAACGCTGACGATGAAAGTGCTCCTGGCGGCAACGGGAGCGATATGGATGGTGTATCTATGTTACCCACGACTACTAATGGTTTTACCCCCCAGATCCTCGACTGGTACGAGGGCATCTTGAGTCGGTTCCCCGGAGAGCATCGTCGCAAGTCTAAGACCGATGCCGATGTCATCTGTCCGGTGCACGACGACCACAATCCCTCCCTCGGTGTAGACCTCAGGCAGAATGGGGCTGGCCCTAAGGTGGTTATCAACTGTCGCTCGCAGGGATGTGAGTACTCTGAGATCCTCAAGGCAATTGATCTCAAGGATGCGGATCTCAAACTTCAAGAGACGAACGGTACAGCGTATGGTTGCACCCTGGAGGCGTACGCGGCATCGAAGAACCTCCCCCTAGAGTTCCTCACCAGAGATGATGTAGCGCTCGAGGATGGCACCTGTTACGTAAGGGCGCTGGGCCGGGAGGTTCCGTCGGTCGAGATCCCCTATGCAGATAAGAACGGTGAGCAGGTCGCCACCAGATACCGGATCTCCCCTATTGGCGACGATAAGTTCAGGTGGGAGAAGGGCTCCACCACCACCCTCTACGGCCTCCACAAGCTGGATGAGGCGCAGGATGCCGCCTACGTGCTCCTGCTCGAGGGTGAATCCGACTGTCACACGGCCTGGTACAGAGGCCTCCCTGCGGTCGGTGTGCCCGGCGCGGACAACTGGAGGAACGAGTGGGCTGAACACCTGAACGGCATCCCCAGGATCTTCGTGATGGTTGAGCCGGATGAAGCCGGTACGAAGTTGT
>JBKPOM010000059.1:0-41675 GCA_046733115.1 Actinomycetota bacterium | reverse complement strand
GGCCGGCCAGCGGGTAGACGTGGTCCCAGTCGAGGGAGTCTAGGACGCTCGCGTCGGGGTCGGGGCCTATCTGCCCGTCCGAAACCTCGCAGGTGTGGTAGACGACCGTGTCGCCAGGCTCGACCGTGATGACGGGCTCCTGCTCGTTGTCCCAGACGTAGTGAACTCTGTCATCGGGGAAGATTTCCACCCTCATGCGGACCAGAATCGTTTAGAGCCGGTCGAGGGCCTGTTCGAGGTCGGAGACGATGTCTTGTGGGTGCTCTATCCCGACGGAGAGCCGCACGAGGTTCTCTCCCACCCCGAGCCGCTCGCGGCGCGACGGCGAGAGCTCGCGGTGCGAAGATGTGGCGGGATGGATGGCGAGGGTGTAGATGTCGCCCAACGACGGCGCCTTGACGCACAGCTTCAGGGAGTTGAGGAAGGCGAACGCCGCCTCGCGGCCCTCTGCTGCGAGCTCGAAGGAGACGAGGCCCCCGGTGTCCGAGAGCACGCGTCCGGCTGTCTCGTGGTCGGGGTGAGCTTCGAGGGAAGGATGGTTGACCTTCGCCACCTTCGGGTGGGCGGCGAGGTTGGTCGCGATCGCGCGCGCGTTCTCGCACTGGCGGCCCATCCGCAAGGGGAGCGTCTTGAGGCCGCGGTGGGCGAGCCAGGCTTCGAAGGGTCCTAGCATGCTGCCGACGAGCTTGCGCAGCTGTTCCACGGCCGCGGCGTATGGCGGGCCCGCCGCAACCACGCCGGCCGTCAGGTCGCCATGACCCGAGAGGTACTTGGTCGCGCTGTGGACCACGATGTCGGCGCCGAGATCGAGGGACCGTTGGAGAAACGGCGTGCCAAAGGTGTTGTCCACGATCAGGGCTGCCCCGGCGGCGCGGGTTATCTCCGCAAGGGCCCGTATGTCCGCGACGCGCAGGAGCGGGTTGGAGATGGACTCGACGACGACGGCGCGGGGTTTTAGCCAGGCGACCTTTTTCTCCACCGCCCCGAGGTCGTAGGCGTCCACGAAACGCGTCTCGACGCCGTTCGCGCCGAAGACCTGCACCAGGAGCGTCGCGGTCGAGCCGTAGAGTTGCTCCGCCGCGAGGACCGTCGCCCCGTTCGTTAGCTCCGCCGCCGCGAATGCCGTATGCGTGGCGGCCATCCCCGAGGCGAAGGCAAATGCTCTGACGTCTGCTCCCGACTCGGGAGCCTCCAGCGAGACGAGCGCCTCCTCCAAGGCGCGGACGGTCGGGTTGTCGTAGCGGGCGTAGCTGTAGCCTTGCTCCTCGCCGCCGAGTACGCGATCGGTGGTCTCCACGTTCGGGTGGGAGAAGGTGGTCGAGGCGTAGATGGGCGTCGAGATCGGGTAGAATGTCCCGTCCCTGCCTTCCTCCGCACTGGCCCTGTGCTCCCCGGAGTGCACGGCGCGGGTCTCGAAGTGTCGTGTCCGATCCATGGTCGCCTATACTAACCTACAAGGACGCGCCGTTGGCGGGAGTAGAAAATTTCGTAGGAGCCAGGACTCCTGCCGGTCGGCGTCCGTAACCGTCGGCGCGATGGCCGCGTTTACCAGGGGGGCATAGCGGTTCACAGCCCTGGGGAAGGTTCTTCGGTAGAGCGACGCTGTGGCGGAAGGTTTAGAGAAACAGCCCCGTGAGCGAACCCGTGGTCGTGCGGGACTTTTGGCCTGGGGCATATGCGCGCTGGCGCTGGGCTCGATCCCCTGTTCCCTCGCGCTAGGTTAGAGTCCTTCTCGGTCACGCTCCGCGACGAGACGGACCTCGAGGCGTTGAACGAGGAGCTTCTTTGGGCAGTGAGTGAGACGATGCAACCCGCCCACGTCTCCCTGTGGTTGCGCCACGATCCGAATACCCAAGACGAACGCCCCGCCTGAACCACGGGCCCTGATGCCTGAGGCCTTCACAAAAACGTGCCCCCCGGCGTGTTGTGCAAGCGGAGGGGGATCCTCTACTTCGCCGGGGAGCTTGCGCGCATTATCTAGTCAAACACGTTAAAGAGTAGTAACGTCTGTGTATCGATACGGTTACGACGCAAAGCGTTCTCCGGCACCGTGAACCACATCGCGCCGAAAGCTCACTCGTTCAGTTGGATCAGAGCGAGCCTGAGGTCGTCGGCCATCCCGCTGTGGCCGTGCTTCTCCGACTGGGAGATGCCCTTCTCGTAGGCGGTGCGCGCCTCGTCTTTTCGTCCCAGGTTGGAGAGCACATTGCCGAGGCGCGCGTATGCATTCCCCTCATCATCGGCCTGGACCGCCAGGTAGCGTTGCAACACCGCGGCTTCGTCCTCGTCGCGTCCTGCCTTCTGGTACTCGTTTGCCAGGGCCAACAGCCCCGTCGGGTTGTCCGGGTTGTCGGCGAGCATCCGCTCGAAGTAATCTAGCCTGTCATCCATGAAACGCTCCCATAGGCCATCGTCAGGGTCAGTATATAAGCACGTCAGCACGTCAGCATTTCAGCTTTCTTGGGGAGCGGCTTGCGTCCTTTTTGCTCTGCTGTGAAGAGGACCTCGAATCGTTCCTCCCGGAGCCTTGCTGCGTGTAGGAGCTTCACTTTCAGACACTTGCTAAGGTCCTGACTTGCTGACAAGCTGACATGCTAGGATGTGGGGTATCATAGAAAAGATCAAGATGTTTGATCGCTTTGCGAAGAGCGTTGTCGGAGGTGCCCCGGGCGGGCGCCTGGCCTCTTCGTGCGGCGCTCGTACGGGTACCGTGATGTGAGGGTGTGATCCGGTTGGAAAGAGAGACGGAGAGCCAGTTTTTCGGGCCGAACCTCGGCTACGTGTTGGAACTCTACGAACAATTCAAAGAGGACCCGGACTCCTTCGACGGGCAAACGCGGGAGTTCTTCGAGTCCTGGAGCCCGCCGCGGGTGGACGCACCGTCGGTCAACGGGCAAGCGATTGCCCCCGAAGTCGACGTCGAGAAGGCCGTCGGGGCCTCCAAGCACGTCAGGCACATAAGGGACTTCGGGCATCGGGCCGCGAAGCTCGACCCGTTAGGGAGCGAGCCGCCCGGTGACCCGACGCTCGACCCGACCTTCTACCGCATCACCGACGAGGATCTGGAGACGCTGCCGGCGCTCATCATCGGCGGTCCCATCGCCGAGCGCGTGTCCAACGCCAGGGAGGCCGTCGACGAGCTGCGCGAGATCTACTGCAACACCACCGGCTACGACTTCGGGCACGTGCACGACCCCGAGGAGAGGTTCTGGCTGCGCGAGTCGGTCGAGTCGGGCCGCTTCGCCAAGAGGATGGAGGGCGAAGACGCGAAGCGCCTCCTGCAGCGGCTGACCAGGGTTGACGCCTTCGAGAAGTTTCTGCACAAGACCTTCTTAGGCCAGAAGCGCTTCTCCGTCGAGGGCAACGACATGGTCGTGCCGATGCTGAACAGGATCATCCGCTCTGCCGCCGACGTGGGCACGCCGGTGACCACTCTGGGCATGGCCCATCGCGGCCGGCTCAACGTCCTCGCGCACGTGATGGACAAGCCGTACTCCAAGATCTTCGGCGAGTTCCAGCGGCCCGAGAAGGGCGAGCAGGCCTCGGCAGCGGGTAGCCGCGGCGACGCCTGGGTCGGCGACGTTAAATACCACCTGGGCGTCAGGGGCTTCCAGCTAAAGGAGGAGGAGGCCGACGAAGAGGTCTTTATCCACCTGGCCCCGAACCCGAGCCACCTCGAGCACGTAAACCCTGTGGTCGAGGGAATGGCCCGCGCCTCCCAGGAGGAGTGGACGGAAGCAGGCCCGCCGCGCCAGGACACGGAGGCGTCCCTGCCCATATTGCTGCACGGGGACGCGGCGTTCCCCGGCGAAGGCGTCTCGGCAGAGACGCTCAACCTGAGTCGTCTGCCCGGCTACAAGACGGGCGGCACCATCCACATCATCACCAACAACCAGCTCGGGTTCACCACCGAGAGGCAGGACGCCCGCTCGACTACCTACGCCAGCGACCTGGCCAAGGGGTTCGAGATCCCCGTAGTCCACGTCAACTCCGACGACCCGGAGGCGTGCATAGCCGTGACGAGGATGGCCCACGCCTACCGCGAAAAGTTCAACAAGGACTTCATGATAGACCTCGTCGGCTATAGGCGCTTCGGCCACAACGAGGGCGACGAGCCCGCCTACACGCAGCCTTTGATGTACGAGATCATCCGCGACCACCCGACGGTGCGTGAGCTATGGGCACGGGAACTGGAACGCCGCGGCATCATAGAAGAGGGTGAGGCCGAGGAGATGTTCGAGGAGACCATGGCCGAGATGGCCGAGGTCCAGAAGAAGCCCGCAGACGATCTGGACGAGGACGACTTCGCCGCGGACGAACTGTACACGCCGCTGGTCGCCATCCCCGAGACAGCCGTCCCGGCGGACAAGCTCTCCGAGCTGAACGAGGCGCTTCTGGAGACCCCGGAAGGTTTCACGATGAACTCCAAGCTCGAGCGCCTCTTCCAGAAGAACCGCGGGAACCTGGATAGCATAGATTGGGCGCACGCCGAGGCTCTGGCCTTCGCCTCGCTTCTGGAACACGGCACCCCTATACGGCTCACGGGGCAGGACACGGAGCGCGGGACCTTCTCCCAGCGCCACGCCGTGCTCTACGACGCCGCGACCGACGAGCGCTACGTGCCGCTGCAGAACTTGCCGCAGGCCGGCGCTTCGTTCGCGATCTTCAACAGCCCGCTCTCGGAGATCGCCGTGCTGGGCTTCGAGTACGGCTACTCCGTGAACTCGGAGGACGCCCTCGTCCTCTGGGAGGCCCAGTACGGGGACTTCGCCAACGTGGGACAACCCATGATCGACCAGTTCATCGTGAGCGGCCAGGCGAAGTGGGGGCAGACCTCGGGGCTCGTGTTGCTCCTGCCGCACGGATACGAGGGGCAGGGACCCGAGCACTCCAGCGCGCGCCTGGAGCGCTACCTCCAGCTCGCCGCGCACGAGAACGTGCGCATCGCCAACCTCACGACGGCGGCCCAGTACTTCCACCTGCTCCGTGCCCAGGCTTCCCTCAAGAACAACAAACGGCCACTCATCATCATGACGCCCAAGAGCCTCCTCAGGCACCCGATGGCCGCCTCGAAGTTGGAAGAGCTCGCCGAGGGCGCCTTCCAGCCCGTGCTCGACGACGAAGCGGCGCAGGAGAGGGCCGACTCGGTCGAGCGGCTCATCCTGTGTTCGGGCAAGATCTTCACGGAGATCGCCGGCAGCGAGTACCGCGAGAAGGCCGTCGATACGGCCATAGCCAGGATAGAGCTCCTTTACCCGTTCCCCGAGGACCACGTCAAGGGTCTTCTCGAAGGTTATCCGAACCTGCGCGAGATCCTTTGGGTCCAGGAGGAGCCGCAGAACATGGGCGCCTGGATGTTCGTCGAGCCGCGGCTGCGCGAGCTAACGGGCGACGGGTTGCCCATCCTCTACGTCGGCAAGCCCCCGCGCCCGAGCCCCGCCCAGGGCTCGGCCAAGTTCCACAAGCAGGAGCACGCTGGCATCGTGAGGGACGCCTTCGAGAGCGTCGGACAGGACTTAGACGAAGAACAGGCCGTGGAGGAGACGCAGGTACGCGCCTCAGCCCCGAGCGAGTAAGAGAGGAAGTGTGAGTAGTGGCTGCTGAGATACACGTCCCCGAGCTTGGGGAGTCGGTCACCGACGCGACGGTCGGACGATGGCTCAAGCAAGAAGGCGAAGCCGTGACGTCCGGCGATGCGCTCGTCGAGCTGGAGACGGACAAGATCAACTTCGAAGTCGAGGCCGAGCAGGACGGCGTCCTCGAGTCCATCTCCAAGGGCGAGGGCGAAACCGTGAACGTCGGCGAGGTGATCGGCACTATCGGCGAAGGGGGCGAAGCCGGCGACGGCGCAGCCCCTGCGAAGACGGAAGAGCAGGAGGAAGAAGAGCAGCCGCAGGCCGAAGAAGAGCAAGAAGAGCAGGCCGAAGAAGAGCAGCCCGAGCCGGAAGCCGAAGAGACGTCCAACGGGCACAGGGAGGTCGAGGACGGTGCGGGCCGCGCCTCGCCTTCGGTGAGGAGGCTGGCCCAGGAGTACGAGGTCGACCTCGCCGAGGTCACAGGTTCCGGGTCCGGCGGGCGCATCACGCGTGATGATGTGGAACGTCTGATCCGGGACCAGTCCAGGACCGCCGCCCCCGAGAAGACCAAGGAACCCGAGCGCGACGGCAAGGCCGAAACGCAACCGGCGCCAGCCGCTTCTGACGACGGACGGGCAAACCTCGAGCAGAGGGTGCGCGTCTCCCGCAGGCGCCAGACCATCGCCCAGCGGCTCGTCGAGTCGCAGCAGACGGCCGCCATGCTCACCACTTTCAACGAGGTGGACATGACCGCGGTCATGGAGCTAAGGAAGCGCCGCAAGGAGTCGTTCCAGGAGCGGACCGGCGCCCGCCTCGGCTTCATGAGCTTCTTCACCAAAGCGGCCATCGGGGCTCTCAAAGCCTTCCCCAAGGTCAACGCCGAGCTCCAGGACAGCGAGCTCGTCCTCAAGAAGTACTACGACATAGGCGTGGCCGTGAGCACCGACGAGGGGCTCGTCGTCCCCGTCATCCGCGACGCAGACTACAAGAACTTTGCTCAGATCGAACAGGGCATAACAGACCTCGCCACCAAGGCCCGCGAGGGCAAGCTAACCCTCGACGATCTGCGCGGCGGCACGTTCACCATCACCAACGGCGGCATCTTCGGCTCGCTGGTCTCCACGCCCATCCTCACCATGCCCCAGGTGGCGATACTGGGGATGCACAAGATCCAGGAACGCCCCGTGGTCGTAGACGGCGAAATCGTGGTACGCCCGATGATGTACCTCGCCCTCTCCTACGACCACCGCGTCATAGACGGCGCCGAAGCTGTCAGCTTCCTGGTGCGCATAAAAGAGCTGATAGAAGACCCCGAGTCACTGCTACTGGAAGGCTAGACTGGAGTAGGGTGTGGGGGCTTCTTTCGGGAAGCCTTCTGCCTAACCATAAACCTCGACCATAGCATGAATGCCTGAGACTCGCGCCAGTCGCGCATCCATCGTTACCAGCGGAGCGTCCAGCGTCTCGGCGAGGGCGATGTAGGCTGCGTCTTGAACGGTAACGTTCCCTTTCAGCTCCCACGTGCGGCGAAGAAGCGCGGTGTGCGGGTATCGGTTTAGCTTCATGCTCGCGAGGTCTTCGAGTAGCTCCGAACCGCGCTTCTCGGAAAGGTTATGAACCAGTGCGTGGCGGCGCAACGCGCTTGACACCTCGATCTCGAACAGGTGGGGCACATGCGGTTCCTCGTCTGAACCGGCCAGCCGTTCCCGGATGGCCGGTGCGCTCGTACCGACACCGACGTTGAGTAGCACGGCCATAGCCGCAGAGGCGTCTAGGACGATCAAGGCCAACTAGCCGAGATCGCGCGGATCATCAGCGTCCCTGAACCGCCGAGTCGTTACGTCTGGCGGCTCGTCCAACTCGACCGGCTCCCTGCTCCTCACCCTCTTCAACCACTCGCACATTGTCGGCTCCTCCACCGCCTTCTTTATCTCGGAAAGTAGGTAGTCCGAGAGCGTCATGATAGCTTTCGCCGCCCGTACCTTCAGCGTCCGGTGCAGTTCGTCCGGAACGTTCCGTATGTGAATCATCTTCGACGTGCGAATTAGAGTAATACGTGGGCCACGCATGGAAGTAATCTCTCGGCGTAAGACGGATACAATACGCTCTGGAAGGGAAGCTATCTCTGGAGGATGATCTTGGATCTCCGTTCGGTCCAAAGGCCGTTGAAGAAAAAATACCGCGATGAGCCGGGGTCTTCCTGGATCACGCTGGAGGCCAAAGCGAGCCAGCAGGACACCCCGGTCTCCTGTTCTGTCGATGTAGGACGTGCGATCTACGAAGCCGGCGCCCACGCAGGCGTCGGGGGAACGGGCGAGGTTGCCTGCTCCGGCGACCTCCTGCTCGGGGCGCTGGCGGCCTGCGCCCAGGTAACCTGCCAGATGGTCGCCGAGGCCATGCAGATAGACGCCGAGCGCATCGAGGTAACGGTCGAGGGAGACATGGACCTGGCTGGCACGCTAGGCATCTCCGAGGAGGTGCCCGTCGGCTTCGCGACCATCCGCACCACCTTCGACATCGTGGCGCCCGACGCATCCGAAGAACAGTTGGAGAACCTGCGCTCGAAAACGGAACAGTACTGCGTCGTGTTCCAGACGCTGGCCGGCCAACCCGAACTCCAGACGGAGTGGGCATAGAAGATAGGAGCGGTTTGGACAAGGGGGGCCTCGTAGAACGCTTGCTCGCGGGCGACCGGCGGGCGCTGGCGCGTGTCATTTCGAAGATAGAGCGCGAAGACGAGGAGACGGCCGAAATAATCGCGGAGATCTACAAGGAAACCGGCGGCGCCCTCACGGTAGGTTTCACGGGGCCGCCCGGCGTCGGTAAGAGCAGCATCATCGCGAACCTTATAGAGCTCTACAGGGAGGAAGACAGACGCGTCGGGGTGGTCTCCGTAGATCCTTCGAGCCCGTTTTCCAAAGGTGCGATTCTCGGCGACCGCATAAGGCTCTCGGACCACTTCCTCGATTCCGGCGTGTTCATCCGCTCGATGGGGAGTAGGGGACACCTTGGTGGGCTCGCGGGCGGCTCGCGGCTTGCCGCCATCGCGATGGAGGCCGGCGGGTACGATGTGATCTTCTACGAGACCGTCGGCGTGGGCCAGGGCGAGGTCGAGGTCGCCTCGGCCGCAGACACGGTGGTGCTCTGCCTGCAGCCAGGAGCGGGTGACGCGGTCCAGGCGCTGAAGGCCGGCGTAATGGAGATAGCGGACGTCTTCTGCATCAACAAGGCGGACAATCCGCAGGCCAAGAACGCTGCCTCGGAGGTGCGCTCCATACTGGAGATCGGGCAGGAGCTCGACCCCAACCCGTGGTTCCCGCGCATCGTGATGACCCGCGGCGATATCGGCGAGGGCGTAGAGGAACTGAAAGACACGATCCAGGAGCATCGCGATTTCCTCCACGAAAACGGCAGGCTCGCCGAGAGACGGCGGGCCGCACTCAGGGACTTCGTCGTCGCGTGGGCCACGAACCGCCTGGAGAAAGAGATGCACGAGCGCCTGGACCGCGAGGACACGGAGCTCGTGGAGAAGGTCTACAACAAAGAGCTAGATCCCATCTCGGCCTCGGAGATCATCTTCAAGGAAGTCTGAGACCTGGCCCCGCAACGCATCGTCAGCCTGGTCCCGAGCCTGACGGAGACGCTCTTCGCCTTCGGCGTGGGCGAGAGAGTCGTGGGTCGCACCCGCTACTGCACGCAACCCCCGCGGGCCGTCGGAAAAGTCGCGAAGGTCGGCGGGACGAAGAAGATCGACGTTCGACGCGTCCTCGAAGTGGAGCCCGACCTCATAGTCGCCGTCAAGGAGGAAAACAGCAGGGAGGGCGTGGAGACGCTGGCCGAGGCGGGCATCCCCGTCTTCCTCGGCGCGCCCGAGACGGTCGATGGAGCGATTCAGATGCTTCGGGATCTCGGCGGTCGGGTGGAAGCTCCGTTGGCGGCGGATTTACTCCTGCCCGTCAGGCGCGTTTTGAAGAAGCTAAGGACGCGGTGCACTTCTACGCGCAGGGTCTTTGTCCCGATCTGGAAGAGCCCGTACATGGGCGTCGGTTCGGACACCTACGTCCACGACGTGTTGAAGGTGTCTGGCGGCGAGAACGTCTGCGGCCGGGCGACCCGCTACCCCATAGTCGCGTTGGAGGAGATCGAAGCCTTGCGGCCCGAGGTCATCCTGCTGCCCGACGAACCCTACCCGTTCTCGGCCGAGGACCTGCCCGAGTACTACGCGCTGGACGTGCCCGCTGCAAAAGAGGACAGGATCCACCTCGTAGACGGCAAACTGCTGACCTGGTACGGGCCCAGGATGGCCTCGAGCCTCACCCAGATCTCCGCGTTATTGGGTTTCTAAGGCTTCAGGCTACAGGCATCAGGCTACAGGTTGGCCGGGATGAGAAGCTCGACGACAATAACGTCGCGCCAGAGGCCGTCTAGCCTGGCGTGCTTCTCGTGGACTCCGACCTCGCGGAAACCCAGAGACAGCAGTAGCTTCCGGCTAGGCCCGTTCTCGACGAAGACGCGGGAGGTTAGCTTCCAGAAGCCGGCCTCTTCTGCCGCGGAGATTAGGGCCTCCAGCGCCAGCGCCAGCCCCACGGCCTCTGGCCTCTGGCCTCTTTGGCCGTGTATACGGAGAACTCGGCGACGCCGGAGTAGCATTCGCGGGGGCTGTAGGCCGCCGTGTTGGCGAAGGAGATCACGGTCCCTTCCTCTTCCACTACGACAACGGGGTGTCCACCGACGAACCAGTCTTGTATCTCCCCGGGCGTGCGCGGACGGTTCTCGACGGTCGCGATGTGCTCCTCGATGCCCTCGTTGTAGATGCGGGCTATGGCTTCAGCGTCTTTCGGGCTCGCTGCTCTGGAGTGCACGACCGTATCCTCGCTCCGCTACCCGGTCCGACGTTTCTGCAACAAGGCCCGTTTCTACGTCGAGAGGTCCACGGCCACGGGCAGCGCGGTGCGTCGCCAGTTTTGGAGACGCCCGGGGCTGCTCTCGTACTTCTCGACAAGGAGCCGCCGTGCCAATTCGTCTTCCTCCGCGTCGCGGGCCTCGCGGGCGCGCCCGCTGAATACCTCTCCCGCGATGCGGACCGTTACCTCGGGGTTGCGGCGGAGGTTCTTCACCCAATCCGAGCGGTCACGGCCCCCGGAGAGCATGTAGAGGGTCCGCGTCTCTGGCACCAGGGAGAACCAGATCTCGATCTCGTGCGGCCGCCCCGTCACGCGTCCCGTCGTCGTGAGATAACAGAAGTCCTCGTCCGCGAGCGCCCGAAGATCAGGCATCAGGCTACAGGTTTCAGGTCTTGGGCTGTGGGCTTGAGGTCCGTTCGGAGAGGACCGTACCGCGAGAGACCCTTACCCGAAGCCTGATGCCTTCACTATTGTCGTAGCTCGACACGCCTTATCTTCCCGCTCGTCGTCTTGGGCAACTCTTCGATGAACTCTATCTGGCGCGGGTATTTGTACGGGGCCGTGTGCGCCTTGCAGTAGTCCTGGATTTCTTTGGCCAGCTCATCGGATGGCTCGTAGTCCTTGCCGACGACGATAAAAGCCTTGACGACGCTTCCACGGTCCTCGTCCGGTGCCGGCACGACGGCGCTCTCGACGACCGCGGGGTGCTCGATGAGGACGCTCTCTATCTCGAAGGGCCCGATGCGATAGCCTGCCGAGAGGATGACATCGTCCGAACGGCCCACGAACCACAAATATCCGTCGGCGTCTCGGTACGCCCTGTCGCCGGTCAGGTAGTATCCGTCGCGGAAAACGGCCTCGGTCGCGTCGGGCTGTTCCCAGTACTCCTTGAGCAGCGCGGGTATGCGTCCGGAGAGGGCGATGTCGCCTGGTTCGTCGGGCTGGCACTCGTTGCCTTCGGGGTCGATGACCTTCACGTCGCAACCGGGAGACGGTTTGCCCATGGCGCCCGGCCTTACTTCGAGACCGGGGTAGTTGCCGACGAGCAGGGTGTTCTCCGTCTGCCCGTAACCGTCGTAGATGGTCAGGCCGTGCAGCTCTTTCCAGCGTTCGATGACCGGCGGGTTGAGGGGCTCGCCTGCGGAGACGGCGTGCCGGATCGAGGAGAGGTCGGCGCGTTCTAGTTCGGGGGTCTTGGCGAGGAGGCGGTACTCGGTAGGTGCCTGGCAGAGGATAGAAATATCGTAGCGCTCCATCAGTTCCAGGCGCTCGGCGGGGTCGAAGCCGCCCTCGTGGAAGAAGATCTCCGTCCCCTGGCTCCACGGTCCGAGGAAGACGTTCCAGATGCTCTTGGCCCATCCCGTCCCCGAGGTACACCACAGCCTGTCGCCCTCCTGGAGATCTAACCAGTACTTGGCCTCCATCCATTTGGCGTGCGTGTAGCTGTGCGTGTGCAGGGCGCCCTTGGGATGCTTGGTCGTCCCGGAGGTGTAGAGGATGAACGCGCCGTCACCGGCCGCCGTGTCCTCGGCTGTGAAGGCCCCAGAGGCCCCGTCCATGAGCACCTCGTAGGTATCCCAGCCGTCCCGCTCTTCGCCGAGGAAGACGAAGTGTTCGAGGCCGGGGGCGTCCCGACGCATCTTCTCGACCTCTTCGATGCCTTCAGGGCCGGAGATCATGGCCACAGAGCCCGAGTGTTCCGCCCGGAACTTCAGGTCGCCGGCCCTGAGCTGGGGGGCGCAGGGGATGGCGATGGCCCCCAGCTTCAATAGGCCCGTGAGGATGGCGTGCCACTCCGGTACCTTGCCGAGGAGGACCATCGCCCTGTCGCCGCGACCTACGCCAAGCTCCCTCGCCGCGCCTGCGAACCTATTCGAGAGGACCGAGAACTGGGCGAAGTCGAAGCGGCGTTCCTCGCCGTCGGTTCCGAGCCAAATCATGGCCGCCCGGTCCTGCGCCGCCCACCGGTCCACTACGTCGCGCCCGAAGTTGAACCTCTCCGGCGTCTCCCAGTCAAAGCCCGCGTAGGTCTTCTCGTAATCGCCGATGTTGGCCACGGTACCTCACCTTTCCCCAAAGGTCTCTTGCCGTAAAGCAGCATTTTACTAGAGTGGTTAGCATTCAACTTTCAGCCATCGGCCTCTTGCGTGCTGAAGTGCTTTTGGCCGTCTGCGACTACAGATTCCGCGGCGGTTCTGCCGAAGACGAGTGCGGAGGCGAGGCCGCTCGTGTACCCGCCCACGGAGACCCCGCCGACATCCACCCCGGCGGCGTACAGGCCCGGGATCGGCTTTTCATCCACCTTCCGCAGTACCCTGCAACCCGCGTCCACGGCGAGCCCGCCCACCGTGTGCGTTATGTAAGGCGCAACCTTCACGGCCACGAAGGGCGGGTCGCTCAAGGGTTTGGCAGGGCCTGTTCTCGGAGGGAAGGTCTCTGTGCCCGCGGCGATGGCCGCGTTGTACATCTCAAGAGTATGTAGGAAGTTGTCGCGGGGCACGCCCAGTTCTCCGAGCTCGCCGGCCAGCTCCTCGAGGCTCGCCGCTTCGACGACGGTTCCGCCCGTGCTTCTGGCTACCTCTACCATCTCCTCCGCGGTTCGCTCGCGCACTTGGGCCGCGAGACCGGCGGCGTCCAAGACGTACCAGGCGTAGAGGCCGGGCTGATGGACCGTGGCCCTTGTGAGGGCCGTCTCGGACCAGTCCGCGCCTTCGTCGGCGTAGCGTTCGCCGCGGGCGTTGACCGCGACGGCGTGGCGGCCGTATAGCTGGGAGACCTCGACGAACCGTTCTGAAGGAAACTCGGCCGGAGGAGCCGGCAAATTGCGGCCGTAGAACTCGTCGAGGCCGGCGCTCGCGAGGGCGCCCCTCTCCAGCGCCGCGAGAAAACCGTCGCCCGTGCTCCTCGGGTGCGCACGCACCGGCATCCTGCAGGGGCCTCGAATGATGTAGCGCCCGACCAGCTCGGAGTTTGCGGCGAAGCCACCGGAGGCAAGGACCACGGCATCGGCCTCGTATTCTTTGTTAGTACCCGAGGAAGATGCACGCACGCCGGTTATTCGTCTGGCGGTGCCCTCGGCGAGCGCTTCGAGTGTCGTGCCCGCGAAGATCTCGCCTCCCCAGGCACGTATGCGCTCTACGAGCGCCGCGACTGTCACTTCAGGGTCGAAGCGAGCGCCGAACGTAAGGGGATTGCCGGTCTCGTGCGAGAGGAGGACCCCCCCTGTGCCCTCCAGCCAGTCCAGGCCGGAGCTCAGACGTTCGAGGATGAGCTCCTGGAGGGTAGCGTCTCCGCCTGGCGCCTCCCTGCGGAATGTCGGCATGTCCCTGTACGACCAGACGTAGCCGCTGGAGAGGAGGAAGGAGCCGCCGGGACGGTAGCCCTTCTCCAGCAAAACGACACGAGCGCCGAGTTCCGCGGCCCTCAGGGCGGTGGTGAGGCCGGCGAGGCCGCCGCCGGCGATGATGAGCACCCTAGGTCAGGGAGAACGTGGGCTTGTGCTCGACGTACTCGACGCTTACGCCCTCGGGTCCGCGGACGAAGGCCGCGAGTGTATTGGGGCCCTCGACGAAGTCGGTGACTTCCAGGCCACGCTCCTCGGCCTCCCTGCGGTGGTTTTCGGCCGAATCTACGAGGCAACCGATGTGGAAGAGCATGCCTCCCGCCTCGGGTGCGGAGTCGGTGAGGCGCACCAGGTACTCACCCGCCTTCACGATGGTGATGTCGTCTGCGGGGTCGAATCCCATCTCGGCGAACGTGCGTGCGGACTCTTCGGGTGAGCTCGAGCGCAGGGTGAAGCCTTCCAGGTCGTAGTCCGCGAACTCTCCCTCGCCGGGAACGAGGGCGAGAGGGAGGTCTTCCGGACCCGTGAAAGCGTACCCGCCCTCGAGCGGTTCGGCGTCGGCCTCGGACGGAAGCTCTCCCGCGGCGGCTTCCGGGTCGGCAACGCGGATGGTAATGCGTCCGATCTCCCCTGGTGATGGGATCGTGCCCTGCGGGGCGTCGAAGAGGGTGAGCTTACCTAGCCTGCCGCCCGCCCCCACCAGGGTGTAACGTTCCGTGTGGTCCACGATGTGGAAGCCGAGGTGCGCGGTCAGGAATTCGGCAGCCTCATCCCTGTCTTTCATATAGAGGGCTATATGATCCAACCTCTTTACCTGCATGTGTTCTCCTTACTAAACCGTTCTCCGCGGAGAAGATAACACGTATGGTTATACGTATGGTTATACGGACCTAAGCGTTCCGGCGGTTCGCCAGCCGGGGCGAACCACGCATTCTGGCTCAGGAAGGCTTAGACTATGGTCGTTGGTCTCAAAGACGAAGGAGTCGCATTGGAACGCACGGTAATCTTAGGAGCGGCTCGGACGCCCTTCGGAAAATTCGGCGGCGCGCTGTCGCCCTTGAGCACGCCCGAGCTCGGAGGGGCGGCGATCCGGGAGGCGGTGGACCGCTCCGGCGTCGAGGACAGGGAGTTGCAGCACTCCATCTTCGGCATCGTGGTGCAGGCGGGGGTCGGCCAGATCCCATCCCGGCAGGCGAACTTCCACGCCGGACTCCCTTTCTCCCTCACGACCGAGACGCTCAACCAGGTGTGCGCTTCCGGCCTCAGGAGCGCGACGCTGGCGGAGACCCTAATCCGGGCCGGCGACTACGACGTGATCCTGGCCGGCGGTATGGAGAGCATGTCGAACGCGCCCTACCTGTTGCCGAAAGCCCGCTGGGGCGCGCGCATGGGCGACACGCCCGCGGTTGACTCGATGATGCACGACGGCCTCCTCGACGCCTTCGAGCACGTCAACATGATCCGGTTCGGCGCCGGCGGCGCGAAAAGGTTCGATATCTCCCGCGAACAGCAGGACGAGTGGGCGCTCCGCAGCCACCAGCGCGCCGCGGCCGCAACAGACGACGGAAGGCTTCCCGAAGAGATAGTAGGCGTCAAGGTTCCAGCCAAGAAGGGGCAGACCAACTACGTCGAGGCCGACGAGCCGATACGGCGCGACACTACCCTCGAAAAACTCGCCAAGCTACCGCCGATAGACGAAGGCGGGACCGTGACCGCCGGCAACGCGCCAGGCGTCACGGACGGGGCCGGCGCTCTCGTGCTCGCGAGCGAGTCCTACGCCGAGAGGCGCGGCCTCGAACCCTTAGGCACCATCGTCGCGCACGCCAAGGTCGCGGAGGAGCCGCCAAACTTGCTCACCGTGCCCGGCAACTCCGGGAAGCTCGCGTTGGAGAAGGCCGGATGGAGCGCTGAGGACCTCGATCTCGTGGAGATAAACGAGGCGTTCGCGGGGGTCGCGATCCACTCCACCCGCATCCTCAGCGTGGACCCCGAGGTAGTCAACGTCAACGGCGGCGCCCTCGCGCTCGGCCATCCCGTCGGAGCCTCCGGCGCCCGCATCCTGACAACGCTCCTCTACGAGCTGCGGCGCCGGGGCGGCGGCAAGGGCCTCGCGGCCATCTGCTCCGGCGGCGGTCAGGGCGACGCCGTGCTCGTGGAGGTGTAGGGGCGGTTCAGGCGAGGGCTGTTCGCGAACAGTCCCTGCAAAGGTCGAGGCGAAAGGAGCGGGGAGATGGGCGACGACGGGAGAGACAACGCGGACAATCCTGGTGTGATCACACCACCACCCTTTATCTACGCCGGCGCCCTCGCCGCCGGCCTGTTGGCGAACCGCCGCTTCCGGCTTCCCTTCCTAGCGCGTCCCCTAGCACGGACGCTCGGGTCACTGCTGATCGTGAGCGGCTTCGCGATCGGGCTCCTGGGATTTCGCGAGATGCGCCGGGCCGGGACGAACGTGGACCCGTACAGGCCTGCGACGGCGATCGTTACCGGAGGCGTCTACCGCTTCACCCGCAACCCGATGTACGTGGGGTTCACGCTGATCTACGTGGGTATCTCGGCCTTGGCCAACGCGCTCTTGCCCATCCTGCTGCTCCCCGCGGTCCAGCAGTTGATGCGACGTGGCGTCATCGAGCGCGAGGAGCGCTACCTGGAGCGTCAGTTCGGGGACGAGTATCTGCGATACAAGGGGAGCGTGCGGCGTTGGATCTGAACGAGGGAGGCAACCTGCTCCCGCACGGCGATACTCCGCCGAAGCTCGTACCATCTGCCTGGGTTGCGCCCGGAGCCTACGTTATCGGAGACGTACATCTGGATGAGCAATCGAGCGTGTGGTACGGGGCCGTGCTGCGTGGCGACACGGAGCCTATCCGCATCGGGGCCAGGACCAACGTCCAGGACGGATGCGTCTTGCATGCGGACCCGGGCTACCCCGCGATCGTCGGCGAAGGTTGCGTAGTCGGGCACAACGCGGTCGTACACGGGTGTGAGATCGGGGACAATTGCCTCGTCGGCATAGGTGCGACGATCTTGAACGGCGCGAAGATCGGAGATGGCTCCATCGTCGCCGCCGGCGCCGTCGTCCCCGAGGGCCGCGAGTTTCCACCCCGCAGCCTGATAGTCGGCATTCCGGCCAAGCACATCGGTGAAGTAGCCGACGAGCAGGCCGCGGACATAGAGCGCGGCGCCAGGGAGTACGTTGGGCGCGCCGCCTCCCACCGGCGCTCCCTGGAGCAGGGTGTCTGATCCGTACGGTTTGAGGAGCGGTTCGGGGCGGTATCTTCCCGTATGACATATGGAGCCGCGGCTGCCGGCGCGAAGCTGCGGCCTATACCCTATACTCCAGGATCTTGCCGAAGGGGGGAGGCCCGCGTGTCTGCAGGGACGGGAGAGTACACCTTAGGGGTAGAGGAAGAATACCAGGTCGTAGGCGCGGAGAGCCGGGGGTTAGACCCCCGCGGCGGGCCCGTGTTGGAGCGGGCGCGGCAAGCATTGGGCGAGCAGGTCATGCCCGAGCTGCGGGCCTCGCAGATCGAGGTCGTGACCTCCGTCTGCCTGACGCTCGCGGAGGTGCGGGCCGAGCTGATGCGGCTGCGACGCCGCATCAGCGAAGCGGCGCACGAGGAAGGCTGCCGGATCGTCGCCGCGAGCACGCACCCGTTCTCGCGCTGGTGGGAACAGCCGATCACCTCAGACGAGCGCTACCGAAGGCTCGTGAAGAGCTACAAGCGACTCACCTATGAGCAACTCGTGTTCGGCTTCCATGTCCACGTCGGCCTGGAGGACCGCGAGGTCGCGCTGGGGGTGATGAACCACCTGCGGGTGTGGCTGGCGCCGCTCCTCGCGCTCTCGGCGAACTCCCCGTTCTGGCTCGGCGAGGACACCGGCTACGCCAGCTACCGAACCCAGGTCTGGGGCAGGCTACCGGCGGCGGGGCCGCCGGGGCCCTTTGCATCGCTCGCCGAGCACGACGCCCTGGTGGAGGCATTGGTAGAGACGGGCGGCGTTCTGGACGCCGCCAGCGTTTACTGGGACCTGCGGCTGCCGGAGAAGCTCGATACGGTGGAGATCCGGGTCGCCGACGTGCCGAGCAGGTTGGACGAGGCGGTGATGCTGGCGGGTCTCTGTCGCGCGCTGGTGCGGGCCTGCCACGAGCGGGTCGGGCGCGGGGAGCCGCACCCGGACGCCCGGCCGGAGCTGTTGCGGATCTCGCACTGGAACGCCTCGCGCTACGGGTTGGACGGGGAGCTCGTAGACGTGGAAGCCCGACGCGCCATCCCCGCGCGCGAGATGATAGAGAAGATGCTCCTCCTCGCACGCCCTGCGCTCGAGGAGCACGGGGACTACGAGGAAGTCTCCTCGCTCGTCGGCGACACCCTGGAAGGCGGCAACGGCGCGAGGCGCCAGCGTCAGACCTACGAACGGACGGGTCGCCTCGAAGGGGTGGTCGACGCGCTGATCGAAGAGTCAGCCCGGGGAACGGACGCGATATAGAGCGGTTGCAAAGGGCCGACAAGCTATCAGCCATCAGCTCGCAAGCTGCTTTAGCGCGTGGCTGCTCCTGCCTCTTCGGATAACGCTTCCTGGGTGGTTATGAGGTTTCGTATCTCGCGCAGGGCGACCGAGAGGGTGGAGAGATCGAAGGTTCCGCTGGAGTTGATGTCCGTGAGGACCTGCGATGTGCGGTGCACGGACCCTTCGTTGGTCCCCTTCCAGGCTTCTATGCGATCGTCGGCGGGTTCGTCTTGCGGGGTGTTGCGGAGTACCTCTGCGGTGAGCGCGGCCTGCTGGTTGAAGATGTCGTCGCGCAGCGCGGAGCGCGCTAGGGTGCGCCAGCGGTTGTCGCGGGGCAGGGCTTCGATATGGCGGCGCAGCCAGTGCAGCTTCAGCCGGTCGCCGAGGGCGAAGTAGACCGCCGCCGTCGTGTCGAGTGATTCCCCGTTGGCGTTCGCCACGTCGGTTATGTCGAGGGCGGGGAACATCGGGCCGAGGGCCGCGGCGCGCTCCGCAAGATCCCGCGGCACGCCCGCGTCGATGAGGCGTTGGGCCGCGCTTTCAACGGCCTCCCGGTCTCCGTCGATCAGGATCTCCGGGATGCTTTCGGCCAGCTCGTTGGCCCCTTCGGAGAAGTGCGAGATCGTCTCCCCGATATCTAGCGGCGTGCGACGGTAGCGCAGCAGCCAGCGGGTGGCGCGCTCGACGAGCTTGCGGGCGTCGAGCATTATCTGGGTCTGTATTCTGACCTCGACCGTGTTGTCCAACCCTTCGACGCCGTCCCACAGGGCGCGCATCGAGAAGATCTCACGCGCCGCCATGTAGGCGCGGGCGATGTCCGGCGCCTCGGCCCCCGTCTCCTCGCCCAGCCTGTAGACGAAGGAGGGGCCGCAGCGGTTCACCAGGCTGTTCGTAACGTGGGTGGCCGTGATCTGGCGGTGCAGCCTGTGCTCGTGGATCTGCTCCCGAAAGCGTTCCCTCAACGGCGTCGGGAAGTACCTCTCCAGCTCGCGCGAGAGATAAGCGTCCTCGGGGGCGTCCGAGTCGAGCAGGTCCTGGTACGTCGTGATCTTGCTGTACGACAACAGGATGGCGATCTCGGGTGCGGTGAGCCCTCTGTTGTCCGAGCGCCGCTCGCCTAGCTCCTCATCGCCCGGCAAAAACTCCAGATTGCGGTCGAGCCTGCCCGTCTGCTCGAGGGAGTGGATGTAGCGGGCGTGCACGTCGACCATGGGGTGCGCGAGCGCCTGGGCCTGGTTTATGGCCTGGGTCTGCTGGTAGTTGTCGCGCAACACCAGATCCCCGACCTCGTCGGTCATGCTGGCGAGCAGCTCGTTGCGCTGCTTGTCGGTCATGTCGCCGGCCTCGACGATGGCGTCGAGCAGGATCTTGATGTTGACCTCGTGGTCCGAGCAGTCGACCCCGGCCGAGTTGTCTACCGCATCCATGTAGATCCTGCCGCCGCGCAGCGCGTACTCTATGCGCCCCATCTGGGTGAACCCGAGGTTCCCGCCCTCACCGACGACCCTGCACCTGAGCTCGTCGCCGTCCACCCGTAGGGCGTCGTTCGCCCTGTCACCGACCTCGGCGTTGGACTCGGAGCTCGCCTTGACGTAAGTCCCTATGCCGCCGTTCCAGAGCAGATCCACCTCCGCCTTGAGCATCGCGCTTATGAGCTCCGTCGGAGTTAGAGACTCTTCCTCGACGTCGAGCATCTTCCGCACCTGTTCGGAGAGGGGGATGGACTTGGCCGTGCGCGGGAAGATGCCGCCACCCTCCGAGATGAGGTTCTCGTCGTAGTTCGTCCACGAGGAACGGGGGAGCCGGGAGAGGCGCTGGCGTTCCTCGAAGCTCGTCTCGGGGTCAGGGTCGGGGTCGAGGAAGATGTGCATGTGGTTGAAGGCGCCGACGAGCTTTATGTGGCTGCTCAGGAGCATGCCGTTGCCGAACACGTCGCCCGACATGTCCCCGATGCCGATCACGGAAAAGTCCTCGTTCTGGATGTCCATGCCGAGCTCGCGGAAGTGGCGGCTCACTGACTCCCAGGCGCCCCTGGCCGTGATCCCCATCTCCTTGTGGTCGTAGCCGACTGAGCCTCCCGAAGCGAAGGCGTCGCCGAGCCAGAAGCCGTACTCGGCCGAGAGCCCGTTGGCGATGTCCGAGAACGTCGCCGTCCCCTTGTCCGCGGCGACGACGAGGTACGGGTCGTCATCGTCGTAGCGCCTCACGTCGGGCGGCGGGACGATCTCGTCGCCAGAGATGTTGTCCGTGATATCCAGCATGCCCCGGATCAGGGTCTTGTAACAGGCGACGACTTCTTGCTGGAGAGCTTCGCGCCCTCCCTCGGAAGGCGGTCGTTTCACGACGAAACCGCCTTTTGCGCCGACGGGGACTATAACGGCGTTCTTTACGGTCTGGGCCTTCATGAGGCCGAGGATCTCGGTCCTGAAGTCCTCGCGCCGGTCGGACCAGCGGATGCCGCCGCGGGCGACCGCGCCGCCGCGCAGGTGTACCCCCTCGGTGCGGGGGGAGTAGACGAAGATCTCGAACCGCGGCAGCGGCAGCGGGAGGCCTGGGATCTCCGCCGGATCGAGCTTGAAGGAGAGGTGCGGCTTCACGTCCCCATCTGGCGTGCTCTGGTAATAGTTCGTCCGCAAGGTCGCGAGCGTGATAGCCAGGAACGATCGCAAGATGCGGTCCTCGTCCAGGCTCACGACCGCTTCGAGATCTTCTTCTATCTCCCCCCTCAACCGCTCGCTCTCGGCTTCGGCCGTGTTCTGGCGCGATGGGTCGAGGCGGGCTTTGAAGAGGTCCACGATCAGGCTTGCTATGTGCGGGTTGTTGACGAGGGCGTCTTCCATGTAGTCCTGGGAGAACGTCGAGCCCGTCTGGCGGAGGTACTTGCAGTAGGCCCTAAGAACCGAGATCTCGCGCCACGTCAGGCGCGCGCCCAAGACGAGGCGATTGAAGTCGTCGTTCTCGACGGCGCCGCGCCACGCCCGGGCGAAGGCGTTCTGGAAGATCTCCTTGACCTCCGAGGTCTGAAGCTCGCCGTCGGCGCTGCGGACGAGGCCGAAGTCGTAGATCCAGATAGGGGCAGATCTCGCTGGCTTGACCTCGTGAGGGCGCTCGTCCACCACCTCGACGCCCATGCCTTCGAGCAGCGGCAAGATGCCCGACAACGAGACCTGATCCCCCAGCCTGAACAGCTTAAACCCGAGGAAGTCTTCGGGCTCCTCTATGGGATGGTAGAGGCTCATCCCGAGGTCGTCCTCGGACTTCAGGGTCTCCATGCGTTGTATGTCGGAGACGGCGGTGCGGGGAATGAATCCTGCGCGGTAGCCAGGGGAGAAGGCGTCGCGGTACTTGCGGAACAGCCCCGTTCCCTGTTCCTCGCCGCACTGTTCGATCAGGGCGTCGTAGAGGTTGTCCGCCCACGAGCGGGTCGTCTCGACGATGCGCCCTTCGATCTCCTCCTCGTCGTGTTCCGGGATCTGCCCTGGTTCCGTGTAGATGATGAAGTGGATGCGCGCGAGCACGGACTCGGAGAGCCTGACGTTGTACTCCACGTTCTCGCCGCCGAAGGCCCGCAGGAGTATGCTTTGCATGCGCTCCCGGATCAGGGTGTTGTAGTGGTCGCGAGGCACGAAGACGAGGCAAGAGAAGAAGCGCCCGTAGGTGTCGCGCCTGACGAAGAGCTTGACGCGCTGGCGCTCCTGCAGGTGGAGTATGCCCATCGCGATGTCGAAGAGCTCCTCCTTGGACATCTGGAACAGCTCGTCGCGCGGGTAGGTCTCGAGGATCTCGACGAGGTCCTTCTCGTTGTGGCTCCCCTCGGGGAAGCCGGACCTCTCCAGCACGTAGCGCACCTTGCGCCTGACGAGCGGGATGTCGAAGACGCTTGCGCTGTAAGCGGTGAAGGTGTAGAGCCCGAGGAATCGCCGCTCCCCCGAAACCTCTCCCGACTCGTCGAACTTCTTGACGCCGACGTAGTCCAGATAGGAGGGCCTGTGCACCGTGGCCCGCGAGTTCGCCTTGGTCAGGTTCAGGAGCTTGGGCGCTCGGGCGAGCCTCCTCACCTCGGGCGGGAGCTCGGCGAAGCTGTGGGAGACGGCCCCTGCCTCGGTCTGCCTTAGGATGCCAAGGCCCGACCCCTGTACGGCGCAGAGGGCTTCTTCGCCGTCGAGCGTTCCCAGGTCGTACTCACGGTAGCCGAGGAAGGTGAAGTTGTTGTCCTCGACCCACTCCAAAAACGCGCGGGTCTCGGCCAGGTCCTCTGGCTCGAAGTCCGGCGGGTTCTCCTCCAGCCCGGAGACTATGTTCCCGACCCTCCCGCGCATCTCCGGCCAGTCTTCGACGGCCGCCTTCACGTCGGCGAGGGTCTTCTCTAAATATCCCTTCAAGTCCTCCAACACCGATGGCTCCGTCTGGCGGTCCACCTCGACGTGGATCATCGACTCGGAGATGGCGTCTTCCTCGTCCGTGTCGGGGGGGAGAACCTCGGTCAGACGTCCCTCCGCGTCGCGGCGGACCTTCATGAGGGGGTGGAGGATCATGTGTATCGCGTAGCCCTGGCGGTTTATCTCCATCCTCGTCGAGTCGACGAGGAAGGGCATGTCGTCGTTGACCATCTCAATGACGGTGTGGGTCGACTGCCAGCCGTGCTCCTCGAACTGGGGGTTGTAGATCCTGACCTTCCACTCCCCTGGCTCGCGCCTTCCGGCGAAGTTCCAGTGGGAGACGGCGGCCCCGTAGGCGTCTATCGGGGAGCGATCCTCCAGGTCGTCCGTGTCCACCCAGCCATAGTACTGGCGCGCGAACTCCTCGACCTGCGGGGCCTGATCCTCCGGCATCTGCTCCCTGACACGATCCACGACCTTATCGAGAAGCTCGTCCTTTACCAGCATCAGCACACTCCTCCAACTCTCCCAATCAGTAAGTGCCATTGTAGCCCAACCCGCCATCCCGCTCGCCGCCCATGACCCCGGCTCGTCGCCACGCTTGCTATAGTCAGGGGCTAGGATACCCGGCTTTCGGAGGATTCCATGGACTTCGAACTTTCTGATGAACAGAGGGAGTTAAAGGACCGCGCGGCGGAGTTCGCCAACCGCGAGGTCGCACCCCACGCGGCCGGCCTCGACAGGGAGGACAGGGTCCCCTTCGAGACGCTAGAGAAGATGTCCGACGCAGACTTTATGGGCCTGTGCGTGCCCGAGGAGTACAGCGGGGCCGGGTCGGACTTCCTCTCCTACTGCCTACTTCTCGAGGAGCTGAGCCGCGCCGACGCAGGGGTCGGCGTGACGCTCGCGGTACACACGAGCGCCGGCACGCTCCCCATCTTCATGTTCGGCACGGAGGAGCAGAAGGCGCGGTGGGTGCCGCCGCTGGCGCGGGGGGAGAGGATCGGGTGCTTCTCGCTAACCGAACCCGACACTGGCTCGGACGCCTCGGCGATTGGGGCGCGGGCCGAGAGGGTCGATGGCGGCTACCGCGTCTCCGGGCACAAGCAGTGGGTCACGAACGGCAGGATCGCCGGCACGGTGATCCTCTTCGCCCGCGCGGAGGGCGGAGCTAACGAAGGCGTTACTGCTTTTATCGTCTCTATGGACGCCGAGGGCATCTCCTTTGGCGCGCACGCGGAGAAGATGGGCGTCATCTCAGCGACCACCGACGACGTGATCTTCGACGACGTCTTCGTCCCCGAAGAAGATCGCCTTGGCGAGGAAGGAAAGGGGCTCCGCGTCGCGCTCGGCACGCTCGACACGGGCAGGATCGGGATAGCCGCCCAGGCCCTCGGCATCGCTGAGGCCGCCTTCCGCTACGCCACGCACTACGCCGCGGAACGAACCACCTTCGGGAAGCCCATCGCCGAGCACCAGGCGATAGCGTTCAAACTGGCCGACATGCAGACGAAGATACGGGCAGCCCGTCTCTTCGTCTACGAGGCCGCGTGGATGAAGGACCGCGGGGAGCGCCACACCGAGGCCGGCGCCCGCGCGAAGCTGTTTGCCTCGCAGGTCGCCAACGAAGTCACCTACGAGGCCGTCCAGGTCCTCGGCGGGCGGGGGTACATGAAGGATCATCCCGTGGAGAGGCACTACAGGGACGCGCGGGTGACGGAGATCTACGAAGGCACCAGCGAGATTCAACGCCTCGTAATCTCCCGCGCCATCATGAAAGAACACGCCGAGTCCCTCAAAGCCGCCGGCGGCTTCGAGAACTCACGGCCTGTCGTCGGATAAGCCCGTGCCGGGAAGAGTTGTCCGGGGCGCCGGGACCCTGCTCGCGGCACTCGGCTCGGTAGCGTGGCTCGCGGCGGCCTTCGGCTGGTTCCGCGGCGTGCGCCGCATCCCCGTTCTTCGCGAGGCCGCCAAGAAGTCCGAGCCTATCGACCGGTATCCTTCCGTCTCGGTCGTCGTGCCGGCGCAGGAGGCGGAAGCCGGGGTGGGGGAGGCATTGCGGTCCATCTTGGATCAGGACTATCCAGGTTGGCTGGAGGTCGTGGCTGTGGACGACCGCTCGACCGACCGCACCGGCGGGATCATCGCCGGGCTCGCCGCACAGTGGCCCGGAATGCTAAAGCCACTGCGGGTGGACAGCCTGCCCAACAGCTGGCTGGGCAAGAACTATGACCTCTACCGCGGGGCCGAGGAGGCCGGAGAGGAGTGGCTGCTCTGATGCAGCGGCCGTGGCGGGCGCAAGACCCCCGCACGGAGGAGGCGGTGGGCGTGGGCGCCTTCAACCTCCTCAAACGGGACACCTATCTTCAGGCGGGAACCCACGAAGCAATCCGACTGCGCCCCGACGACGACATGAGGTTGGCCAAGCTGATCAAAGAATCTGGCTACTTGCAGGGCGTCGCCTACGGGACGGGCTCCGTCAGCGTCGAGTGGCACGAGACCCTCGCCGGCGCCGTCAGGGTGCTCGAGAAGAGCGTCTTTCCCGGCGTGGACTACAGGTTGTCTATGATCCTACTCGCCTCCCTCCTGCTCTTCTCGACCAACGTCTTGCCCTTCTTCGGTGTCGTCCTGGCGCGGCGCCGGGCGATGAGATTGCTCTTCGGTGCCGACGCGCTGGCGGTGGCCGCCATGTACGCCTACGGGCCGCGGGCCTCCGGTTCGTCGCTCTCGCCCCTCTATGCCGCGCTCCACCCATTCGGGATCGGGGTCTTCATCTACGCCACGCTCAGGTCCGCCTGCGTGACCCTAGCGAAGGACGGCATCGAGTGGCGGGGCACCTTCTACCCCTTGCGTCTGTTGAAAGAGGATGCATCGTAATCCTGGCGAGCGCAAATGGGGGTTATGCTACAGTCTTTGCGAAGGGCGAGAGACGCAGGAGGAGAAAGCTTTGGATACCAGGAAGAGCGCGAAGGACCGCTGGGAGGAAGCGTACGCCAGGGGGTCGGAGCGCGAAGCGGAGTTCTCGACCATGTCAGGCGTGCGCGTAAAACCGCTATACACGCCGGACGACGTGGAGGGCGACTACGACGCGAAGCTCGGTTATCCGGGGGAGTTCCCCTATACCCGCGGCGTGTACCCGAACATGTATCGTGGCAGGCTGTGGACGATCAGGCAGTTCGCCGGTTACGGGACGGCCGCCGAGACCAACGAGCGGTTCAGGTACCTCCTGGATCACGGGCAGAACGGTCTCTCCGTCGCCTTCGATATGCCGACCCTGATGGGACTGGATAGCGACTCTCCTCTTAGCCTCGGCGAGATCGGAACCGAAGGCGTCGCGGTGGATTCCCTCGAGGACATGGAGAGGCTCTTCGAGGGCATCCCGATGGGCGAAGTATCGACGTCCATGACCATCAACGCCCCGGCGATGGTGCTGCTCGCGATGTACGTTGTCGCGGCCGAGAAGCAGAGCGTAGCGCCAGAGGAGCTCGCGGGCACCAACCAGAACGACATCCTCAAGGAGTACATCGCCCAGAAAGAGTGGCTCTTCCCGCCCGCGCCATCGATGCGCGTCTTCAGGGACATGCTCGTTTACGCCACCGAGCACATGCCGAAGTGGAACACGGTTTCCATAAGCGGCTACCACATCCGCGAGGCGGGGAGCACGGCGGCCCAGGAGCTCGCCTTCACGCTCGCCGACGGCTTCGCGTACATCGACGCGGGGATCGAGGCGGGCCTCGACGTGGACGACTTCGCCCCGCGCTTCTCGTTCTTCTTCAACTCGCACATAGATTTCTTCGAGGAGATCTGCAAGTTCCGCGCGGCGCGCCGTATCTGGGCGACGGTCCTCAAGGAGAAGTACGGCGCCAAGGACGAGCGCTCCCTGCGGATGCGCTTCCACACCCAGACCGCGGGCGTCTCCCTCACCGCCCAGGAGCCCTACAACAACGTTGCCCGCACCGCCTTCGAGGCGCTAGCGGCGGTCCTCGGTGGGACCCAGAGCCTGCACACCAACTCGCTTGACGAAGCGCTCGCGCTTCCCACCGAAGAGGCGGTGCGGGTTGCCGTCAGGACGCAGCAGATAGCAGCCCTGGAGACGGGGGTCACAAGCACCATAGATCCGCTCGGCGGTTCGTACTTCGTCGAGGCGTTGACCGACGAATTGGAGCGGCAGGCCTACGAATACTTCGAGCAAATAGACGAGATGGGGGGCATGATCCACGCGATAGAGCAGGGCTTCCCGATGCGCGAAATATCCGAGGCCTCAGCCCGCTACCAGCGCGAGCTCGAA
Source organism: Actinomycetota bacterium (assembly GCA_046733115.1). Classification (GTDB taxonomy): domain Bacteria; phylum Actinomycetota; class Rubrobacteria; order Rubrobacterales; family Rubrobacteraceae; genus Rubrobacter_D. The sequence continues at coordinate 14,673 of JBKPOM010000059.1, read as the reverse complement.
GAGAACAAGCGCTACATAGTCAACGTCAACATCTACGAGCCGCAAGACGAGCAGGAAATGGAGCTCCACCGCATCGACCCCGAGGTCTCCAAGGGCCAGTTAGAACGCCTCAAGGCCCTCAAGGAACGCCGCGACAACGATCTCGTCCAGAGACGACTCGAAGAGCTAAAAGAAACGTGCAAAGGTGACGAGAACACGATGTACCCGATCCTCGAGGCCGTAAGGGCGTACGCGACGGTCGGCGAGATCAGCGCCACCATGCAGGAGGTCTTCGGCAACTATAGAGAGACGCCAGTGATTTAGAGCTGGTCAGCCGGTCAGCATTTCAGCAAGTCAGAGTGGAGCAGACGCACATACGCGAATGGTGGCCGAGGAGGTCGGTTGGAGTAACGGCTGCGTCGTGATACCGAGTTTGGCCCTCCACAACGTCATTCCCGCGGAAGTGGGAATCCACGATGTTAGCCGTAGTCCCGTCTTCGATGGCGGGCCCGCTCGTGCTCTCGAAATCTGTCCGGAATGCGTGATGGCCATCGTGAGGCTGCGGTGACTTAGGCCTTGGGAGTGGCGTCACGTCCGGGTCGTTCGTACGAGCGGATCACGCGCGGGGATCTGGTCCGATTGGCACAGCTCGCGCGTCTGGACAGGGAAGATCTGTTCGCCAGGAAACCGAGGTACCGGGCGTTGGGAGAACGCCTGATCTGCGTCGCCCTGTGCCAGGGCGCGGCCCTTCATTACGTCGACGGCAAGAACGGCGTGAAGGATTTCGACGTCTGGACGTTCTACGCCGCGCACCTGGACAATCCCGACTATCCCTGGCGACGCCGCAAGGCCGTAGATTTTGGCGATCCAAAATTCGGACGCTCGCCAGAAAAACGAAACTTCGTGGGACGGCACGTGGACCTGCTCGGGCGGTCGCTTCGAGTGACCGAAGATGCAGATCCCGCCTTGGTCTTACGCGAATACTTGTCCGAAGGTCGTACGGAAACGGCGCGTCGTCTGGCCGAGAAGGCGGTCGTGTTGCTAGAGCCGTCTGAGCGGCTCGGGACCGTCGTGTGGCACGAGGGTCGCGACGAATAGAGCATCCATCCGAGCCTCCGGCTTCGGGGTATAATTCTTTTGATACTCAAGTATCAGAATATTGGGGTTCTCAGGAGGAGTCGCGTCATGGAAGCGAGGGTGGTGGATCTTCGGGTCGTTCCCACGGAGGCGAGGGAGATGGTTCGCATCTACAGGGATTCGGTACTGCCCGCCGCAAGATATCAGCATGGGTTCAGGGGCGCCCTGTTGTTGACGGACGACGATACGGGGTTGGGGATCTCCATCACGCTCTGGGAGACGGAGGAGGATAGGCAGGAAGGAGAGGCGAACGGCTTCTACCAGGAGCAGATCAGGAAGTTCTCGGATCTCCTGACCGAGACGCCGGTCCGCAAGCACTACAACGTGGGCGTTATCCACTACGACGCGAGCGTTGTGGCGTGAAGAGGGAGCTCGACGGGCGCCCGGGTGGGCGTTTGCGTTCTGCTAGAATTCGGGCACGGAGGAGCGACTTCGGCTCCTCTCGTGGGGACCTTTGAGCAGAGGAGGAGGTCGATGGCGATCCGAGAGACCAACGCCCGTCACGAGGCGCTGGGGCTGGACGAGGACGACCTACGCAGGATGCACTACCACATGCTTCTCGCGCGGCGGGTGGACGAGCGGTCCTGGATTCTGAACCGCCAGGGCAAGGCGGCGTTCGTGATCTCGTGCCAGGGACAGGAGGGCTGCCAGGTCGGCGGCGCCTACAACGTGCGTCCGGGCTACGACTACGTCTACCCCTATTACCGCGACCACGCCATCGTGATGACCCTGGGGATGAGCGCCCGCGACGAGCTGCTCGCGCTGCTCGGCAAGAAAGAAGACCCGAACAGCGGCGGGCGCCAGATGCCTGGCCACTTCTCCAGCCGCGAGCTCAACATCGTCACCGCCTCGGCGCCTATAGGGGTGCAGTTCCCGCAGGCGGCCGGTAGCGCCCTGGCGTTCAAGATGCGCGACGAGGACGGGGTCGTGCTCGCCTGCGGTGGCGAGGCCTCGACCAGCCAGGGCGACTGGCATGAGGCGATGAACATGGCCGGCATACACGATCTGCCCGTCGTCTTCCTGATTCAGAACAATGTCTATGCCATCTCCGTCCCCGCCAAGTTCCAGGTCGCCGGTTCGATAGCCAAGCGCGCCGAAGGCTACGGTTTCCCCGGCCACGCGGTGGACGGCAACGACGTGCTCGCCGTCTACGAGGTCGCAAAAGAGGCTTTCGAGCGTGCCCGCGCCGGCGAGGGCCCGACGCTCATAGAGGCCAAGACCTATCGGATGACGGCCCATTCTTCGGACGACGACGACCGTCGTTACAGGGAGCGCGAGGAGATCGAAGAGTGGCGCCAGAAGGACCCCATCGTCCGCTTCGAGAGGTATCTGTTCGAGAACGGCGTTCTCGACGAGGCGGAGCGCGATGAGATCTCGGAGCGCATCAAGGCCGAGGTCGCAGAGGCGAGCGAGTACGCGGAGAACGCGCCTTTCGCCGACCCGGAAGACGTGCTGACCCGCGTCTACGCGGAGGGTTAGCCGTGGCGACGAAGAATTTGCTGCAGGCCATCCACGAGGGGCTCGCCGAGGAGATGCGCTTCGACGACTCGGTCATGGTGCTCGGCGAGGACGTGGGCAGGGCCGGCGGCGTTTTCAGGGTTACGCAGGGTTTGGTGGAGGAGTTCGGGACCACGCGGGTCATGGATACACCGTTGGCGGAGAGCCTGATCGTGGGCTCCGCCATCGGCCTCTCGGTGAACGGGATACGACCCGTTGCCGAGATACAGTTCGGCGACTTCATCCCGCCAGCCTTCGACCAGATCATCAACGAGGCGGCCAAGTTCTACTACCGCTCGAACGGCGCCTGGAACTGCCCCCTGACCATCCGCGCCCCGTACGGCGTCGTGCCCGGCGGCGCCCTCTACCACTCGCAGAGCATCGAAGCCTGGTTCTGCAACACCCCGGGCCTCAAGATCGTCGCGCCAACCTTCCCCGCCGACGCCAAGGCTATGATCAAGAGCGCCATCCGCGACCCCAACCCCGTCCTCTTCCTCGAACACAAACGCACCTACCGCCTGATCAAGGAGGAAGTACCCGACGATGACTACGAGGTCCCCCTTGGGAAGGCCCGCGTCCACCGAGAAGGCACGGATATCACCGTCGTCGCCTACGGCCTGATGCTCTACACGGCCCTCGAAGTGGCGAACAAGCTCTCCGAAGAACAAGGCCTAGGGACCGAGGTCGTGGAGCCGAGGACGCTGTATCCGCTGGACAAGGAGACCATCCTGGACTCGGCGAAAAAGACGGGCAAGGTGCTTGTGGTCTCCGAGGCCAACCTGACTGGATCGTTCTCGGGAGAGTTAGCCGCTATCGTGGCGCGGGAGGCGTTCGAGTGGCTCGACGGGCCCGTGATGCGCGTGGGTGCCCCCGACGTGCCGGCGGCGGCTTTCGCCAAGCCGATGATGGACCGCTTCTTGCCGTCGGCGGAGGAGATAGAGGCGGCCATGCTGGAGCTGGCGCGCTACTAGATGGACGTCCGGGGGTACAACCGGGAGGCCTGGGACAGGCAGGTCGAGAGCGGCAACCAGTGGACAGTCCCCTTCGGCCCCGACGTGATCGAGGCCGCCCGTCGCGGGCAGGGGACGGTCCTGCTCACGGACACCAAGCCGGTCCCGCGGGATTGGTTCCCCGAGATGGCGGGCGCCGACGTCCTTTTTTGCCTCGCCTCCGGCGGGGGGCAGCAAGCCCCGACCTTCGCTGCCGCGGGGGCCAACGTTACCGTGCTCGACAACTCGCCCAAACAACTCGCGCAGGACCGGCTTGTAGCCGAGCGAGAGTCGCTCGACCTCAAGACCGTCCAGGGTGACATGAGGGACCCCTCGGCCTTCGCTGACGCGAGCTTCGACCTCGTCTTCCATCCCGTCTCCAACCTGTTCGTCCCCGAGGTCAGGCCCATCTGGAACGAGGTTTTCCGCGTGCTGCGAAGCGGTGGCGCCCTGCTTGCCGGTTTCCTCAACCCCGCGGTCTACGTCTTCGACCTCGAGCTCGCCGATAACACGGGCGAGGTCAGGGTCAGGTACGCCCTGCCCTATGCCGATGCGACCAGCAAGAGCGAGGAAGAGGTGGGGCGGCAGATGGAGAGGGGAGAGCCGCTCGCGTTCAGCCACACGCTGGAGGAGCAGATCGGGGGCCAGACGGAGGCGGGATACTTGATCTCCGGCTTCTACGAAGATCGTTATCGCGACGATCCTATCGCCGCCTTTATGCCCACCTTCGTCGCCACGCGGGCGATCAAACGGTAACAAACAGGAGGAACCCGTGGCCAAACCGGTGACGATGCCGCAACTCGGCGAGAGCGTGACGGAGGGTACCATAACCCGCTGGCTGAAGGCCGAAGGCGACGAGGTGGGGATCGACGAGCCCCTCGCCGAGGTAGACACGGACAAGGTGAACGCCGAGCTGCCCTCGCCGGTGGCAGGCACGATCGAGAAGTTCCTGGTCTCGGAAGGCGCGACGGTCGACGTCGGAACCGAGATCGCCCTGGTCGCCGCCGAAGGCGATTCTGCCGCCACCGACGCTCCGCCACAGGAGAACGTCGCCGACGAAGCCCCCACGGAAGAGTTTCCTGCCTCCGGTACCGAAGCCCAGCCAGTAGGGGGCGAAGAGAGCCCAGTGGCACGTACATCGCGAAGCGAGGGCGACGGGCACGGTGAGATCGAAGACGCCGAGACGCTGCGCCTGACGCGCTCCTCGCCCGTGGTCCGGCGCCTCGCCGAGGAACACAACGTGGAGATAGCGGATGTCCCCGGCTCCGGCACGGGGGGACGCGTAACCAGGAAGGACATCGAAGGCTATATAGAGAAAGGAGAGAAAGGCGGCGCGGAACGCGAAGCGGAGACCAGGGCACCCGCGCCGCAGGAAGTCGCGGCGCCCGAGCCCACCGCGGAACCCGAGCCGGAACGCGTTCCCGTGTACGACGGCGACCGGGTCGAGGACCTGACGGGCATCCGCCGGGCTATTGCGAACCGCATGGCCTCGAGCAAACGCGAGGCCCCGCACGCCTGGTCGATGGTCGAGGTGGATATGAGCGGTCTCGTCGCGCTGCGCGAGCGGGAGAAAGCTGCTTTCGTGGAACGTGAAGGCGTGAAGCTCACCTACCTGCCGTTCATCGTGAAGGCGGTCGTCGAGGGCCTCAAGGACAATCCCGTTTTGAACTCAGTGTGGGACGGGGATCGCATCATCCTCAGGAAGCGTATAAACATCGGCGTGGCCGTCGACCTGGAAGACGCCCTGATCGTGCCCGTCATCCCCGACGCCGACGAGTTAAACATCGTCGGCCTGACCCGCAAGATCGACGACCTCGTCAAACGCGCCCGCGCCGGAGAGCTCGGCACGGAAGACGTCACGGGCGGCACCTTCACCGTCAACAACCCAGGCTCTCTGGGTAGCGTCGTCTCGACGCCGATCATCAACTATCCGCAGGCGGCCATCCTCTCCGCCGAAGCGATAGTCAAACGTCCCGTCGTCTACAACGACGCCATCGCCATCCGCAGCATCATGAACCTCGAGGTCTCCTTCGACCACCGCATCCTCGACGGCGGAGCCGCCCTCCGCTTCCTTAACGCTGTTAAGGGGAAATTGGAGGCATACGGGCCGGAGAGCGGCATCGGTTGAGCTAACGCGGCACGAGTGCGAGGGCACGCACGGGGCTACCGGTACCGCCGGTCAGTTTCAGCGGCGCCACGAAGAGTAGCGCGCCGGTCGGTGGCAGGGTGCCGAGGTTCGCGAGTTGGGTGACGCCATACTTGTTCGCGCCCATGAGGTAGTAGTGGGCGGGGAATAGGGGATCGAATCCTGCTGCGGCGCCGGCGTCGATGCCGACGGTCTCCACCCCAACGCCGACGAGGGGGCTTTCTTCGGCGATCCAACGCGCGCACTCGGCGTCGAAGCCGGGCGAACGGGGGTTGCCGTCCTTGGCGTTCAGGAACGCTTCGGCGTCGTGGGCGCGGGCGTCCCACCCCGTGTGTAGCAGCAGCCAGCCGCCTTCTGGTAGTGGTCCGTGTTCGTCTTCGAATGTGCGAAGGTCATCGACGGTGAGCAGGTAGTCGGGGTCTTCGGCGCTTTCGGTGGAACGGTCGATCATGACCGCGGGGGCGACGAGGTGGTGGGGCGGCACCTGCGAGACGTCTTTGTTGTCGCGGCCGCTGATCCAATGTATGGGCGCGTCGAGGTGCGTGCCCGTGTGCTCGCCGATCTCGAGCCAGTACCACGACCACGCGGGCCCGCGCTCGTCGTAGTGGCTGATCTCGTGCCGCTTCAGCTTCGGTGTCTGCGCGAACTCGTCGGGAAGCTGAATCACCGGGGTGCGCTCGTCCAACGGCTGGGTCAGGTCAACGACCTCGACGGCGCTGCTAGCGAGCGCCTCGACGAGCGATGCGATAGGGTCCTGCGGCATCATCTCATTCTCCTCTCAGTGGGCGCGGAACGCCTCAGCGAGCCACTCTGCCCTTACTTCTGGGTTGACCTTGGCGTCGACTACGAGCGGCCGATCCCTTATGTCCAACCAGCCCCGAACCGGAGGAAGGTCATCCTCGCTCCTGACGGTGATGCCTTCGGCCCCGGCCGCCTGCGCGAGCGCGGCGAAGTCGGTCTCCGGGAAGCGTGCCAACTCTACCGGCCGTCCCATGGGACCGAAGTGGTGGACCTCCGCGCCGTAGGCCGCGTCGTTGTACACGACGACGAGCATCGGCAACCTGTAACGGGCGGCCGTCTCCAGCTCCCCTAGGGCCATGAGGGCTCCGCCGTCCCCTACGGCGGCGACGGAGAGCCTCTCCGGCCGCGCGACCGCGGCCCCTATGCCGCTCGCGAGTCCCAGCCCCACCGACTGGAAAGCGTTGGGGAACACGAACCCCTGCTGGTCAGGTACCTCCAGATACATCGCCGGGTAACCGAGAAAATGGCCCGAGTCGGTGCAGACCGTGCGTTCCTCCGGGAGCAGGTCGTTCAGGGCGATGGTCAGGGTGCGCGGGTCTATGTATTCGTCGGTACCGAGATCCTCGTACGGCTCGTCGCGGGTGCGACCCTTGGAGATCTCGCGTTCCAGCCCCTCTGTTCTGAAGCCTTCGCCGCCCACACCCCGCCTGTCGAGCTCGTCTACGATGGCCCTGGCCGTTCCTGCAGCGTCCCCGACCACGCCGGCGTCGGCGTGGTGCACACGCCCGACCGCCTCCGCTTCGAGATCCACCTGCACCACGCGCGCTTCGGGCGAGAACAGGCCGCCATGGCGCACGGTCCAGTGGTTGAGCGAAGCGCCGAAGGCGAGCACGACGTCGGCTTCCCCCAGCAGCTTCATGGCGAGCGAGGAGGAGAAACCGCCGGCAATACCGACGGAATAGGGGTTGCCGGCGAAGAGCCCGTGCCCCATAGCGCTCGTCGCGAGCACGGCTCCGACCCGGTCTCCCAGGACTTCGAGGGGCTCGCTGGCACCCGCGAGGACGGCGCCGCGCCCGGCGACGATGGCCGTCCGGTGCGAGGAGGCAAGCAGGTCCACGACAGCGCCGATGGAGGTCCCCGACGGCACCGGCGCCTCGAGGGGCGGCCAGTAGGGAATTTCCGTCGAGCCGTCCGGGCAAAGTTTTTCGACCAGGTCGATCGGGATGCTCAGTACGACGGGGCGACGCTCGGTTTGCGCGCGCCTCAGCGCGCGGGCGGTATCAGTGGCTGCCGTCTCGGGTCCGCGCACGCGCTCGGGGATCGCGCCGAGCGTCGCGGCGAGGGAGCTTTGATCCACCTTGAAGTTCGACCAGAGCGTCCCGACAGGAATGTCGGCGGCGAGCACGACGAGCGGTGTACGGGCCTTCGCGGCCTCCGTCAAACCCGTGAGCGAGTTGGTAAAGCCGGGGCCCTGGTGGACACTAGCGACGCTGGGCTTTCCGCTCGCGCGGGCGTAGCCGTCCGCCATCATGACAGCCCCGGTCTCGTGCCTGGAAGAGTAGAAAGTGGCGCCCGCGGCATGCAGCGCGTTCAATACGGTGAAGTTGCCGCTTCCTGCGAGACCGAAGAACGCCTCGACGCCGCCATCGACAAGCACCCGTCCGATCGCTTCAGACACCCGCATACTTCAGATCTCCCTGCGGAGACGGATGCCGGTGATGCTCGTCCTTCGCACGCACGCAGGCCGATCGACGAACGGATGATCGGCAAAGTCGGACCTCCTCACCCGCGACCCCTCCTTCTTCGAGCCTGCTCCAGAAAGATCCCACGAACCATAAGGCAACGTGGGGGCTCGCGCAACACGCGGTCATCGTGAAGGCGCCGGGTAGTGCCTGGTGGGCGAAGCGCGGTTAAACTTGGGCCGTGTTCGAAAGCGGGGTCGAAGACGTACTGCGCAGGATCGACCGCGAGGAACTAGTGCGCCTGACGGAGGATCTCGTGCGCATCCCCAGCGTCTACCGCCCCGAAGAACAGGGTGGGAACGAGAACGATGTTGCCAGGTTCGTCGCCGACTACCTGAAGAACGCGGGCTTCAGAGTCAGGACCGAAGAAGTCACGCCGGGGCGGACGAATGTTTGGGCTGTATAGGAGGGCAGCCGTCCAGGGAAAACGCTGCTCTTCGAGGCGCACACGGACGTGGTGACGGAGGGAAGCGCGGATGCGTGGGAACACCCGCCGTTCGAGGCGGAGAGGGATGCCAGGCGTATTTACGGGCGGGGGTGTGCGACACCAAGGGGAACCTGGCCGCGGCCGTGGTGGCGGTGGACGCGATAAGGGGCTCGGGTGTTTCTTTTCCCGGCACCCTGGTACTCTGCCATCCCGTGGACGAGGAAGGGATGATGGCGGGGATCAAGGCGTTTATCGGCAACGGTCACGCCGAAGGGGTTGACGCCGCCGTTATCTGCGAACCCGAGGAAAACCAGATCTGTACGAGGCAGAAGGGCGCTCTCAGGGTCGAGGTCATGGTGCGCGGACGCATGGCGCACGGGGCTATGCCCTTGAGCGGGGTCAACCCCGTCACCCGGGCCGCGCGGTTCGTGGTCGCGGTCGAGGAGCTGGAGAGGGAGGAGGTCGAGCGCCACGGCGAGGACCCGTTCCTCGGCTATCCGAGCCTCACGCCGACCATCCTCATGGGCCCCGACTGCGGGGAACCCCAGATCAACGTGATCCCCGCTAGCGCCTACGTCGCCCTGGATATCCGCACGGTTCCGGCCCAGTCTCACGAGGAGCTGGTTGGCCGCCTTGAGGACATCCTCGCGAGGCTGAAGTCAGAGGACCCCGACTTCGACGCTGCGCTCGAGGTGATCGAGGAACGCCCACCGACCGAGACTCCGAAAGACGAACCCCTGGTCGGTGCGATGGCGAAGGCCTACGAGCATCTGACCGGCGAGGAGCCGCGCTACAACGGGGTGCCCGGCGCGACCCACGGCACGTTCCTCAGCGCGTGGGCCGGCATCCCCATCGTCACCACGGGGGCCGGGAAACGCGAGGTACCGCACCACGCAGACGAATGGGTCGACGAGGACGAGCTCCTTGCCGCCTGCAAGCTCTACGCCGCGACGGCGATGTACTACGCCTACGGGGAGGAAGCCCATGTTTGACTACCGCTCAATGTTCGATCTCGACGGCGCGAGTGCGCTCGTTGTCGGGGCCGGCAGCGGCATCGGCGAGGCCAGCGCCCACGGCCTCGCCGCCTTCGGGGCCCGCGTCGTGTGCGCGGATGTAAGCGCGCAAGCAGCCCAGAACACGGCCGGGGAGATCCATTCTGAGGGTGGGGAGGCCGAAGCCCTGGAACTGGACATGACGGACCCCAAGAGCGTAGGGGCGGCCGTCGAGCACGTGGGACCTCCCGACGTGCTGGTCAGCACGCCGAGCATCAACGTCAGGAAGCCTGTGCTGGAGGTAACGGACGAGGAGTTCGACCGGGTTATCAATCTGAACCTCAAGGGGACATTTCGTTTGATCCGTAACTTCGGGCGCGGCATGGCCGAGCGCGGCTCTGGCAGCATAATTGCTTTCTCCAGCATCCGCGGGCAGGTCGTCGAGCCGGGACAGGGGATATACGCCGCGACCAAGGCGGGGACGGTGCAGATGCTCAGGGCACTCGCCTCCGAGGTCGGGCCGCGCGGCGTGCGGGTCAACGCCATCGCGCCCGGCGTCGTCGAGACGCCGCTCACGGCCCAGATCAAGAACTCCCCCGACTGGTACGAATCCTACGCCGCGAAGAGCATCCTCGGTCGCTGGGCGCAGCCGCGCGAGATGGTCGGCATGGTCGTCTACCTGGCCTCGGAGGCGAGCTCCTTCGTCACCGGCGCCTTCATGCTCGTGGACGGCGGCTGGACTGCGGCCGACGGACGGTTCACCCCTCCACTCTAGCGGTTTGACACCTTGCGCGTACATACAGATACTTCGGTCCGCATGTAGATTTCCGTGCGTTCTGTAGGAACTCTGGAAAAGGAGAGCATCATGGCGGCGGGTTCTGGAAGCGGCCGGGGGGGGTCGATCTTCAGCCTCAATGTCAGGCAGATCGTCATCGCCGGGATACTGGGGGGGATAGCGATCTTCCTCGGCGCGACCCAGCTCGGTTTTATCCCCGTGCCCAACGTCTCGGGCCGCGCGACCATCTTGCACATCCCGGCCATCGTGGGAGGTGCTCTGGAGGGGCCCGTGGTCGGCGCCCTGGCTGGGTTCATCTTCGGTATCTTCTCCTGGCTGGAGCCCGTCGTGCCACCCTTGAGGAACCCGCTGGTTTCGGTCTTGCCGCGCATCCCCATCGGCATAGTGTCGTGGCTCGCCTTCGTCTCTTTGCGCAGGACGAGCGTGGATCTCGCCTCCGTCGTGGCGGGGCTGCTCGGCTCTTTTACCAACACGGTCGGCGTCGTGGGGATGGCCGTACTTCTCGGGTACTTCCCGCTCGCGGTCTTCCTGGTCGTTCTGCCCCAGGCCATAGCCGAGGCGGTCCTCGCCGCCATCGTCACGCTGGTGGTCGTTCGGGGCGTGATGCTCTTCCGCAGCGGACGCACCACAGCTCCCGAGGACGAATCAGATGGGGAACGCCGCTATTAGCAGAGTCGTAGCCCGATGATCGGAATCGAAGGCGTCTCGTTCACCTACAGGACGGGCGAGGCCGATGCGGTGTCGGCTCTCGAGGAGTTGGACCTGAAGATAGAGCCGGGGCAGCTCGTCGCGATCATCGGCCACAACGGCTCGGGCAAGAGCACCCTCGTCAAGTTGCTTACGGCGGTGCTGTATCCAACTGAGGGCGCAATCCGCATAGACGGCGTGCCCGTGGACAGGGAGCACCAGTGGGACGTTCGGCGCAGGATCTCCGTCGTTTTCCAGGACCCCGACGACCAGCTCGTGATGAACCGCGTGGTGGACGACGTGGCCTTCGGCCCCGAAAATTTGGGACTCCAGCGCAATGAGATCTCGGAGAGGGTACGATCATCGCTCCGTATGCTCGGCCTCGAGGACATCGGCGGGCGGCTGATCGAAGACCTCTCGCCCGGGCAGAAACAGAGGGTCGCGATAGCCGGCGCCCTGGCGATGCGTCCCATGTTCCTTATCCTGGACGAGCCGACCTCGCTGCTTCCGGTCCCCGTCGCGCGGCGTCTGATCTCCACGGTCACGGACCTGAGCCGCAGGGAGGGTATGGGCGTCCTGCACGTCACACACTCCATGTACGAGGCCGTTCTCTTCGAGAGGGTCGTCGTGATGGATGCGGGGCGAATCATTCTGGACGGAAGTCCCGCCGAGGTCTTCGGGAACGTAGACAAGCTGCGGGAGGTCGGGCTGGACGTACCCCTCGCCGCGAGCCTCGCCCACCGCCTACGGGCCCGTGGCATCCCATTGGAAGGAGACATCCTGAACACCGAAGACCTGCGCGCCGCGCTCTCCGTCGCCGCGGACCCCTCGCCATCCGGCTGATGCAAAGGGACGGACAATCCCCGATTCTCGAGCTGAAGGGCTTCTCCCACACGTACCTCGAAGACACCCCGAGGGCGAGCGAGGGGATCAGGGACGTATCTTTCGAGATCCAACCCGGCGAGCGCGTGGGTATCGTGGGCGCCACCCAATCCGGCAAATCCACCGTCGTCGATTCCTTCGCCCACCTGCTCCGCCTCAAGCCGGGGCAGGTCTTCTCCAGGGGCGAGGACGTGGCCGCCCCCGGCTACGACAGGGCCAGGTTGCGGCGCGAGGTGGGCATCGTCTTCCAGCAGCCGGACTCGCAGATAATCGAGGACGTGGTCGGCGCCGACGTCGCCTTCGGGCCGACCGCCGCTGGCCTCTCCGCGGCGGAGACCCGAGAGCGCGTCGAGGAGAGCCTGAACACGCTCGGGCTGCCCTATCCCGAGTTCCGTCTGCGTTACGTCCACGCGCTCTCGGGGGGGCAGCGCCGTAGGGTCGCCATAGCAGGGGTTCTCGCCATGCACACGCCCGTGCTCGTCCTCGACGAGCCGATGGCCGGGCTCGACCCGCGCGGTAGGAGGGAGCTTCTCGAGCTACTCGTCAGGCTGCAGAAGGACGGAGATCGCACCCTCATCGTATGTTCAGCGAGCCTCACCGACGCCAGCCTCCTGTGCGACCGCTTTATAGTCCTCGACCGGGGTTTAGTCGTTATGGACGGTCCCGTGCGGGAGGTCTTGCGTGACGCTGACCGTCTCGCCGAACTGGACATCGCCCTGCCGGAGCCGATCGTCGGCGCCCGCGAGATGCAGAAGCTTTTCCCCGACTTTCCCACCCATCTGCTGACCGAAGATGAACTCGAGTTCGAGCTTCTCAAAAGGCTAGGAGCAGCGTAGTGCTCGAGCTGCAGCGCAACGTCATCTTCGGGCAGTTCGTCGACACGGGCTCGTTCGTACACCGCATGGACGCCCGCGTGAAGATCGCCGCGACTGTCGTGTTCATCGTCGCCTCATTTTTGGTAGACAGCTTCCTCGGCTTCGCGGTCCTACTGCCGCTGCTCGTAGCCATCGGCATCGTCTCGAGGATACCCCTCGCGTACATGCTCCGGGGCTCGCGGCTCTTCCTTGCCTTCCTCGTCTTCATCCTGATTTTCCAGGTGCTCTTCTACCCCGGAGACGTGCCAGAGTCGGACTACTTCTGGCACTGGGGGATACTCTCGGTCTCCAGGGAAGGTCTGTACACGGCAGGGATCATCGCGGCGCGGGTCATCCTCCTGTACTACGTTACGACAATGCTCATGCTGACGACCTCGCTCGTGGATCTCACGAACGGCCTTGAGCTGATCCTCGGCCCGCTCCAGCGGCTCAGGGTGCCGGTCAACGAGCTGGTGCTGGTGTTCGTGATCGCCATAAAATTCGTCCCCGTCTTTATCGAGGAGATGGAGCGGCTCGCCCGTGCCCAGACCGCGCGAGGCGTACCTTTTGACGAGGGCGGGGCCGTAAAGCGGGCGCGCCGCATCGGGCGCCTGCTCGTCCCCATCTTCATCAGCGGCTTCGCCCGCGCCGACACCCTCACCATCGCCATGAACACCCGCAGTTACCGCGGCGGCCGCTACCGAACCAAGCTCCGCCAGATGCGCGCGAAACCCTCCGACTGGCTCATCCTCACGCTCGTGGTCTTCTGGACCGTCGTAGCGTGGCTAGTGTAGAGCACTTCAGCGAACCACAAGCTGACAAGCCGAAGTGCCGACGTGCTGATCAGCTCTTAAATCATCTCCCTACGGCGGCTCAACTGACCGTACGGGTGCCCGGTATGCAGACGCTCCATCGAGCTTATGGCGCCTATTCTCTCCAGCGCCAGGGTGTCCGCGGCGACGTTGGTGGGGACGCCGTCGCGTTTGGCGATGGCGATAATCCGGCGTATGCTGTCTTCTATTCGCCTGACGCGCTTGATGGCGCGCCGTTCGTTGTAGCCCTCCAGCTCGTCCGCGACGTTGATGAGGCCCCCGGCGTTTATGACGTAGTCGGGGGCGAAGAGGATGCCGCGTTCGGAGAGATCCTCGCCGTGGTGCGACTCCGCGAGCACGTTGTTGGCGCTCCCCGCGACGATGCTGCAGCGCAACCCGGGTATCGTCGCGTCGTTCAGCACCGCCCCGAGGGCGCACGGGGCGAAGATGTCGCAGGGGATGGTCAGGATCTCGTCCAGATCCACCGCCTTGGCGCCTAACTCCCGGACCACGCGCTCGACGGCTGCCTCGTTTACGTCCGTCACCATCAGGCTGGCCCCTTCCTCGTGGAGCAGACGGCACAGGTGGTAGCCGACGTGCCCGACCCCCTGCACTGCGACCGTGCGCCCTTCGAGAGAAGTGGTGCCGAAGACCTCCTCCGTGCAGGCCCGCATACCCTGCAGCACGCCGAGGGCGGTGAGGGGGGAGGGGTCGCCCGAGCCGCCGCGGGTTACGTCAACACCGACCACATGCGAGGTTTCGACCCTGATATAGTTCGCGTCCTCTGTCGAGGTACCAACATCCTCGGCGACGATGTAGCGTCCACCGAGAGTTTCGATGTAACGCCCGAACGAGCGGAAGAGCGCCTCGGACTTGTCTGTTTGTGGGTCGCCGATTATCACGGATTTCCCGCCCCCGAGGTTCAGGCCGCTCGCGGCGGCCTTGTAGGTCATCCCCCTCGCCAGGCGTAGTACGTCCACCATGGCCTCTTC
>JBKPOM010000058.1:0-6706 GCA_046733115.1 Actinomycetota bacterium | reverse complement strand
GGGGCCGAAGCGCGCTCCCGCGCGGCGCTGATCGAGGCGATGGGCCGGGCCCTGGGTACGGTGACGGCCACGGACGCTCGGGGTTTCTTTCGGCACTGTGGCTACCGAACCGCGGCCCAATTGCTATGACAGATGCTCTAGGACTCCTTTCAAGCCGACGTCGCATCCGACACGGACCTTCGCTCCCTACTGATTCTCGAGACGCTTTAAACGCCTCCCTTCGCGCGCGTCTTAGCAGCGGCTAGTTCTCTCCGTCTCTAGCTAGAGACGGCTTGAAAGGCTAGCCATCTTTGCTCGCTAAGTAGTTCGTCGACCCCTGGTGATCTTTCTCCCTCGTCCTCCAAAGTCTGCTTTACTCCTTTGCGGCTTTTCGCGATCGCCATAAATAAGCCGTTTACCCGAGTTTCGCTGGAACCCCAGAACACCATACTTTGCAGTTATTCGTCGGATCGGTCGTCAACCCATTGGCGTTCTGACCAGCGCCTCTTATCGACCATTGACGACGCTCCCGTGCGACCTACTGGCAAGCTCTTGCTAAGAGGCGGCGAGTTCGTCGGAGCTTCGCTTGGGACAATCCTGTCCTCCTCGATGCCCTATGCGCCTAGTCGTGAGAGGTGCTTAACGGTTGGCTTCTCCGTCCGGCATCTCGGTGGGCACCTCCTCGCTCGACACCTCGCGCGTAGCGTCGCCCACGGCCTCCTCGTAGAGACGCTCTTCCTCTTCTTCCTCGCGCCGTGCCGCCCTGACTTCTTTGCCGTGAGAGGAGGCTCCGTTGTTGGACTCAGAGGAACTTATAGTCAGCGGTGAATTCGACCGTGCCGCCTCCCCACAGGATTCCGTGTGCCGTGGCGGTAGGCGTCTTGCTCTTGGTTTTTTGACTCCCGGCGCATGCCGTGGGATGGAATTATCATACGTTATATGATCGTGGACAACGCCATCTACGTAGACGGTCGCCGGGCAGCGGAACCCGCCTCCCTCCAAGAAACCTACGAGGCCTGCCGCAAACGACATGGGCTGGCAGGGATAGGGCTCGTAGAGCCCACCGAGGAGGAGTTCTGCTCCGTGGCTGCGGAGTTTGGGCTGCATCCGCTGGCGGTCGAGGACGCCATCAACGCCCCAAGATTGAACGCTACGGAGAGACGCTCTTCACAGTCTTGAAACCTGCTCGTTACATCGACGAGTCTGAGACAGTGGAGTTCGGTGAAATCCACGCTTTTGTAGGAGAAGACTTCGTGGTGACGGTGCGCCACGGCAAAGCTTCGACCCTGAATAGGGTGCGCAGGCGGTTGGAGTCCGTGCCGGAGCTGTTGTGCCGGGGTTCGGAGGCTGTTCTCTATGCGATCATGGACCGGGTAGTCGATGACTATGCCCCGGTGGTAGCGGGCCTCGAGCAGGACGTAGAGTGCGTGCCCTGTTGGAAACGAGGTGCGCCGCGGTTGCGTAGCGTGGCCATAGGGCCGGAGCGTGGACGACGCTCCGGCCATTATTACTAGCGAGGTTTGGGTCGCGTGGACTTCGTGTTCAGACGTTTATAGCGGTGTGCAATGGTATTGAGCCATCTTTATGTCGAGGGTCAGGCGGTACCGTACCGTACACCACTACGTAGCCTATCCACGCGCGAGGTCGATGGTCGGAGGAGTGGGTCAACTGCACTGACTACCGCTATATGAGACGAGTTCTAGTACAACGAATACAGGCGACCGCCACGCGCTCATGTTTGGCTTACCAGCGGGTTGCGTTGACACTGACCTGCCCGTAGATCAATGCAATTATGCCCGTTCGGACAAATGCGTCGGTGAGAGCGCATGTCTGCCATCATGCGATGTGGGTCGATCACACTGAAACGTGCTGACGATGGGAAAGCAGCGAGACCCGAGTTCGGAGCGAGCCAATCGATCTAGAGTGACTGCGTCCCCTATCCTGGGCTACATTGTCGTCAACCTGGCATCAAGAGAGTCCGAAGATCTCTTTAATCTCCTAGTCTTACTGATATTTTACTTGCAAATCACCATAAGATAAGAGAGCTGACGAGCGGACTCGAACCGCTGACCTCATCTCATTACGAGTAATAAATAGCGGGTTGCACGAAGTAACCGAGGGTGCAAAACGCCTGCAAACCAGCACTAATCTACCTCCGACTCCCAACTGCTACTTCTTGTCCTCCGTTACCAGTGACATCACAGTGGTATCAAAAGGCACTGGCTATCGGGCGTTTCTAGCTCTATAGGATCCGGGCAATGCAGGATTGCGGGTACGAACTTCGGAGAACGCCCATCTTCCGCATCGTTGTTGTGGATGGGGTTTCCCACCGTCCCTCCGTAGCGCGACGCTAGCCGCAGCCTAAGGGCAGTCGGTAAACAACATCTCCGGAACCGACCCCTCATCCGCCCTCGGCCTGCTCGTCGGGTGGTTCGCGCTTCTGCGGGAGCGGGATAGGCAAATGGACAGAGTGCCTGCCCTCTGGATCCTCTCGGAGCGGCTAAGGACTCCAGAAGTACAAACTTATCGGGCGGCAGACCTCCCGGAAACCGAGTCGCTCGTAAACTGGTAAGCCCGTCAGCGTCGCTTGGAGGGTGCCGACTCGGTATCCCCGCCTGCGGGCTTCGAGAAGCGGCACCAGTGTGAGGACTGCTCCGATGCCCCGTCTGCGTGCTCGCGAGATGGTGGCTACGGCGAAAATGCCGGCCACCCCGGCGCGCAAGAGCAGGGCCGAGGTGGCCACCGCCTCGCCGTCCTGGTAGGCGATATAGCGGGTGTAGAAGCGTTCGGGCGGCTCGAGTCCCACGCCAGCCTCCAGTGTGACGAGTTCTTGGTGGAACGGCTCGGGAAACTCCGTGCCGATCGCGGCGACGCGCGCCCATGTGCGCAGCGTCTCGAGGTCCTCAACCGGAGCCACCACGACACCCGGTATGCTCGGGGGCTCCTCGGGTAGGGTCCGCAGGTCGACCGCCATGGCCGGCAAGTTCGCGGCACGGGTGAGTCCGTGTCGCTCCAGGTGCGTGCCCAAATCTGGCGGGCGGGTGAAGGGGCCAACCCACCAGAACATGGACACCCGCCGCGACGCGAGGTGGGCGAGCGTCGTCGCTATGGCGCTCTCCACAGCGTCGGGAGCCAAGCGAGTACGAAAGACGCCGTTGAACAGGGGTTCTGAGACGCCCGTGACAACCCGGACGAGGTCTTCTCCTTCGTAGAGCTCGGCCCCGGGGGCGCGCCCGTATGCCACCCAGAAGGCGACCATGTTCGCCTCGAGTGCCGGCACCACGCTCGTCGCGGAGAGATCCTCGACCATCGTATCGACCTGCCTACGCTACCATCCCTTATTAGACCTATTGAATATCGTAGTGTCGGGTATTGGCCCACAAATCCTCTCCGTGCGGCTGCCTTATGGAGACGTTCGGAGCAGTTCCGCGTTGCTCGGGGCATTGAACCTCAGTTGTCGTCGGGCTGCTCGTTGGGGTTTTGCGTCCCCCTGGGCGGGGAGCCTACGAGCAGCGCCTGTCGGAGCCCCAACGGTTGCCCGACCCGGTTGAACCGAAGAGGCACCTGCAACCCGCGTGCTTCAATCGCAAATCAAAGAGCCTACGAGCGAACTCGAACCGCTTTCCTCATCTCATTACGAGTGATCGGTCAGTGGTTGCTGGTGCTTGCGCGGGGTTGCAAATCCCGCGTATTTAGGCAGTTTTCTCTGCTCCGGTTTGCCCTGCGTTCTACCGTATTGCGCTCTCGGTGGTGTCAGAGTGGTATCAACATGACCCTCGTATCGACCTTCGACTAAGAACTCCCTTCACTAGGCCGCTGGAGCCACCTGTCGCAGGGTACTCTCATCTCCCACCCTCGTGGCGGCCGCTTGCTCCGAGTCGATGCGCACGTTCCCTTCGAGCATCTCGGCCCTCTTCCTCATGGACCGCAGGCCCATTACTCTCGCCCGATCACGTCATTGCCGCGTCGAGCGCGAGCGTGCAGTCGAGTTTGCGCGTGGGACCGAATTATTCTGTTACGATCAGGGATGAACTAAGGTTGGTCACGGATGAGGAGGCGCGATCGTGCGAGCCGAGCAAGTGACCGGTCCCGTAGCTTACCACGGTGAAGGACCTGTCTGGTCGGAGCGTTGGGGCGGCCTGCGTTGGGTTGACATGCTGGCAGGCGACGTTCTGTCCCTGGCAGACGATGGTGAGATCGACCGGCGCCACGTCGGCAACATCGCCGCCGTACTTCGACCTCGCCGCCAAGGTGGAGCGGTCATCGGCGTAGAGCGGGGCTTCGCGCTTGAGGAGGCCGACGGAACACTCACGCACCTGGGCGAGTTGTGGTCTGACGACAACATACGGATGAACGAGGGAGGCTGCGACCCCGACGGCCGCTTCTATTGTGGGTCGATGGCCTACGACCAGCGACCGGGCGCGGGCGCGCTGTACCGGCTCGATCCCGGCGGCTCGGTGCGCGTGGTGCTGGGAAGCGTCACCATCTCGAACGGGCTCGAGTGGAGCCCTGACGGCTCTCGCGCCTACTACAACGACACACCCACCCACCGCATCGATGTTTTCGACTACGATGGCGAATCCGGATTGACCGGGCGGCGTCCGTTCGCAGAGATCCCTGCTGAGGTTGGCGGTCCTGACGGCTTGACGGTCGACGAGGAGGGCGGCGTTTGGGTGGCGCTCTACGGCGGTGGCGCGGTGCGGCGCTATACCCCCGAGGGAATACTCGACGAGGTGATCGAGGTGCCGGCCAAACAGGTCACTGCCTGCACCTTTGGCGGTTCTGACTTAGACCAACTCTTTATCACTACGTCGCAAGAAGATCTTAAGCCTGGCGAGGACTCGTTTGCCGGCTCACTGTTCCACGCCGCTGTGCACGTGGCCGGGCTGCCGGTTCGGGAGTTCGCCGGATGAGCGGCCCGGCCTGCTCCGGGAGCCCTCGATCCGTTTCTGGGGGCTTTGTTATTCTGAGTATTCGGCTTAAATAAGTCGGTTAGAGAGCCGACGAGCGGACTCTAAGCGCTCACCCCATCTCATTACGAGTGATCGATCAGGCGTTGCAGGAGCTTGCACGGGTGTGCAAAGGCCGCATTTCTAAGGGGGTTTCCTTTCTCCGGGTTGCCAAGTGTTGCACCGTATTGCGCTCCCTGTGGTGTCAAAGTGGTGTCAGAAGGCCATGGGTTAGGCGCAGGTGTCTTCGCAGACCAGATCTGTAACATCCGACAGCACCTCGGCCGTCACGAAGAACCGGAGATAGCCTCGATAGGAAGCACCTTCCTACGCGCGGTCGTATGCTCAGTGGGTCAATAGCCAATAACGGGCGTCTTGCGCACGAACGTACCGCTGGTGAGTTGCCTTATAAGGAAGTCGGCAACGTCTGCGCGCGAGATGTAAGGGTGCCGGCCGGGTTTTAGATCCTCTGCCGCACGATAGTCGTTCGTCCACGGCCCGTTGGTCAGTATCATCGGACGTACGATGACCCAATCCAGATCGCTCGCCCGCACGAGCCTCTCCTGTGCCTCCTTGTCTGCGTACTCATCCCTGAGCAAAGGCGGCACGAGCACCTTCATGAAGAACGCGCCCACAAACCCGGGATCCTCCTTGCTCTCCCCACCCCCCATGCCGTCTGGCATACGAAGCGTCGCAAACCGTGCACCTTCATCGCCATGATGATGTTTCCCGAGCCGGTCGATGCCGGGCCGTTCGGGTCGCCTAGTCTGTGCGGGTGTAGCGGGTTGCTAGGTTGACGAGAGCCGAGAACGCTGATCACCGCCTCGTTGCCTACCACCCCCACCCGCACCCGCCCTAGGTCGAACACATCGCCCACCACAATCTTTAGCCGTTCGTGACGCGCGGTCATCCTGGAGGGATTCCTGACGAACGCGGTGACTTCGTGACCTGCCGCAATCGCCCTCTCTACGAGACGCCGCCCGGTACCACCTGTTGGTCCGAAGATCGCTAATCTCATGACCTACCTCCCTGTTGTCTGCCGTCGCAGGCCTCGGTCTGTAAGTGTAGCTAGTTCTCACCGGGCGGATCTACCACTGAGAGTTGCCAGCTATACTGCCTATAAAATAGAGTTGGCAATGTTCCTGATGCAGCACAACAACTGGAGGAGAAGAGCGCTGTGTGGAAAAGGAGACTCGTCGAGGCCTTCGCGATAATCACGGTTGGAGATGGACTGATAGAGTTCCTGGCTCCTAAGGAGCATTCGCAGTTGTGGGTGGTCGGCCCCGCTAGCACCCGTAGGATCGGGATGTGGTTCGTCGAGAATCCGGAGCGCATGAGGCTCCTTGGAGCTGCCCAGGTGGTGGTCGGTGTATGGCTCGCACTTAGGCAGCATCGGAATGTTTAAGCGTGTAGCAAATGCACAGCCTCCCCCCTCAAACGATGAGTTGGCACAGTCCACCTAACTCCCAAATGACCTTCTAACAAGCACCTGAAGCACGAACTTCAGAGAACCGGCGACGCGGTTCAAAAGTAAGGCCTCATAGCCAAGCCAGACGCAGCATCGCGTCTCTGCTCATCGGGCGCCAGAGGTGTATCATTCAAGATAATACGAAACATGGGTAACGAGGTAGGAGATTGTGGCGAGCTTAACACCGTCCCCGCACTGAGCTGGGTCGCTTCGTTCGTGGTCTGCGTGCTCGGGGACGCCATGCTCGGACGATGGTTCTTGCTGCCCCTCTTCGTCGTTTCGTTTTACGGCGGCATGATCGTCATAGACC
>JBKPOM010000057.1:0-2660 GCA_046733115.1 Actinomycetota bacterium | reverse complement strand
GGACCCGATCTTCCAGGGTGCGGCCGACTTCGACCTGGAGCTGATCGAGCACCGGACCCTCGACGGTCACACCCAGGAGCTCGTCTACCGACCCACCCTCCATTGACCCGTAAGGATTTCGAAGAGGATCACGGACGTGGGCGCCCACAACTGGGCGAGCAGCGCGACGAAGGCGGACGCGGTGAGCGTGTAGGGCGATCTCGGAAGGCTCTATTCATCGGAGTGCGTGGAAGGTTAATTCTACGAAGTCGCGTGAATAAGGAACGCAACGGGCCTGAGAGGAGGATGGACTCGAACCCACGCCCGTCGTCCGCGACGGCCCCAATATAGCAAGCGAACGCGGTAGCGAAAGGGGGCGCGGCATACGCTATCACGACCTCTACCAGCGACGTCGGGACCTCGGGGAACGACGATCTGAACGGCGATACCCAGTCCAACTACATCGAGGGCCTGGAGGGTAACGACCAGATCAACGGGCGGGGCGGCGACGATTCGCTTTCCGGCGGCCCTGGTAGAGACGACATCAGCGGCGCTGGCGGGAACGACTACATCACCGGCGGCGACGGCAGGGACATCCTCGACGGTGGCGCCAATGATGACACCATCAACGCGGCTGATGCCGAGCGGGATGTGTGGTGTTCTGCGGCCCCGGCAGGGATGTGGTCTTCGCGGACGCCCAGGACGGCACGAACCAGTGCGAGAGGGTCCTTCTCCGGGACGATAGGCCCCGCTGAGGAGAGACTAAGCTACAATTAAATAGCTCTAGGACAAACCCCCTGCCCCACTTGAACCGGGCGGGGGGTTTGTCGTTCTACGGGCCGACGCCGCAAGCGGGATTGGCTACCGTCACCGATGATGGCACCTTGTTCAGGCAGAGGTTTATGAGCTGGTCGTTGAAGATGGCTTGATTGCCCCCCAGGTAGTCGGCGTGGAATGCAGTACTCGCCGGTCCGAACTGGTTGTTGCCCATGCTGACCGGGGTGCTGGAAGTCAGCGATTTCGGCCAGTGAATGAGGATTGCGGGTTGCGGGATGCGATAGGGAAAGGCAGTCGGGCAGGGCTTAGCTCCGGCGTCGTAGGAGTGCGACTCGTGGTCGGTCGAATCGAGCAGCGGCCTGCCCGTTGAAGGATCAAGCGCGAGGCAGTTGTCGAAGCGCACAGACGTGTCCGTGCCCCTGAAGATGACCAGGTGTGAAAGCAACCGCAGGTCCGTGGGGATCGGCTGCAGATCGTTCGTGTCGCCGGGGTCGCGGTAATAGAGCGTGTCTTTGAGCGGCTGGAAGGTTTGGGCGGTCGGATACCATTTGGCGCTCGTGGCCCATTCGGACCCGGTGGCTTTGCACGAGGTGCGGCGCGCCGCCTCAAGGTCGAAGCCAGTGGTGTCGTTAGAAGTGACGGTCCCACCGGTAAAGCTGTGGACGTGCGCCGCCAGCGCTATGGGGTCAAGAACCTTCGTTTGATACACCGTGCAATTGCCAGCCCTGATGCGCGATGCCGCCTGAGCCGGCGAAGAAGCCACGAACGCGACCAGCAACACCGTCGAAACGAATGCTGCTAACACCCAAAACACCACGCGTGCCGGTACCCGCCACGGTAATCTCTCCCCCATGATCTTCCCCCTCCATGATCTTCGCTTTGCCAGCAAGGTCATCATACAGGTTTTTTACAGGGCATGCTAGTATTAGCGCAAGCGACTTCCGAGAATTCACATTCTGAGACTGTCTGAAAATTCCAGAAAAGCTTCGCTGCGGACTCCCAAGCGAGGGCAGAAGGGGCCGAAGAGCACCGTTTCGGCGCCATTCGTGCCACCGAAGGCGGGCACTCAAGGGTGCCTCCAACGATTTTTCAGACAGTCTCTCTGGGCACTTCGATGAATAGGCTCTCGGTGGATGCGTTACACCAACTTAGATCCCATAATGCCTGTGGTGGATAAGAGTTAGCTGGGTACACATCCGAGCAGCCCAGGAAGGAGGGCGCAGGGGTTGCTTGCCCTCCATCGGCCGTCGCCATCAGCGACGACCCGTACCCGCCCTCCTAGAGGTCCTCCGGCTGTAGGAGAAGCCGCTCGTCGCTCCGCCCCTGCGCGGAGAGGAAACGGTGGCTGCTCTAACGACACGCGCCACCGCGCTTTTGGTAGGAACGAGCTCTCTTTAGGAAGAGGAGGACCCCCATGAATACGGATCACGAGCAGCGCCCACTCGAGCAGCTCAAAGAAGCCCTACGAGCCCACCACCAAGCCCTCGAACAACTGGAGAGCGCCCTCCTAGAGTTTGAGGAGAGCATCTCAGAAGAGGCCGCTCTGCTCCCCCAAGAAGATGGAGAGCAGCACGGAGGAGGCGTGCAACTGCTCTCTATCGCGCAGCTGTGCCAGGAGCTAGGGATGGGCAAGAGCTGGATCTACCGGCGCCTGCGCAGCGGGGAGCTCCCAAGCGTGAGGCTGGGGCGCACCATAAAGGTAAGGCGAGAGGAGTTAGAAGAATACCTCCAGAGCCACCACTACCCCGAGCGCGCCCAGGAGGCCCTTCAGGAAGAAAACGGTCCTCCTCCTCGTTAGGGGGCTCTCTGCTGTGGGCGCGTAGTTTCCCTAAGTAATGTTCTTGCGCTCCTCACTATCTGTGGGAATAGGCCGTGGGGCTGGCCGTCGGCGTGGGGCTGGCCGT
>JBKPOM010000056.1:0-16155 GCA_046733115.1 Actinomycetota bacterium | reverse complement strand
TCAAAAGGTCTGCCAACCTGAGAAGGAGTAAAGGAGAGATATATGGTTACAAGAAGTGTATTACGATCCGACATAGAAAACTACGCCTACTTTACCCCGCTCGACGGCAAGAGGGCTTTAGTTAAGGGATGGGATAAGGGCAAGGAGGCCAAGCCCCGAGACCAGATAAGGGGCAACGCCGGGCTGCTTCTAGAGCACGCGGGTCTTTCGGACATAGACCTCGACTCGCCAGAGATAAAGGCGATGCTCCCGAGGTTCGTGCCCACCAGCACCCTTACCCTCGGACGCGGTGGGGTCCCGAGCCACTACCTATACTCCGGCGCGTTGCCAAACGACGAGGGCATGAAGGACCTCGACGGTAACAGGATGGTGGAGGTTCGGCACCGAGGCAAGCAGGTCATGTGGGCCGGATCGGTACACCCGGACACAGGCCAAGAGATCGAAGTTCTGAACGAAGGACCGCTCCTACCCGTCCCCGACCAAGAGGACATCCTGAAGGCGTACACGGCAGCAATGATTGCCAAATACCTACCTACTGGCGACCGGCACAGCCTGGCGATGGCGTACGCGGGGTACCTGCTAAGGCAGGGTCTCGAAGAGGGGAGGACGTTTGCGCAATCCTTGAAGCAGCGTGGGACTACCACTCCGCCCCTAGAGAGGCATTCAACGACCTCTTATCTATCGTGGCGGACACCAAATGTAAGGTGGAGAACGACCAGCCCGCGACCGGCGGCAACACCCTTACCCGAGAGGTCCCTGGCATGGTCGAAGCGCTCAGCAAGGCGTGGGGCTGGGACAGGGTGCTCACACCTGAAGAGAAGGACGAGGTAGGGCATCAGGAACGTAGGCAGCGGGCTAAGGACGCGTGGCCGCAATGCGAGGCTCTGGCCCGTAAGCGGGATATCCTCTGTGCTGTCTACGAAACCATCAAGGCGGACGGCTTAATCGGTGAGATGACGAACGCAAAACTATTGACTCTCGGTGCCGTATCTCTTCTCAGGGGCGAGCCTATAAGCGCCATAATCAAAGGCACCTCCTCCGTAGGGAAGAGCGAGGTCATCAAAAGGGTCACCGAGGCTCTTCCGGCTGAGATGATCGTCGAGCGCCAGTCCATGAGTGAGCGCGCGTTGGCCTACATGGGCAAGGATGGTCTCAAGAACAAGATTCTGGTCGTGTACGAACTCGGGGGCCTCGGAGCCGAGGGCAAAGAATCCCTCGAAATGGCAAAGCAGATCCTTAGCGAAGGTTGCCTAAAACGTCAGATCGCGGAGGGCACGAACAAGGGCGTGCATGGGAAGCTCGTGGAAGTGGACGGGCCTACGGCTCTCTGGACGACCACGACGAGGGTAAAGACCGACTACGAACTTTTAGGCAACCGAGTCTTCGAGCTTACGCCGGACGACAGCAGGCCGCAGACCCGGAGCATCATCAAGAACGTGTTCGAGGACGGCCGTACCGAGGTGGACTTCGGACCCATTAAGGCACTCTTCACGTGGATCTGGGGTCAGGACAATCGCGTGGTGATCCCGTTCGGCCCCGCCTTGGGTGAGTTGCTGCCCGACTCGTCCGTGCGGATGAGGAGGGAGGCCGTCAGGGTGCGCGATCTCATCCGCGCCCATGCCGTGCTGCATCAGGCCAGCAGGGAGCGAGATAAGCAGGACCGCATCACCGCCTCGTGGGAAGATTACGAAGCGGTGCGAGTGCTCATCGAGGATATCGTGGGAGCCACCGCAGAGAAGTCCGTTAGGTCGGAGGTTCGCACGACGGTCCACGCGGCGAAAACTCTCATCGAGTCCGAGGAGCACGACCACGCCGGGGTCACGATCTCAGAGATGGGGGCGGTACTTGACCGTGACTACTCGACCACGTCTCGGCGCATCAAGAACGCGTCCCCCTATCTGGTCGAGTTGGAGGACAAGCGCGGACGCAGTAAGCAGTTCGGGATAGGAGCCGATCTGCCCGCTGAGGCCAACGCGCTACCTACCGTGGACGAAGTTTGCAAGTTTGCATGCGTTTGCGGGAAGGGGGGCGCCGACGCAAATCACGAGGAAAGCTGCCCGATGAGCGCGTGCAAAACTCGTGCAAATTTGCGTGCAAACTTCGAGGAGTTCGTGTCTGACAATCACCATAAACCCTTTATCCATAGGGAATATATCGACCACCACGAGCAGCAAGCCGACGAAACTGCGGTCTCCGGAAATCACTTGCAAACTTGCAAACTTCACCCTGGCGGATGCCCGAACCCGGAACTTTGCGTGCAAAATTGCACGAGTTTTGCACACGACTCACTGGAGGGCCAGAAACTTTCTGACGACGCTCACCCTATCGACGATCCTTGGCTCTGGGAGAAAGTGTTTGATCCCCGCACGGGCATGACGGTCCCACGCATCCTTCACGAAGACGTTGAGATCCCCGAGCCCGTGAGACGCGACCCCGAACCACAATCAAGGGCCGTGTCACTCCACCGTACTATCACCATCGACTTGACCGATCCCGACGACGATCCAACTGAGGTACGGGTCTGGGAGCCCCTCAAGGAGAAAGCCACCAATCCCGCCTCGGCTCACAAGGCCATCCAGGAGATACGTAACGATTGGCAGGGACACAGACTTCCAACACACGCTGAGTGGTGGGTGGGCAACCTGGAAGCGTGCGATACCCCGTTCAATTTGGAAGCCATAGAGCTTGCGCTGGCGGCAGGGGCATAAGCCATCTGAAACGATGTCATAAAACGGTTAGACGGGGTCTCGATCTTCGCATCGCGGCCCCACTTTCGGGAGAGATTATGGAGATTTATACGAGCAGGGAGTACGCCGAGAAGCTGCACGTGAGCGAGACATGGGTGCGCGAACTCGCGAGAAAGGGCCGCATCTACCCGGCTCGAAAGGTGGGCAAGAACTGGGTCTTTTTCGGCAATAGCACGGTAATCCGACCACCCGAGCGCTGGCATAGAAAACCGACGAAGATGAGATTGCCACACGAGGAATTGACCACGAGACAATTTGTAAGGCACATGCGGGACGCCATACATCGCGAAGAGTGGTAACCATCGTGGTTGCGATGTAGTAGCGACGAACCCGCGCCTCGCACAAACGCAACCCCCCAAGCGAGTAAGAACGCCTTCCCGTAACGTTTGCCGTAACGCTTGGGAGACGGTAGTGCTGTAGAGTGAGGTTGTGACGGAAGGGGCAAGAGAACAGGATCGAGTAGTCGGTGGGAGGAGCACCCGGGCCTCCGCAGTACTCGCTTGGTCGCTTGCAGCGGCGTCTCTGGTCCTATTGCTGACAGCGGAAACGCTTTCCTACCTGAGCCGCTCCGCCGCGCCCGCTACTGTGGACGGTGCTAACTGGCTGGATTATGGGTTTACGCTTCTGGTCGCAGCCTATCTCACGGTCGGCGCGCTTGTTGCCTCCCGCCGTCCTAGGAACGCCGTAAGTTGGCTGCTGTGCGCCGTGGGACTGGCGACAGCAGTTGAAACCTTCACGGATAAGTACGTTCCCTACGCGGATGCCATGGACTTGGCCGGAGCGAAGGCAGCGGCCTTCCTCTACGGCATAAACCCCGGGATTCTCCTGGCCATCTTCGTGCCTTTGCTGTTTCCTGACGGACGGCTACCCTCTCGCCGCTGGCGTCCGGTAGTTTGGCTCGTCGGCACGGGCGTGCTCTTGTACGTCGTCGATGCGGCACTCGAACCGGGCGGCCCCGACCCGCTAGGGGTCGAGTTGCCCAGCAGCGTCTACGGGGTGCTCGCAATCGTGAGCATCGTGTCGTTAATCGTCGGGATCTTTGGAGCGGCGGCTTCGGTGGCGCTGCGCCTGTGGCGGGCCAGAGGGCAGGAGCGCCAACAGATCAAGTGGCTAGTGTATGCGACCTCCGTGGTAGTAATTGGCGCGTTTGGTGCTGTGCTCCTCCCGCTGCCGTTAGGTGACGTCTTCTATGGCGTGATGATCTATGGCTTCGCGGGCATGCCAGTTGCGGTGGGCGTCGCCATCCTACGCTACCGCCTCTACGACATAGACATCATCATAAACCGCACCCTCGTCTATGGCTCGCTCACGGCCATGCTGCTCGCGGTCTACTTCGGGGGCGTGGCGACGACCCAGGCGATCTTCCGCACGCTCACGGGTCAGGCGGAGCAACCGCAAACTGCCGTAGTCGTCTCTACGTTCATTATCGCGGCCCTGTTCAATCCCGTGAGACGCCGCATCCAGTCCTTCATCGACCGCCGCTTCTACAGGAGCAAGTACGATGCCAGAAAGACCCTCGAAGCCTTCGCCACCAAACTGAGAGACCAGACGGACCTGGAGGCACTGAACAAGGAACTGGTGGGCGTGGTATCGGAGACGATGCAGCCAGCCCACGTTTCGCTGTGGTTGCGCCCAGTTACAGCTTCGAAGGGTGAAGTCTCTAGCGGAAGTCCTAGGAGATCACTCTCATAGCGTGTGGCAACCCTGCGGTATTTGGGGTACCCCTTCGAGAATTCTTGGCGATCGAGGGTCAAAGCCACTCAGGAGCGCTCACGATAACCTACGGCCCCCGAGCCATGGAATAGCAAGCCGAGAAAGACAAGGTTGCCGCGCGAGGAGTTGACCACCAAGCAACTCGTTCAGCACATGCGGGACGCTATACGACGGGGAGATTGGTGACCATCGTGGTTGCGATGTGGTAGCTCACTTCAGGAAAGCACTTTCATAGTGTGTCCCACTCCTGTGCAAAAGGACTCCCACTTCTGAGATTTCTCGAGCGACATTCGAGTAAGGGAACGTGCCCGCTAACAAAGGCATCACCGCTCACAAGGTTAGCTGGTCGTGGGTCTTCATCGAGAATTCGGTGAGGATAGCCCCTACGAGACGGCAGCGCCCGCCAGGAGTGAATGAACCGTAGCGTCACCAACCACGAGGCCACGCGACGCAGGCGTTGACTCTTCTTTTCAACGTGTGACGGCTATCTACATCTGCGTCGCCCGGCGATTCGGGCTTGGTCATTGAACCCCTCATTGGGCTTTAGTCCCACGGTCTCGGTGGAGGACCTTGAGAGACCACTGCAGTGATGGCCTAACCTCACTACGAAAGCTCGCCAGAGATTATTAAAGGAGCCGAAGCGAGCAGAACACAGTGCATTGCGGATGTGCAGCGCTTCGCTATGGGCTAAGATTCGTAATACTTCGGTGAAGGGATATGGATGGTATTGGGAACTTTAGCCGATCGGAACGCGTCAGCGTTGGATGATCATGGCGCTCACTGTAATAATAAGCCTAAGTTTGGGAAAATAAGGGGTGAGGTGCGGTAGGTGAAGAGCCAAGGCCACCAAGCGGATGAGGCAAACGGTAAGAGCGTAGCCGAGGACACAAATGCAAGCAGTGGTAAAGGGCTAGGGCACCGTCGAGAACGATTCGCTGGTTGGTTAGGCGACTCGCCAGCCGTACAAATCATTTCATTTGTTAGTCAAGCGGCTGCAGTTGCGTCAATAATCGTGGCCGCGATCACCTACTATACTGAAAGGGACGAACCCAGGAAAAGTACTACCAGGCTTGGCAAGCTATCAACACCGCTCAAGGACAAGGAGGCAGTGGGGGAAGAATAGAGGCTCTTGAAGACCTAAACAATGGTAAACAAAGCCTAGCGGGTCTCAGTGTTGAGAACGCAGATCTGCGGGGGATCGACCTAGAGAAAGCAGAGCTCGATAACGCCGACTTCCAGGGGGCCACCCTCAGTGGCGCCAATCTGCAAGACGCTTCCCTAAAGGACGCTACCCTCCGAGATGTTAATTTGGGCGACTCGGCCTCTGACGACACTCGGAAAGCTAATCTCCAGGGAGCTAACCTCGAAAATGCAGACGCTCGAGGAGCGGACCTGTCGAACGTGAACCTTCAAGGAGCTAAGCTCAACAACGCAGACTTGAGCGGTACTACCGTATTGGATGGTGCCCAACTTCAGGGAGCCAACCTGAAGGGCGCGACGCTTGACGGTGCCGCTCTAGTAGCAGCCGACCTCCAAGGAGCCGATTTCCAGAACGCCTCTATGGTCAATGCGGATATTGCCGGTGCGGACCTTCGAGGTGCAATGCATCTGACCCAGAAGCAAATTAATACTATATTAGGAAATAACAAGACTCAGCTCCCAGAAGGGTTGAAAACGGAGTGGGCTAATACGCCATTAACCGAGCCGGGGCCCCTTCAGCCGGGAACGTACTCGACTGGGAATTTTGTCCCTCCAATGTCCTTAAAGGTTGGCGCGGGCTGGAAAACAGTCTTTAGTGAGACTGCGTCTTTTCTTGAATTGAGCCGACGAGACAACGGAGTCTGGATGTTTTTTCCGCGCCAGTACGGGTCTATAGTCCGGAAGATATAAGCTCGGCCAAGATCGTGCCTCGTCCTAAGGACATGGTGGCGTGGCTACGGGGTCATCCATACCTGGACGCTGTGAATAAACCGGTCGATGTGGCTGTCGGAGGCGTGGCTGGAAAACAGTTTGATGTACAGATTCCCACTATGCCGGAAAACTATCCCAGCGACGTGTGCGAGAAGTCCTGTCTTCCTCTCTTCGTCGAGGATCCTGGGGGGGCGCCAATTACGGTCTCTACGGGTGGATATCGGATTATCGTCTTGAACGTTGCAAGTCAGCCGGTGGTAATTGTCATCTCTGGGAAATATTTCCCAGATAAGAGGGCCCTGGCGAAAGTGGAAGAGGTCTTGAAGACCATAGAGTGGAAGTGACCAGCCCCCGTTTTCCGTACCAGCCACTATGAGAGTGTAGTTGCTGATTGTAGCTCCTTCGTAAACTCCGTACTCGTCTGTGCCACCCCACACAACGCCGCACTCCGAAGGCGTGCAGTAGCCCAGAGCGCTGTGCGGACGCCGCTCGTTATGGTGCTCGCGATACTCCTCAACCAGGACCTTCGTTTCCACCAGGCTCGTGAAAGCCTCCCTCTTTAAGAGCTCGTCTCCGAGGCGCCCGATGAACGACTCCGTATAGGCGTTCTCCCATGGGCTGCCCGGCTCGATGTAGAGCGTCCCCACCCCGGAAGCTTCCAACCATCGCTTGAGCGCCGCTGCAACGAACTCGGGGCCGTTGTCCGAGCGGATGAAGGCCGGAGCGCCCCGTTGGCGGAACAGGCGCGCCAGGGTACCGATCACGTCCTCGGCGGTGATGGAGCGCTCGACCTCGATGGATAGGCACTCCCTGGTGTGCTCGTCCACCACCGGCATCATCTTCAGCCTTCGGCCGTCCTCGGTCCTATCCATCACGAAGTCGTAGCTCCATACGTGGTCCTTGCTTTCGGCCTTCTTTGTTTACAGACGTAAATAAAACTGTTAGACTATTCACACAGTAAAATTGTAGAAGATAGGCTTGTATAGATGCCGAGTTTAAGAGAACTGGAACAATGGATGGGGACGGGGCAGGTGGCTAATCGATTGGGCTACAGTCGTCAATACGTTATCAAGCTCGCGAAGGAGAGGAGAATCCGTGCTGTTAAGACTGGCGCAGGGTGGCTGTACGACCCGGATAGCGTCGAGACGTTCGCGGCCAAGATCGATGCTAGTAAGGCGGGCTGATGCGGGTAGCACTCTACACTCGCGTCTCGACTAAAGAACAGATAGACGGCTACTCACTGACCGATCAGATGCGAGCCCTGCGAGAGTACGCCAAAGATCGCGGCTACGAGATCGTGGCCGACATAGAGGACCCCGGATATAGTGGCGCGTACCTCGAGCGTCCCGGCATGGATAGGGTCCGCGACCTCATTGCTGCCAGAGGTGTGGATATAGTGTTGGCACAGGATGCGGACAGGATCACGCGAGAGCCCGGAGACCGTTCCGTACTGGACCTGGAGGCGGAGCGCCACGGCTGTAGTGGTTGGCTCTTGACGACTGGGGAGACGACAGCCACGAGGGGCAGCTACTAAAGTTCATCAAGGGCTGGATGGCGAAGGGCGAGCGTTCGAAGATAGCGGAGCGTATGCAGCGTGGGAAGAGGCAGCGTGCCCGTGAAGGAAAGATCGTACCTGCTGGCAGACCACCTCTAGGCTACGAGTACGTGGGTGACACGTACTGGATAGATGAGTCCAACATGGTCCTCGTGCGCCGTGTCTTTTCCCTTGCTGCTGGCGGAATGAGCTTGTGGAGGATCAAAAAGACGTTCGAGAGTGAAGGCATACTCACACCGGGTAGCACCTACAAGGGACCGTCCCGCTACTGGAATGTCAACACCATACGCCGGATCATAAAGCGAGACGAGTATCTTGCTCACAGTCCCGAAGACATACAGGGGCTAGTTGCTGCTGAACAGCTTACTGCGAGCGTGGCCGCGAATCTCGAGCCTCACAAGAGCTATGGCATCTCCTGGTACAACCGCTACCACACGAGCGGAACGGCCAACAAACGCCGGAAGGGTGAGGAGAGACCCCACTCCGAGTGGATAGCGGTGCCAGTGCCCGACGCCGGGATTCTTCGTGAGCAGGTGGAGAAGGCGCGGGCAAATCTAAGGGGGAAAGGGCACCACGAGCGGATAATCGCTTCTGGGAATTATCGGGCCACGTCTTCTGTAAATGCGGCGTTAAACTCGTGGCCCGCGTCACCCGTAAGAACAGGCACAGTTACCCTTACTACGTTTGCTCCAGGTACGTGCGGGACGGGTGCGAGTACGGTAAGTGGATGCGTGCGGATAAACTAGAGCACGAGGTCTATTGGGCACTCCGCAATATCCAGCCGCAAGATCTGAGGGCACAGATTCAAACCCTCATCAACAGGGAGAGATCACCGGAAGCTGAGATCAAGGCTGCTCACGCTGTACTAGAGGATGTGGCACGGCAACGGGTGAAGTTTCAGACTATGGCGGCAAGAGAGCTCATCACACTGGACGAGCTACAGGTACACCTAGACAGACGGGCTGGATAACCGCCGGAGGACTGCACAGGGGCAAATAGAGGCCTTACAGAACACGTCGGAGCGTATGGAGAAGCTGCGGCTAATGCAGCAGAATCCCATACTCACAGTCATGGGTCAGACCGAGGACATGCGCAGGGACTACTACAATGACCTGGAGTTGCGCGTGGAGATCGACAAAGGGGATGTGAAGATATGCGGGGTATTCGGTTCGCAAAATGTTACACGCACCTCGACGTCGGAGACGAGGAAATAGAAACCGCCATCGAAGCAGCAACCAGAATCATCGCAACCACCGTCGAAAGGTGAGCCCAATAGAGGTAGTCTCCGCCCCCGACCTCGCCGAACCCCTGTCGCTCCTCGAAGAATCACTCAGAGACGGCGAGCCCGTCCCCGAAGCCTTCGCCATAAGACTGCGCAAATCCATCGAAACCGGAGACATAGAGGTACTGGCCGCTCGGACCAAAGACCGTACACTCGGAGTGGCAATCCTCGCCTACCGCCTCAACATCTCGGCCGGTGGCCTCTTCGCCAGCATAGAAGACCTTTACGTCCGCCCGGAAGCCAGACGCCAGGGCGTGGGAAAAGCCCTCCTTAAAGCAGCAGATGAACGTTGCGCAGCACACGGAATCTCTTACGTTGAAGTACAGCTCGAAGACGAAGAGGCCGAAGCGTTCTACACGGCTCTCTGCTTTGGGTCGGAGGAAGGCGTGCGTGTCCTCTCCCGCTCTCTAGCCATCGAACATCGGATAGAAAAGGCTGCACGCTGATTGCTGAAAGCTGACCGCTCTAAAACTCGAGCACCTCATACACAGAGACCTCCCGAAACCCCAACTCCTCGTAAAACTTGCGGCCCCGGAGGTTGGCGGCTGCTACCTGCAAGGAGATCCCATCCGCGTCTCTCTCCTGCGCCCACGCCCGCACGCTACGAAGAAGGGCGCGGCCCATGCCGCGGTTGCGGTGCTCGGGTTCGACGAACACGTCGTCCACGGAGGCCCACGTTTTCGGGAGGAAGGTGGGGGAGCCCTGGCGGAGTTCGCCCGAGATAAAGCCGACCGTCCGGCCTTCTGTGACGGCCACGAAGAGGAAGGAGTAGCCGCTGTTCGCCACGTCGGCCAGAAAGCGGCGCATCGTTTTTTCGGCGTCGGGCGAGGTTTTGTAGACCCTGTCGTGGGCCGTGTGTTCGTCCGCGCTCTGCATCCAGAGCCGCGCCGCCTCCGCCGCGTCCTCCTTGCGTCCCGGCCTTATGGTGAAGTCCTCTCTCATCACCCAATCCTAACCCATGCGCCCGGGTCAGCGGCGGCGGGGGTGGGGTATGATCCTTAACATCGGAGAGGAGCGGGGCACGCAGCACAGCGCGGCGCAGAAGGCAGGCAGGTTCTGGGAGGTCGACGCCGCCCGCGGCGTCGCCATCATCATGATGGTCGTCTACCATACCACCTACGACCTCGACGCCCTCGGAGGCTACGGCATCGATGCCACCTCGGGGAACTGGGCGCTCTTCGCCGACCTCACGGCCGGACTCTTTTTGTTCCTCGTCGGCGTCTCGCTCGCCATAAGCCGGGCCAGGACGAGCCTCACGGGGTGGAGGCTCTTCGGGAAGTACCTGGCGAGGGGGTTGAGGATTCTCGCGTACGGGATGATCCTGACCGGAGTCTTCTTGATCCTCCAGATGGGTGTCGTGGCTTTCGGGATATTGCACCTGATCGGGGTCTCTATCATCCTCGCCTACCCTTTTCTGAAGCTACGATTCACCAACCTCGTGCTCGGCGTCCTCATTTTCGCCGCCGGCCAGTACGTGCTGGCACAGGATCTCATCTCCGAGAACTACTGGCTGTTGCCCTTCGGCGTCTTACCAGAAGGCGTGATGATGCCGGATTACAGGCCGCTCTTGCCCTGGTTCGGCGTCGTCCTGATCGGGCTGTTCTTCGGGAACGTGATCTACGCCGATGGCCGAAGGCCCTCGAGCCTTCCGAACAAGGCGCCGCTTGTTGCCAGACCGCTCTTGCCGCCGGGGAGAAACTCGCTGTTCATATACCTGATCCACCAGCCCATCGTGATCACGTTGCTCGCCCTAACCGGCATCATAAGCATGAACTTCTTGTAGAGCTTCAGAGTTTCTTTTTCGTCCTGCAGCCGTTAGAGTAAGCGGGCCATTCCGGAGAGAATGGGGAGGTGGGCCCGGAGAAAGTACGTTTGCGGTAGACGACCAGCAAGCTCGGTGGGATCTTCGCGGCTTGCGGGGTAGAGACAAATAAGAGCGCCAGGACTCCCGCGGCAAGGTGCGGGAGTCGACGAGGAAGACGTTCATCGAAGCATTCGGCGGGTGCGTCTCGGCTTCGGGCGGTCGTCAGGGCGGTGACAAATCTCGGCGGTGACGCCGGGGACAAAGCACCGTCCGGGCCCGGGGAGGGCTTCTGTCGCCCTGTCTCCTCTCTCTACCCTAACGGGTCCCATCTGTGAATAGACAGGGAGGTAGGTCCATGTGCGGCATCGTGGGTTACGCCGGTAGGGAACGTTGTGTCGAGGTGCTTATAGAGGGTCTAGGGCACCTCGAGTATCGTGGATACGATTCGGCGGGGCTTGCCCTTCAGAGGGAAGACCGGATAGAGCAGATAAGAGAGGTCGGGCGGCTCGAGAACCTCGTCCGTGCCGTTGCGGAGCGCATCGGGGATTTCTCTCCGGTGAGAACCGGAGTGGGACACACCCGCTGGGCGACCCACGGCCGCCCCACCGAGGAGAACGCTCATCCCCAACTCGGCGGAGATGGAACCGTCGCTGTCGTGCACAACGGTATCATCGAGAACTTTGCGGAGCTCAAAGAAGAGTTGCAGGGGCGGGGCGTCGTATTCCGTTCCGAGACGGATACCGAGGTGATGGCCCACCTTACCGCCGAGCGGGTCGAGGCCGGAGAGACCCTACGGGAGGCGCTGGCGGGGGTGCTTCGGCGGCTCGAAGGGTCTTTCGCAGTCGCCGCGGTCAGCGCGAGGGAGCCCGGAAAGGTCGTGGCTGCCAGGCACCAGAGCCCGCTCGTCGTCGGGTTCGGGGAAGGGGAGAACTTCCTCGCGAGCGCGGTGCAGGCGTTGCTCGGAGAATCGCACGAGTTCCTCGTCGTCGAGAACGGGGAGATCGTCGAGCTGACCGATTCCTCGGTCGAGGTATTTACCTCCGAGGGCGAGCGCGTGGAGCGTGAGAGCTTCGAGGTGGATTGGGATGCCGAGGCCGTCGGGCTCGGCGGCTACGAGGACTACATGCTCAAGGAGATCCACGAGCAGCCCGCGGCCCTCGGCGCGACCCTCCTCGGACGTATCGACGCCGAGGGGACCGTCGACTTGTCGGAGGTGGACCTCGACCTTTCCGAGGTAGACAGGGTGGTAGTAGTTGCCTGCGGCACGGCTTACCACGCGGGCCTGCTCGGAAAGCGCGCGATAGAGAAGCTCGCCAGGATACCCGTCGAGGTCGAGATCGCTAGCGAGTACCGCTACGCCGACACCATCGGGGATGAGCATACGCTCGTCGTCGCCGTAAGCCAGAGCGGGGAGACCACGGATACCCTGGCTGCCGTGGAGGCGGCGCGGGAGTTTGGGGCGAAGGTAGTCGCGGTCACCAACACCAAGGGGTCGCTCATCACGCGCGAGGCCGACGCCGTCTTGCTCACCAAGGCGGGACCGGAGATCTGCGTCGCCAGCACCAAGGCCTTCGTCGCCCAAGTCGCCGTCCTCGACCTGCTGGCGCTGGAACTCGCCGGAATTCGCCGCGTCTTGCCGGAAGCAGCATTGCGGGAGGTCGGTCGCGGCCTCAGGCTGGCGCCGGAGAAGGTCGAGGAGACCCTCGAGGGGCTCGGGAGTCTGGTCGAGGAGGCCGCCTGCGTCTTTGAGGACGCGCGGTGTTCGCTGTTCCTGGGGCGTGGCATCTCGTATCCGGTGGCGCTTGAGGGGGCCTTGAAGCTAAAGGAGATCTCCTATGTGCCCTCGGAGGGTTACCCGGCGGGCGAGATGAAGCACGGTCCCATTGCGCTCGTCGACGAGTACTGCCCCGTCGTGGCCATCCTCGGGGAAGGAGTAGTGCGCGAGAAGACCCTCTCCAACGTCGAGGAGACCGTCGCCAGGGGTGCGAACGTGATCGCGGTATCCCGCGAAGGCGACAGGGCCGCGGAACGCATGGCCCGGGTGGTGCTTCCGGTTCCCGAGGCGCCGGAGATCGTGGCCCCCCTGGTGGCCAGCGTGCCGCTGCAACTGCTCGCCCACCACGTCGCCAGGAATCGCGGCCTCGACGTGGACAAGCCGCGCAACCTCGCCAAAAGCGTCACGGTAGAATAGCTTGTCAGCACTTCAGCCAGTCAGCCAAAAGGAAAGACCCTGACCGATGATCGTTTTACCCTTGTCGGGTTTTGGAGGGGTTCATCTTCTTCGAAAAAGCGTTCCGCGAGACAAGAAGAAGTTGAAGTGCTGAAGTGCTTGCAAAGAGGTTGAGCCTCTTTGCAAGCTGCTTCAATGTAGGGGCGGTCGCGAACCGGCCTCGCCGCCTGCGTGTGCGAACCGCCTCAAATTCCGACCTCGATCGGTCTTTGTGGAGTACCATACTCGACGAGATCTCTCAACAGCGCGAACAGGTCTGCCGGTGCCAGCTCCTGCCGGTGCTAGCTCTTCTGCCGTTGCTTCCAACTCGGCGAGCGTCCACCACCGGAGTTCGCGCAGCACCCCGGCTTCTTCGGGGCCGAGGAGTTTTGAATCGGGTTGGAAGGCGGGAACCGTGGCCAGGAAATAACGCTCATTTTGCCTGTAGAGTCGTCCCTCGATGCGGAAGACGTGCTCTCAGGTCCAGATCCACGGTTCGAGGTTCCGGAATTCAAGCCCCTTCTCCTCCCCGATCTCGCGCCGCGCGGCTTCCTCGTGCGTCTCCGCGGGCTCGAGCCCTCCTCCTGGAGCGACCCACCACGCCTTTCCACGGTACTCGAACTTCGCCAGCAGCACCCTGCCGGCCTCGTCGAGCGGCACAACGCGGGCGGCGTGACGAACGGTAGGAGTCTGCCCGGTAGCCATGCTCCGAGTTTACAGAACCGCCCGCCAGGTCTGGAGACCCGGATCGTGGCCGACGAACCATCCGATGACGGCAGGGCGGCCAACCCTGGCCACGGAAACGGGACGACTTGCGGTACGC
This sequence comes from Actinomycetota bacterium, assembly GCA_046733115.1. Classification (GTDB taxonomy): domain Bacteria; phylum Actinomycetota; class Rubrobacteria; order Rubrobacterales; family Rubrobacteraceae; genus Rubrobacter_D. Next base: position 2,111 of record JBKPOM010000056.1, on the reverse strand, counting down.
TTTACTGTGAGAGGACCCTGACGATTTTCGGTAGATGATCGCAAGGAGGAACATAGTGTGGTGGGCGGACCTGCTCTGGGGATTTTGGAACGGGCTTACGGCCTGGGTCGTGCTCGTCGTGCACGTGTTCGGCGGCTGGGAACAATTTCCTCTCTACAACACCGCGAGGAGCGGGAACTGGTACGACTTCGGGTTCCTGATCGGCGCGGGCTCGCCCATCCTTGGCACCCTGCGCGGGAGAAGCCGAAGCAGCTGATACCGAGTCCCTTCGAAAGGGGCCGTGTTCCGGCCGCGAGCGGGTCGGTGCACCCTCCTTCACGTCACTCCCGCGAAACTTGTCCCCGCGAAAGCGGGGAGCGGGAATTCACGACTAACGGCAGGAGCCCCGTAGGCGATGGCCGGCTCCGTCGCTCCACAGGCATCCACCCGGACTCGGTATGACATCCAGCAATGTTTGCCAACGGGCCCGACGGCTGCCGGGGCTGCCAGCGCCCGCGCCCTTCTCAGCAACTACGCCTTCTTGCCGAGCACAACCGGTAGGGCCGACCGAAAAAGCGGGAGCAACTGTCGAGGCGGAAGATCTTCGTCGATAGAGCGTAGTGATTGGACAAGGGGAACCGCGTTCATGATGCGCTGGAGCAAGGCCAACGGCAGGCGGGGATCCTGCGCCGCGAGCCGCAAGATTTCCGTGTCGAGAAACCGCCACCACCAGGCGCTCCGCCAGCTCGGCGGCGGCGGGCGGTTCTCTCTCCACAGGCGGGCTAAGTGCTCGCTCTCCCCGGCGATACGCACTATCCCGTAGCCTGCACTCGGCTTGACCATGCCGCGTTTCGTACCGAGCAAGATGTGTCGCGGTCCCGTGGTTCGCGGGGGCGCGAACCCGAGGGGATGGAATCGCTCTCCGCGTGGGTGACCGTAAACCCGGCCCCCGGGTGGCGCGCCCGGAGGTACCGAAGCAGGGTTGTCTGATCCTCCCCCATTCCGACGGGGCCGAAAGAGGCGGATGCGAGCAGCGCCTCCGTGAGGCTCAGCGGCAGCAGGTACGCGAAAGAGCTTTCGTCCAGCGGGTCGAAGCGGGTTGTGGTAGCCGGATCGAAGACCGGCCCATCGGCCTCGACGCGGAGGCCCGTGCCGCTCTCCACGGCGTGTGGCCCTCGCTGAGATGGGAACGTGGGGGGAACGTCCGTGGCGCTGTCGAACACCCACTTCGCCCGCAGCGTTCCGGCGTCTGTGACGATCTCGTAGCGCCGGTCGGCCAGACCAGCGATCCAACGCGCTCTTGTGCGCAGCCGCTCGATCGGGGCCGATGCCAGGAGTCCTTCGGCGTGTGCGAAAACGTCGGTGGATCGCACCAGCCATAAGGCGAACGGGGCGATGGGCTCAGGCGGCTTGTCTGCAACGCTGGCCTTCCACCAAACCCCCTCGGCGAAACGATCGTAAGGGGTCTCTTCGCGGCTCCAGTAGCTCCAGTGGACGGTCGGGCGCTCCCGCGGCAAGCAGGGGTCTACGACCGCCACCCTTTCGGGCAGCACCGGTCCGAGTTCGTGCAGGAGCAGCAGGGCGGCCAGGCCGCCACCGACGAAGACAAGATTGTACTCTCGAACAGCCCGGCGACCATTCTACGACGCGTCAGCGTCCCGGAAACCGCCCTTCGTGGTGTCGGATACGGGAGCATGAGAAAATTCGCCGGGGCCGTTGCCAGAGCCATTAGGAGGCTGTACCCGTGCGCGCGATGATCCTGGAAAGAGCCGGCGAGCCGTTGAGGGCCGCAGAGGTCTCCGTGCCCGTGCCCGGCGCGGGTCAGGTTCTGCTGCGCGTGCGCTGTTGTGCCGTATGCAGGACCGACCTCCACGTCGTGGATGGGGAGTTGCCGGATCCCAACCTGCCCCTGATCCCGGGCCACCAGATAGTCGGCGTCGTGGAGCAGATCGGTGAGCATAAGATCGGTGAGCATACAGACGGCTTCGCGGTAGGCGATAGGGTCGGGGTGCCGTGGCTCGGGTGGACGGACGGCGAGTGTCGCTACTGCCTCTCGGGGCGAGAGAACCTGTGCGAGAACGCCAGGTTCACCGGGTACCAGATCGACGGTGGCTACGCCGAGTACGCCGTCG
>JBKPOM010000055.1:0-3578 GCA_046733115.1 Actinomycetota bacterium | reverse complement strand
CCGGGATCCCGCACGGCTCGAAAAACGGCGAGCTCGTCGGCAACCACGACATAGCGCCGACCCTGGCCCGCATGGAGGGCGCGAATAGTCCAGCCTTCGTGGACGGGCGTAGCGTCCTACCGCTCGCGAAAGGCCACACTTCCACCTGGGCCCGCACCGCCATCCTGAGCGAGAGGGAGACAGACAACGTGCCGCCCAACAGGTGGGGCATACTGCGCATGGGCGACAGCAACTTCACCCGCTACGAAGACGGGGAGAAAGAATACTACGACCTAAGATTAGACCCCTACCAGCTGCACAACGCCCTCGGCCCCTCGGATAACGCCTACCCGCCACCCGATTCGGCGACCCAGGCCTACTACGAGAAGCGGTTGGACGACCTCTACGCCTGCAGCGGCCACGAGGGACAGACATCGTGCCGTGAGGCCGAAGACGCCCCGCTACTGCCGTCGGGTGGCGCTCCTTAGCAAGCTCGGCGCCTCCCTGTTCGCCGGAGCGCGTAAAGGCACCGTCTGATAATTCCAGATAGCCTTCACCGTGGACTTCCGAGAGAGGTCAGAATCGGGCCAGGAGCACCGTTTTCGCCACCTTTCGTGCAGCCCTTCCATCCACTCGGGTGACTAGGCTGATGAGTTCAGTGCAAGTGGCTGAAAAGCCCTGGTGGTTATCCTAACATCCTCATAATGATTACCTATGAGGCCGCAGCCCCACTTTACGGCCGGCCGTCCCGCCCGCGCCTACTATATCCCCGACCAAACTGCCGCGGCACCGCTATGACCCATCCTTACCAGCTGTACCGTCGCCGCTGTAGAACCGGCTAGCGCCACGACGGCGACGACGATGACCAGCCAACGCGGGGCACGCCTTCTGACGGATCCATCCCCCGAATCGCCCGCCTGAGAGCGCCCCTGTCCCGTCCGGCTCCCTTCTACCCATTGCAGTCCCGCAACAGCCACGGCGCCTACTAGGAGCGCGAAGGCGTACGGCAGATACTCGTCCCCTAGCTCTGCGTGCCTCTGCACCAGCCCGTTCTCTTTGACCATCTCCTCGAGCACCTCTCCGCTTCCGGTAGCCAATAGGACCATCGCCACGGTGATGGTCAATCCCAGGCGCACCCAGGCCAGACGCCACCTGGCCGCCGGCCATAGGGCGCTAACCGCAACCCCCAACGAGCACAGCGGCACCTAGACGACGACCGCGTGCACGATTAGAGGGTGGGCGGGCAAACCGAAGAGCCTTCCGATCTCCATGTCCTCGAGCCTCCTTCATCCCTTCAACTACTGGGGCATGATGTATACGTCGCGCTACGCAGACTGTGCAGCACCCGAATGAGTGATTCTTGCCATCCCTCTGATATCGCTAGCAGTGGCGGACTTCGGAGGAAACCTCTACCCCGACGTTGAATCAATAGAGCAAGCGAGTCCAAGAAAATCCTCACGTTGCTCGCAGGGAACGCACAGGCTGCACGTTTACCTTACTTCTTGAGGTGTTCTGCGATCAGAAGGGAGCACGCTTAGTTTGGTGGCTAGGTTCGGAGGATCATCCCTGCTATGGCAGGTGCCCGTACGGATAGAATTACTCTCGATCTAAGGAGTGGAGCATGGTAACGAAAGGCATGGCGTGGGTGCCCATCCTGGTCAGGGCGGTGTGGCTCAATGGTGCCTTGGAGAAGCTCCTCAACCCACACTCCCCGTAACAGTTCGCCCAGAGCCTTAAGGCCGGGGATTCATCTCGCAAGCGCCTTCGTTCTTCAGGGTGTTCATGGAAGGGGTCGTGGCGCCCAACGCCGAAACGTTCGCCCAGATCGTGCGTTTCGTGGAGCTCTCACTCGGCGTGGCCTTGGTACTGGGGCTCCTAACGCACTTGGCCTCCCTGGGCAGCATAGCCCAGAGCCTCATGATCCTGCTCTCCCAAGGTGGCGTGGCCCTTGGCACGGGGCTCGGCGCTCCGGAGTTCCTCAACGTGGACCTCGTGATAGCCTTGCTTTCGGTGATTATCCTTCTGAGTTCGGAAGGGAAAACGTTCTCGGTGGACGCGGCGTTGGCCAGGCGAAACCCGGCAGTCTCTAGGCTGCTGACCAACCGCAAGTATGCGGCGTGAGCGCGAGGAGGAGGTCGTTCGCGTCGCCCGCCTTGCAGGATCTCGACAGATAAAAAAGGGAGCGTCTTGAAAGAAACGACCAGAAGGATCTCGCGCGAGAGGTTCATCCGACTCGGGGCTGCGCTGGGCATGACTTCGGCTCTCGCCGCTTGCGGAGGCGATTCCGCCGGGCGGTCGGCCAACGGAGCATCCGAGGAGAACAAGAATGCCGCCACGGCCGCAGGCGGAAAGGCGCGCGGGAGGCCGGGAGATCGCTCAGATGTCCAGAGTCTCTGCGGGCTCGGCGGTGGACTTCAAGGACTCGGGTAGTCCGGTCGTGCTCGTCCATCTGCAAAGTGGAAATTTCGTGGCCTACTCGGCGGTTTGCACCCACCAAGGGTGCATGGTGGCCTACCAAGACGGACAGCTCGCCTGTCCCTGCCGCGGCTCGATCTTCAACCCATCCAGAGGCGGAGCGGTTGTCTACGGCCCTGCCCCATCCCCGTTACCTCGGATACCAGTAAAGGCACAGAGTGGAAAGATCTATCGCACCTAGGGCTTGCTCGACACCTGACCCGGACGTCGTAGAATCTGGCATACACAAGTTCGGAGAGCTGCCAAGCACAAAATAGGCTAGCCTATTTTGCATAAGCGTAGACGCAAGAATGAGCTGAGAGCTTGCCTCAGAGGCAAGACAGATGCAGCATCGCGTCTCTTCTCACCGGGTGCTAGAGGTACATCGCTTTAGAATACGGAGCATGGGTATCGAAACAAGGGATCGCGGCGAGCTTAACACCGTCCCCGCACTGAGCTGGGTCGCTTCGTTCGTGGTCTGCGTGCTCGGGGACGCCATGCTCGGACGATGGTTCTTGCTGCCCCTCTTCGTCGTTTCGTTTTACGGCGGCATGATCGTCATAGACCTGGTCACCTACCCGATGCTCTCCTTCTGGCGAGGCTGGCTCAGAAGGCGGGGACTTGTTGCCTGGTACCTCGTTGAGGTCGGCGGGCTCTGGGGCGGGACTACGCTGGTCTTGTTGGCGCTCTCCCCTTGGTGGTTGGGATGGAACTGGAAGGGGGCGTTGCCTTTCGAGGCGCTCGGTGGCTTAATGCTCGTCGGCTCGGTAGTAGCAGGTACATGGGCGGTGGCGAAGATGGGATGGGCAAGGCTGCTATTCGCCGGAGCCCTTTTCCCGATCGGGGCCGGTGCCGAAGAGAACGGCGTTCCGCAACGCCTGGTGGTGGAGGGACCGTACCGGTACGTGCGCAATCCTCTGTATGATACAGACCTGTGTTTGATCGTGGGCGCAGGGTTGCTCGCAAGCAGCTGGACCTTGATGTTGCTTGCCGTCCTCTACCTGGCCCAGCTCGCCCTCCAACTCCCCTTAGAGGAACGCGAGCTCAGGGAGCGCTTCGGAATCCCTTACCGCCGCTACTGCGAGCTCGTACCCCGTTTCGTACCAAGGCGCAGGCCCGTGCAACAGCGAGACCTTTTTACCTGA
>JBKPOM010000054.1:0-19925 GCA_046733115.1 Actinomycetota bacterium | reverse complement strand
TTGCAGTGACGCTGGCCTCACTGCCCAGCTCTATTGACCTCCCCGCTTTCAAGCGGGGACTATCTCCCATGTCTTGGGTACCCGAGTACGCCTTCATGCGTCCCTTGCGTCTCTCGGTTCAATGTCATCGCAACCCGCTGTCAGACGACCCGGCTCGTGGCAGGATCTGCGGTGAGGCCTTTCTTTTCCTGGCGGTTGACCCGTATCGAGAACACGACGGCGGCGATCCACACGGCCACGATAAGGACATAGATGAGGACTGCGAGTGCGCCGCTTACTCCCACGGCCTCGAGGAACGTCTTCATGTTCGTTACGAGGATCAGGCCGCCTACGGCGCTGCCGAGGATGCGGGCCGGCAGGATGCGCACGATGTAGGCCGCGATCGGCGCGGCGATAACGCCGCCGAGAAGTAGCGCGCCAACTACGGTCCAGGGTATCTCCGCAAAGCTCAGGGCGAACAGGAACCCGATGCTTGCGCTCAGGGCAACGAGGAACTCGCTGGTGTCGACGGTGCCGATGATCTTACGCGGTTCCATCCGACCGGAGGAGAGCAAAGTCGGCGTCGAGATTGGGCCCCACCCCCCGCCGCCCGCGGCGTCGAGGAACCCGGCGATCAGGCCGAGAGGTCCGAGAAAGGTCCTGGGAACGGGCCTGACCTGAACGGGACGCTGGTGGCGTCTGAAAGAAAAGCGGGCGAGCACAAAGACGCCAAGTGCGAACAGGAAGATCGCGACGATCGGCTCCGCGGCCTCCGCGGTGATGAACGTGCTCAGCACCACCGCACCAAGAAAAGCCCCTACAGCACCAGGGATGGCCAGCGGCCATACTTTCGACCAGTCCACGTTGCCGAACCGCCAGTGGGACGCGCCAGATGCCGCCGTTGTGCCTACCTCGGCGATGTGTACGCTTGCCGACGCCAGGGCTGGGGCGATGCCAACCGTCAACAACAGACTCTGCGACGTCACCCCGTATGCCATGCCCAGCGACCCGTCGACCAACTGCGCGATGAGACCCACGACCGCCAAGATCAGGAAATTGGCCACCTACCCCATCCCTCCACTCTTCATCTTGTCTATCATTTCTACCTTGTCTACTATGTCAATGCAAAAGACCTGCCACACTCTAGACGTTGGTCACACCGGTGTCAAGGTTCTCGGCGGCAGAATTGCCCGTTCTTCTAGGAAAACCTTCGGAAATCTTAAAATTTCTACGCAAATACCCTTGACGCGGCGCCCAGCGTGTTCTAGAGTCCCCGTCGTATTGTTAACAAATTCAGTAGGCAAAGATAGCAAGAGGGGAGAAAAGGATGGAGCGTCCTAACGTGGTGATGATCGTGGCGGACACGTTTCGCAGGGATCATCTGGGGGCTTACGGCAACCCGTTCATCAGCACGCCGCACATAGACGAGTTCGCGCGTTCTTCTGTGGTATTCGACCAGCATGTGGTTTCTTCTTTCCCGACGATGCCGGCGCGGGCGGACATGCTGACGGGGACGTTCTCGTACACGCACATGGGTTGGGAGCCCTTGGCGAGGCTTCTGACGACTTTGCCCGACGTACTCTCCAAGGCCGGCTACCACACGATGGGGGTCGTCGACACGCCGTTCTTTATTCGGAATGGCTTTGGGTACGACCGCGGGTTCGACGACTTCATCTGGGTAAGGGGCCAGGGCGACGACACCAGGCCGCACGAGCGGGCCGACGCGCGTTCGACGTGGCGTTCTGAGGAGGACAGGATGGTCGCGCGCACGGTCACGCAGGCCGAGCGGTGGCTGGAGCGCCACCACGACGAGCAGTTCTTCCTCTACGTGGACACGTGGGACCCGCACGAGCCGTGGGACGCGCCGGACTACTACACCAGGAAGTATCGGGAGGGATACAACGGGGAGCAGATCTACCCGGCTTACGGCAACTGGAAGAAGGCCGGCCTGAAGAAGGACGACGTGGACCTCGGCCACGCCACCTACTGTGGCGAGGTCACCATGGTGGACTTCTGGATCGGACGCCTCCTCGACAAGCTCGACGCTTTGGGCCTCAGGGAGAACACGATCGTGCTCTTCACCTCCGACCACGGCTTCTACTTCGGCGAGCACGACTTTTTCGGTAAGGCCGAGTGGGTGCACGACCCTGAGGCCGAGGTCAGCGAGGACTCGTCGCTTCCGGAGTGGCTGCAAGAATCCTGGCTACTCACGGTGGAGCGTTCCCCACTCTACAAGGAGCTCACCAACATTCCCCTGATGGTACGCGGGCCTGGCCTAGATCCAGGGCACACGCAGGCCATGACGACCGCCCCGGACATAGCGCCGACGATCATGGACCTCGTGGGGCTTGGCGGCGTGCCGACGACCATGACCGGCGACTCCTTCGGCGGCGTCCTCGAAGGGAGCAGGCAGGTGCACAGGTCCCTCGTCGTGAGCTCCTGGCCGTTGTACCTCGCCAAGGGAGAGATCATCACGGCCGTAGACTCTAAGGCGCGCAGGATCGACGACTACATGCCGCTCACCGTGACCACACCGGAGCGGTCCCTGATCCTAGGCGGTCCGGACAACGAGCCAGAGCTCTACGACCTCGCCCGCGACCCGCAAGAACGGGAAAACACGTGGGGCACGAGCCCCGAAGGTGCTCTGCTCGCCGAGCAGGCCCTCTCTTTCCTCGAAGGCGTCCGCACGCCTGAAGAGTACCTGGCTCCCCGCTACGAGGCGGTAGAGAAGTGGAGGGCGGTCGAGAAGTCAGCTTGATAGCCGGTCAGCTTGTCAGCTATCTGATGGCTGACTGAGGCGAACCAAACGCGGGCCTGCAGGTTGGAGACACGGTCGCCCTGCAGGCCCGGTCTTCTGCGTATGCGGCCAAGAGCTGAAATGCTGACTTGCTGAAGTGCTGACTTGCTGAAGTGCTAGGATACCTCTGCGACGGCGTCGTCGGGCATCCGGTCGAGGTGCTCCAGGGTGGAGACTCTCCGGCGCCGGGAAGGAGGAGCATCCGTGGAAGAGAGAGAAGACCACCTCTTCGAGCAGTTCCGCGTCGAGCGCGGGTGCCTCGGCTACATCGTCGCCAGCGCGCGTCGGGCCGCGGTCTTCGACCCGGAAGTGGAGATGGTCGAGCCGATGCTGGATTTCGTCTTCGAGCACGGCCTCAAGCCGGCCTACATCGTGGACACCCACACCCACGCCGACCACATCTCGGGCGCCAGGGAACTCAAAGCCAAGACCACGGCCAAGATCGTCATGCACGAGAAAGCCCCGGCGGGCGGCGTGGACATCAGGGTCGAGGACGGCGATCGATTGGAAGTCGGCGACCTGTCGATGAAGTTCATCCACACCCCGGGGCACGCGAAAGACCTGATCTCCGTTCTGCTCCCGGGCCGCATCCTCACAGCCGACGCCCTGCTCGTAGGTTCCTGCGGGCGCACCGACCTCCCCAACGGCAACGCCGTCCGCCAGTACCACACCCTCTACTACACCTACCGCTCCCTCCCGGAAGACCTGCTCGTCTACCCGGGACACGACTACAACGGCCTCGAGCACTCGACCCTGAAGGAGGAGAAGAAAAACAACCCCAAAATGCTCTTCGACACAGAAGAAGAGTTCGTCGAGTACATGGAAAAGGCGAACCCCGACACACTAACCCCCGTCTATCATCTGGCCGACGCCCTCAAAGCGAACATGGCATGAAAGGCATCAGGTATCAGGCATCAGTAAAAACCTGAAACCTGATGCCTGTAAGAGAGAAGAGAGGAGTGACGAATGAGCGTAATTGACGAGTTGTTGAAGAACAACGAGGCTTATGCCGAGGCATTCGACAAGGGCGATCTGCCGATGCCTCCGGGGAAACACATAGCCGTGGTCACGTGCATGGACGCCCGTTTGAGCCCTTACGTCATGCTCGGGCTCCAGGAGGGCGACGCGCACGTCATACGCAACGCAGGAGGCGTAATCACTGACGACGAGATCCGCTCGCTGGTGATCTCGCAGCGCCTGCTTGGAACGCAGGAGATCATGCTCATTCAACACACAGACTGCGGGATGCTCACCTTCTCCGACGACGAAGTGAAGCAGCAAATACAAGACGACGTGGGCATAAAACCACACTTCGCCCTGGAGTCTTTCTCCGACCTCGACGACAATGTGCGCCAGTCCATAGCCCGCATCAAGAGCAGCCCGTTCATCCCTAACAAAGAGAACGTACGCGGCTTCGTCTACGAGGTCGAAACAGGACGCCTGCGTGAAGTGACGGGTTAGAAAGCACGCTGCGCCCTGTGGCCTCCGCTTTCAGCACTTCAGCATTTCAGCCGGTCAGCACTTCAGAGAAAGGGTCCGTGGCGCCCGCCCGCTGACAACTACGAACCCGGCTCGCAAGAAGGCTCCGCAGAGAGCATCCACCGAATAGCCGGATAGTTAGCCGGCTAACTATCTACCAGGCAAGCTGAACTGCTGAAATGCCGACCGGCTGAAATGCTGATACAGTTGGCTCTTTGGGACCGCTGCGAAAACTTTCCTGGAGTGAGCAAGAGACCTGACAGGGCGCTGACGCGCAGGGATTTTTTGAAGGCCGCCGGCGCCGGTGCGGCCGGCGTGTCCCTGCTCGGCGCGGCGGGGTGCTCCGGCTTCGCGGACAAGATACCGCGGCTACCCGAGGAGTACCTGCCCGGCGGGGGGGCAGGGCCGAACGTGATCCTGGTGATCATAGACAGCCTCAGACGGGACCACGTCGGCGCCTACGGCAACCCCTGGATACACACGCCCACCCTCGACGCCATCGCCGCGGAGAGCCTGCGGTTCATGCATGCCCAGCCGGAAGCCATGCCTACCCTGCCGGCCAGGCGCGCCATCCACACGGGGATGCGGACCTGGCCGACCAGCCCGCCCCACTTCGGGTGGTCCCCGATCCCTTCGGGGCAGCGCACGCTGGCGGAGATCCTTGGCGAGGAGGGCTACAACACCTTCCTCGTGACGGACGCCTACGTGCAGTTCCCCATGAACTTCGGGCGGGGCTTCGGGATGTACCACGAGATCCGGGGCCAGGAAAACGACCCCTACAGGGACCCCGAATCGATCGACTTAGAGGAGATAGGACGGGACTACCTCATCCTCGGGGAAGGCAAGAAGGCCCGCCAGTACCTGGCCAACGTCCAGGACCGCAAGGGCGAGAGAGACTACTTCGCCCCCAGGGTGTTCTCGGACGCCACGCAGGCGCTGGAGAAAGCCGCGGGAGACAACCGGCCCTTCTTCCTGGTGGCTGACTGCTACGATCCCCACGAACCCTGGGACCCGCCAGGGGAGTACGTGACGCTCTACGACGAGGGCTACAACGGCAAAGAACCATTAGACGACAACTACGGCAAGGACGACTACCTCACCAACCGCCAGCTCCTCAGGATGAGGGCCCTCTACGCCGCTGAGGTCACCATGATGGACCGTTGGCTCGGGAAGTTCGTCCAGAGGGCGCACGAGCTCGGCGTCATGGAAAACACCCTGCTTGTGGTGCTAAGCGATCACGGCCACTGCCTCGGGGAACACGGCTACACCGGAAAGCCCGGCTACGCCCTTTATCCCGAGCTGACCGACACCATCTTCATGATAAGGCACCCGTCGGGGGAGGGGGCGGGCCAGAGGAGCGACTTCTACGCCTCCACCCACGACGTGGCGCCCACGGTCCTCAGCTTTCTCGGCGTGGATCAGCCCGAGCCGATGGACGGACAGGACCTGACACCGCTCCTTACGGGCGAAAGCCCCGAACAACCCAGGGATCACATAACCCAGGGCTACTACCGGTACATCTGCGTCAGGGACGAGCACAGGGTGATGTTCTGCCTCAGCGACATGACCGACGTCCACCTCTTCGACGCCGTAAACGACGCCGACCAGAGAAGAGACCTCGCCGAAACCGAACCCGAAACAGTGAAGAGGATGTACGAAGAGTACGCCCGGAAGGATGCCGCAGGACGCCTGCCGAATTTTTGAGAGCGGTCAGCCCTCAGCTTTCGGCTGTCAGCTCTTTAATGGTTGCTTGTGCCGGCCCGACGATCCTGAGCGCCCCGCAGCCTTGTTCGCGCCACGCTCCGGTGGGTGGCAGCATGCTTTTCGCGTGGAAAGCGTTGGCTGGCTATGGCCACCCTACACGCTGCTCAGGCCCCAGTCCTTCATGCAGAACACCCTGATGTCCGCCCCGACGGTCGCCTGTCAAGGCAAAATCTTCCAGCCGATGAAGAGCGGCAGGCTCGGCATGATCGACGCCCGCGACATCGGCGAAGTGGCCGCCAAGGTCTTCACAGAAGATGGCCACGAAGGCAAGCCTTACACCCTGACCGGCCCCGCCGCCATCTCCTTCTACGACGTAGCAGAGGCATTGAGCGAGACCCTCGGCAAGCAAGTGGGCTACATCCCCATCCCGCCAGAGAAAGCGAAGGAAGCCATGCTGGACAGGGGCATACCGGAGTGGATGGCGGACGCCCTGAACGAGTACGCCAAAGCCCACAGCAAAGGCTACAGCGACTGGACGACCGACGATGTCGAGAGACTCACGGAACGTCCCGCCACCTCCTACGAGGAGTTCGCCAGCGACTTCGAACTACTGTTCCGCGGGCGATGATGCGTAATCCGGTGGATCGCTTGTGGTCGGAGGCGCGCAGATACTACTGCAGTGGATTTCCGCTCCCCGCTTTCGCGGGACAGGTTCCAGGGAATGACGAATACAGAGAAATCCTGATGCCTGTTGCCGCGGTGCGCGGAAGGTCCGACCCTTTCGCACACCGCATTTCGGGAGGAAGAAATCGGCGGGGTCGCTTGACCCCGATAGGATGCTGGTTTACAGTTCTCCGATGCCCACAAATTAAGTAGGCAAAATAGATAATTGACCTGGCGGGTATGCTCTAATGTCGTTTCGGCCCGGCAACGTGCCAGGAGAACCTGGAGAGGTCGGGCGTTCACCCGGTAGAGTAGGAGAGAAAGGCGCATATGACACAGAGCAAACCCGTTGCGTTGTGGGCCGTACCCCGTTCCATATCCACGGCGTTCGAGAGGGTGTTTGTAGAGAGGGACGACTTCGAGGTATTGCACGAGCCGTTTTCGGCCTCTTACTATTACGGCGGGGATCGTGTGAGCGAGCGCTTTGCGGACGCCGAGCCGAAGGCCGAGTACAGTTATGAGAGGGTGGCCGAGGACGTGTTCAGGCCGCGCGAAGAGCGCGTTTTCCTCAAAGACATGGCCTATCACGCCAAGAGGTTATTGAGTCCCGAGTTTGCCTCGCGGTTCGTTAACACCTTCATCGTGAGGGACCCCAAGTACGTGTTGATGTCGCTGTACAAGATGTGGCCGGACTTCACGCTGGAGGAGACCGGGTACGAGGATCTGTACACGATGTTCAGGTACGCGACGGACGCGGGAGAGGACGTGGCCGTCGTCGATGCGATGACCTTTTCGGAGAACCCCGCGGGCGTGCTCGCCGCCTACTGCGAGCACCTAGAGGTGCCCTTCACGGCCGGCTCCCTCACCTGGGAATCGAGGGAGGTTCGGAGATGGGACAACTGGGAGGGATGGCACGCCGATGCCGAGGAGAGCACGGGTATAAAGCCGGCCACGCGCAGGGACCCCGAGCTGCCCGAGGAGCTCGAGGCCGCCTACGAGCACTGTTTGCCCTACTACTACGAGCTGGCCGCGCACGCGATCCCATCCGTGGCACGGCGGTCGGAACGTGTTGGCGGAGACCCTGAGAACGGAAAAGAGGAGAGGATCTTGCTTCGAACCGAGAGCCAGATAGCACCGCACGGAGGAGAGCTCATAGACCGGGTGGTCCCCGATGGCGAGCGCAGGGAGCGGTCGATGGAGGCCGCGGGGCTACCGAGGGTGCCCCTCGGTCCGCGGACCCTGTCCGACCTGCAGATGATCTCGACCGGCGTCTTCAGCCCGCTCGAAGGCTTCATGCCGCGTGACGAGTACGAGAGCGTGGTCGAGGACATGCGCCTCGAGAGTGGCCTCGCCTGGAGCCTGCCGATCACCCTGTCGGTGGACGAGGAGAAGGCGGGTGAGCTCTCGGAAGGCTCCGAGATAGCCCTCGTCGACGGCACGGGAGAGCCCGTCGCGACCATGCTTCTCAGGGAGAAGTACGGCTACGACAAGGAGCGCGAGGCCGGCCTGGTCTACAGGACCACGGACGCGGACCATCCCGGCGTCGCGGCGGTCTACGGGCAGGGCAACGTTCTGCTCGGCGGCGAGGTCGAGCTCCTGCGCACGCCCGACGAGGGGCGTTTCCCCCGCTACTACACTCCCCCGGCGCAGCTCAGGGCCGCCTTCGCCGAGAAGGGCTGGAAGCGCATCGTCGGTTTCCAGACCAGGAACCCCGTGCATAGGGCGCACGAGTACATCCAGAAGAGCGCGCTTGAGACGGTGGACGGGCTTCTGCTCAACCCGCTCGTCGGGGAGACCAAGTCCGACGACATCCCCGCCGACGTCAGGATGAGGTCTTACGAGGTGATCCTGGAGCGCTACTACCCGGAAGACAGGACGATGCTCGCCGTGTTCCCCGCCGCGATGCGCTACGCAGGCCCGAGGGAGGCCGTCTTCCACGCGATCTGCCGCAAGAACTACGGTTGTTCGCACTTCATCGTCGGCCGCGACCATGCCGGCGTCGGCAGCTACTACGGGACCTACGACGCCCAGCACATCTTCGAGGAGTTCGAGCCGGATGAGTTGGGGATCACACCCCTCTTCTTCGAGCACGCGTTCTTCTGCACGGAGTGCGGCGGGATGGGCTCGTCCAAGACCTGCCCCCACGACCCGGACTCGCACGTCTTCCTCTCCGGAACCAAGGTGCGCGAGATGCTCTCCAAGGACGAATACCCGCCCCCCGAGTTTTCCCGCCCCGAAGTCATCGAAGTGCTCATGGAGGGCCAGCGGGTCGAGAGCAAGTAGGGAATCTGCCGGAGGACCCGCGTCGGGCGGGTCCTCCTTCATTTCGTAAAGCGGGGTGGGGGGCTGGGCCCCCGCGAGCGCTACGGCTTTAGGCTTTATCCGGTCCTCGTCACCCTGCCTGTGCGCGGTAGGAGGCGGCGATCAGGCCGGCGTAGACCTTCGCTTCCTGGGGGTGAGGTGCAACCCGTCCGAGAAGTACTCGGGGTGCCCGGCACTTCTGGCGTGCCAGTCGAGGAGCACGGCCATAACGGCGAGGGCGCGCAGGCCGTCGAGGCCGGGGCTGTAAGAGAGCCGTAACTCGGGGGTGGCCGACGCCGCGACAGGCCCCAAGGAACGGTACGAACGCGCCGCGGCGCCGGCCACCCGCGATCGTTGTAGCATGCTCTCCGTGTTCTCCCATCCTCCGGCTTGTAAAAGCCGATACTAGCATAATCTTCTACTTTCGGGTCCCCACTACAACGACTAGCTGTCGGAAAGGAGAGGCACCCATTACTTAGGGTGTCATCGGGGCTTCCGAAGACGAACCTCGCGGGGGTCTGATGCAAGATACGCGAAATCCTTTGGACCTCGAAGATCCCGACCTCCACTCTGAAGCTATGTTGGTAGCGGGATCTGGGCGTGCCAGGCGAGATGTACCACTACCACGATACCGAGCGAGAGGAGCATGAAGCAGCATCCGGCGTCGAGCACGTTCCTGAGCCCCACGACCGCGGGAAGTACGAGCCACGCAGCCACGATAGACGCGAAGACAATCGTCCCCGCTCCCGCTACCACGGCCACAACCTCGGAGATCAACAACAGCGCGAGCACCGCCGAACCGGACGCGTCATCAAGCCGCCAACCGTCGCGACGCGCTCTGTTCCCAAGACCGGTCAAACACCCTCTGGAGGCCGGTCCTGGATCTCATCCGAGCCCTCCGCATCCGGCGTTCGTCCGGCGGCCGGCCCGTCGCGCACCTCATTCCGCAACTCGTACCAGGTATCCAACCCCTGGCTGCCAGCCCTGTCCCAAAGCTCGTACCAGAGATCCAGTTCCCACTTCATAGCTCCATACTCCCATCTTTGTCTATTTATAAAGTAGACAATAGGGTATACGAGCGTGCTGACGGCGTCAAGCACTGTGATCTTCCCCGCCGATCTCTCGCGGTCGGGAGGCACAAACACGCAGGGGACCCGAAGTTATTGATACCGGAACGGTTTCGTGTATTCTTTACCATCGCAATAGACAAAATTACTTTAGTGGAGATTATTGTGCCACCGAGGAGGAAGCCTTATGGACGGTAGATCCGGACGCTCCGAGCCGGAGCTTTCGTATTTGGTCTGCGCGACGCCGCGCAGCGGGAGCACGCTCTTGTGTGCGGCGCTGGACGACACGGGGATAGCGGGCCATCCGGAGGAGCACTTCGAGGTCTTGCTCGAGACGGGGCAGCGCAGGCAACCGCGCGACTACTTCCAGCGCTCCAACGACCCCGAAGTGTGGGCGCTATTGGATGATCCCGAGTTCAGGGACGTGCTGGGCGAGTACGGCGGCAGGTACTCCGAGCATCCGGCGCAGAGGGACCCCTCCTGGACCCCACCCGACTTCCAGAAGCTGGTGCAAGACGCGCTGCGAAAAGGCACGAGTGAAAACGGGGTGCTGGGGACCAAGATCATGTGGGCGTACTTCAGGGACTTCGTCCGTCTGGCACGCAGGCGGGGACTGCAGGACGTGCGTCCCTGCGACGTTCCCGCGGCCGTATTGCCCAACCTGCGGCGGTTCGTGTGGATGCACCGCGGCGACACCACCAGGCAGGCCGTCTCGTTGTGGAAGGCGCTCCAGACCCAGCAGTGGCGCAAGGATTCCGACGATGACGTAGGCGGGCAGGGGCTACGCTTCAGCTATGCGGCCGTAGACCACCTCAAACTTCGCATCGACGAGCACAACGCCGCCTGGCGGGCCTTCTTCGAGAGTTGCGGCGTGGAGCCCCTGGAGGTGCGGTACGAGGACCTCGTCGAGGACTACGCGGGTACCGTCTTGTGGCTCCTCGAAGGCATCGGTGTATCTATCCCCGAGAATTTTGCCGTCGTCGAGCCTAAAATGCGGCGGCAGGCCGACGAGCGCTCTGAGGAGTGGGTCCGTCTGTACAATGAGGCCGCTCTGGTCAAGACGGGTCAGAAGGGATAGAGGTGCCGGATCTCCCGAACATACTCTACATCCACTCCCACGACACGGGGAGGTGGGTCAGGCCGTACGGCTACTCTGTGAGGACGCCCAACATCCAGCGTCTCGCCGAAGAGGGCGTGCTCTTCCGCAAGGCCTTCTGCGCGGCCCCGACGTGCTCGGGGAGCAGGGCGTGCCTGCTCACCGGCCAGTACGCCCACTCCAACGGGATGGTCGGGCTCGCCCACCGCGGTTTCTCGCTCAAGGATTACAGGCACCACATCGTCCACACCCTGCGCGAGCTAGGGTACTGGTCGGCCCTCATCGGGGAGCAGCACATCTCCAAACAGCCGGACATAATCGGGTACGACGAAGTGGTCAAGATCAGCACCAGCCACACCGACGACGTTGTGCCCGTCACCTTGGATTTGCTGGAGCGGGCGAGCGACAAACCGTTCTTCCTCTCCGTCGGTTTCTTCGAGACCCACCGCGAGTGGTTCCGTCCCAGCTCCCCGAAAAAGGCCAACTACGTAATGCCTCCCCCCAACCTGCCAGACGCCCCCGAGACGCGCCTCGATATGGCCGCCTTTCAGGAGAGCGCAAGGTCGCTCGACAGAGGCATAGGAGCCGTCTTGGATGCCCTCGATGCGGAAGGGCTGGCCGAGGACACGCTCGTCATCTGCACCACCGACCACGGCCTCGCCTTCCCCGGCGCCAAGGCCACCCTCTACGACAGGGGGCTCGGCGTCATGTTGATCCTGCGCGGCCCCGGCGGTTTTGCCGGCGGCAGGGCCAGCGACGCCCTCGTCTCCCACATAGACCTCTTCCCGACCGTCTGCGAGCTTGCCGGTATAGACCCGCCGGAGTGGTTGCAGGGCGAGTCGCTCTTGCCGCTGGCGAGCGGGGAGGCCGAGGAGGTCAGGGACGCCATCTTCGCGGAGAAGACCTACCACGTTGCCTACGAGCCCGAGCGGTGCGTGCGTACGCACCGCTGGAAGTACATAAAGCGCTTCGGCGACCGGACGAAGCCCGTGTTGTCGAACACCGACGACGGGCCGAGCAAGGACCTGCTCCTCTCCCACGGGTGGGGCGAACGTGAGATCCCTCAGGAGCAACTCTACGACCTCGTCCTCGACCCAAACGAGGCGCACAACCTCGCCGGGAGTTCTGCCCAGGCGGACACGCTGGAGGAGTTGCGCGGGAGGCTACAGGCGTGGATGGTCGAGACCAAGGACCCGCTTCTCGACGGGGACGTGCCCGCGCCCGAGGGTGCCGAGTTAAACGACCCCGACGGGCTCTCCCCCGCCGAACCAACGATCGTCGTGTAAGCAGGGCATCGAGTGAAAAGTAAACTACGGCCGAACGGACGGTCGGAGCGTCGAAAGGAACGTGCATGAACGAAGAACGCGGATTCACCCTGTGGTTCACCGGCCTCTCCGGGGCGGGCAAGACGACCATCTCCGAGCTCGTCGAGCGCGAGCTCAGGAACAGGGAGCGGCCCGTTGAGGTCCTCGACGGGGACATAGTGAGGACCAACCTCTCTAAGGGCCTCACCTTCTCCAGGGACGACCGCAACATAAACGTCCTGAGGATAGGCTTCGTGGCCAACCTGCTCACGCGCAACGGAGTGGGTGTGATCGTCAGCGCCATCTCCCCCTACAAGGAGGCGCGCGACCAGGTCAGGCGCAGGATCGTTGACTTCGTCGAGGTCTTCGTCGACGCCCCCCTGGAAGTCTGCGCAGAGCGGGACGTGAAGGGCCTCTACAAGAAGGCTTTCTCGGGCGAGATAGAACAGTTCACCGGCGTCTCCGACCCCTACGAGCCGCCGAACGCACCCGACCTCGTCCTCAAGACCGACGAAGAGTCGCCCGAGGAGAGCGCCCGCAAGGTGATAGAGAAGCTCGAGTTCTTCGGCTACCTCTGGCCCCGTGAGGCCGAGGAGACGGAGTACAACTGGAGCTCGACCTGATAGCTGATCAGCACTTCAGCATTTCAGCTTTTTGTCGAGCTGATGGCCCGCGGTGGAGGCTTGGGGCCCGGGCGTGAAGCTGTGAGGGCGGGTCACTACTGGAGCTCTACCCCTTGAACGGTGACTGGCTTCGGGGAAGGGTCGCTGTGGTGATCGGGGCTTCGAGTGGCATCGGTGCCGCCGTGGTCCGGGCGCTGAGCGCCGAAGGCGCCCACGTCGCGCTCGCGGCCCGGCGCGAGGACGTGCTGCTCGACGTTCAGGCCGGTCTCGAAAGCGGCGCCGGTCAGAAGAGCATCGTCGTGCCAACGGACGTTACGGACGGCGAGCAGGTCCGTACTATGGTGGGGCGCGCCGAAGAGTTGGGTCCTGTGGAGATGCTCGTCAATTGCGCGGGCGTCATGTACTACACCATGATGAAGAACGTTCGCGAGGAGGAGTGGGAGCGGACCGTCGAGGTCAACTGCAAGGGCGCGCTCAACTGCGTGGGCGCCGTGCTGCCGGGGATGCTGCAGAGGGGAAGCGGGCACATCGTCACCATCTCCTCCGACGCCGGGCGGAAGGTGTTCCCCGGCCTCGCGGTCTACTCGGCGAGCAAGTTCTTCGTCGAGGCTCTCTCCCAGGGGCTGCGGCTCGAGGCCGCCGGCACGGGGCTTAGGGTGACGACCGTCCAGCCGGGCAACGTGGCCACGGACCTCCCCTCTATGAGCACGGATGAGGAGGCGCTGAAGGTGTATGGCGGCGCCTCGGAGGCGCGCGTGCTAGATCCCGAGGACGTGGCGGCGTCGGTGGTGCATGCGCTCGTGCAGCCCGAGCACGTCGCCGTAAACGAGATCCTGGTCGAGCCTCGCGACGAGCCGGTCTGAAATAAAGGCATCAGGTTTCAGGACCTCTTAGACAAGCCTTGACCGGTGGACGATGTTGCGCTTCGATGGGTCAACCGACATCAGGTTCTGTGGTACCTCGAGAGGAGGGCGAGATGAGCATCTTTCCTACGCACATCCTGCTGGCCACCGACGGCTCTCCGCACGCGGATCTGGCGGCTGGGGTGGCGGTAGACCTCGCCGATAGCACCGGCTCGCGGCTCCACGTCGTCGCGGTCGGACGCACCTTTCCCGCCGCCGTCTACGCCGAATACGCCGAGTTGCGGCGCGAGGATCTCAGGCGCGAGGCCCAGGAGATACTCGACGAGCAGATCAGGAAGATAGAAGAGTCGGGAGGCACCGTTGCCGTCGCCCACCTGAAGCTGAACGAAAGAAGGGACGAGGCGATCGTCCACCTCGCCGAAGACATCGACGCAGGCATGATCGTGATCGGCAGCCGCGGCTTCGGGGGCATGAAACGCGCCCTCATGGGCAACGTCGCCGATTCCGTGGTCCGCCACGCCCACTGCCCGGTCCTCGTCGTACGCCCGACAGGGGGTGCCAGCAAGCCGTTTTGAAGAAGTACGTCCGCTTCGCAGGCTTTCAGCACGCTTCGGCCCTCGCTCGTCAGCAAGGGTACCCGTAGCGTTACCCGCCGATGCCCGCGAATCCCCTCGCAGAGAACCTTCGCAGATAGTTCGCCGGCTAACTATCTGCCGCACTGAGTTCGTTCGAACGGGATCGCGCTCGGACCGTCGAAGCACACACGTTTCTCCCTGCTTCATTCCCGCGAAAGCGGGAATGCACTCTGGCGAGCGCAGTCCCGTCGGGGACGGTGGGCTCCGCCTTGCCTTCGGCATTCACCCGGGCTCGGTATTCTCGGTGATCACTCCGGATTTCACTGGCCGCGTTTCGGGCTACGCTGTTGGCAGGTCAAGGAGCAGATCGGCCAGTTCTTCCGGTCTCGAGAACATTGGCCAGTGTCCCGTTGGTAGCTCGACGAACTGCCAGGTCGGACCGGCGAGTTCGCGGAATATAGGGTCGTCGCTGGCGATCAACTCCTGTACCTGATCCAGGGAGAAGCTGCACAGGATACCGACTTTGGATAGCTCATCTCGGGCGGGATTCTCTAATCGTAAGGGCGTTGTGTAGGTAGCGAAGGGTTGGGGAACGGCTCGGGAGCGCAGCAGCTTCAGGAGATCCTCCTCCAGCCCTTCCAGGCTGCCCATGGTGGCCAGTTCTTCCGGCGGTGGCATGGCGAAGCGCCAGCCGTCGCCGAGATCTTCGACCTGTCTCTCGATGTGTTTTCTGGCTTCGGGCGGGAACATCTCGATGAGGGCGGTACCGTCGGGTATCGGTGCGGTGTCCAGGTAGATAAGCTGAGAGATCCGGCCCGGAACCCGGTCGGCCGCGCCGGTGACCACGAGCCCGGCGTAGCTGTGCCCCAAAAGGACGATGTCGTGCAGGTCCTCGAACTCGACGAGGTTGACGACGTCCGTTATGTGCGTCTCGAGGTCAACATCGGGACCGGCGAGGTGCGCCCGTTCGCCCAAGCCCGTGAGGGTGACGGGATAGGCGTCGTGACCGTTGTCCCGCAACCGGCGGGCGACGGGCTGCCAGCACCAGCCCCCTAGCCAGGCGCCGCCGACCAGAACGTAGGTCGTCATACGCAGAGCCTCCTTACGATCCACTCGACTCCGAACGATAGTATCTTATCGTCCGCTTCTGGTTGTTCAGTGTTCGGGGGGCGGCGCCGTCTTGAGCTGGTGTCGTGGGGTGAAGAAGGAGCGGTACGAGAGCGTACCGATCAGGATCGCTGCTATGGAGACGCTGCCGAGAAGCATGTAGAGGACCACTATCTGGAGGCGCACGGCTTCCAGCGGGTCGGCTCCGGCGATGATCATGCCGACCATAGCCCCGGGCAGGAAGATTATTCCCGTGGTCTTCGTGGCGTCTATGAGGGGGATGAGGGCGCGCTGGAGGGCGGTCCTGAGGATGGGTGACACGGCCTGGCGGCTCGTGGCACCGAGGGCGAGGGCGGCCTCGATCTTGAGCCTCTGTTCGGCCAGGTCGTCGCGGATGCGGGTCATCGTCAGGCTCGCGGCGTTCATGGAGTTCCCGATCACCATGCCGCCCAGCGGGATCAGGTACCGTGCCGTGGCCGGTACGATCCCGAGCGCGAGCAATAGTACCAACGTCGCGACTGCCGCCACCCCCACGGCGACGGCCGCGATGGGAAAGGCGTTCGACACGTTTGTGGCCCTGCGCGCCGAGGTCCAGGCGGCAAAGAGGACCATGCCGGCGAGGAGCAACGCGACCACCCCGAGGTTGTCGAGCCCGAAGACGTAGTCTATGACGTACCCTATCGCGGCGAGCTGCACGAAGGAGCGAACCACGGCGATGCCGATGTCCTTCTCCAGATCGAGCCTCTCGTAGAGGCTGAGGACCACCGCGACGGCCACGAGCCCGAGGGTTAGAAGCGCCGATCCTACAGTCTGCAACCCTGCCATGCTAGAGCCTCCCCGCGATGTACCGCCGTGCCCGCTCACCCGCCCGGGAGAAGAAATCCTCCCTATCCCACTCCCCCACGCTCTTTCCATCCGCCAGTACGACCACCCGGTCGGCGACCCTTTCGACCTGGGAGAGGTCGTGGCTGACGAAGACCATGGTGAGCCCCAGCCTGGTGTTCAAATCCGTGACGAGTTCTTCGATCCTGCGCCGTGCGGCCTCGTCGAGGGCGCTCGTGGGCTCGTCGAGCAGGAGCGCCTCCGGCTCGAGGGCGAGGGCGCGGGCGATGGCGACGCGCTGCTGCTGCCCGACCGAGAGGCCCTGCGGTTCGCGGTCCGCGAGCGAGGCGCTCAGCCCCACCATCTCCAGCAGCCGTCGCGAGTCCGTATCCTTGCCGGACAGACGCGCACCGTAGAGGACCGCCTCCTCGACCGAGCCACCGAAGAGGGCCGGGATCTGGAAGACCATCCCGACCCGGCGCCGCAACTCCAGCGGGTCCAGTCCGCTCGTCGGCTCTCCGTCCAGGTAGATCTCCCCGGAAGTAGGCTCGATGAGGCGGTTGATGGTGCGCAGCAGGGTGCTCTTCCCCGCCCCCGAAGGCCCCACAACGGCGGTGATCGCACCGTCGCGTATCTCGATATCGACGTCTTTCAAAATCTCGGTGCCACCGACCGCGTACCCGAGCCGGCGGATTTCTATTCCCGTAGCAGCCAAGCCAGAGCGTCTCCCCCTGCAAGCCGGAAGGTTCGCGGGGGAGATGGTAGATCAAGACGGGCCACCCGATCTTGCCTCCTACAGGAGCGTCCATACCATCCCCACGACCGCGCCGGCGGGGATCATGAGGTAGATGGGGACCTTAAACCTTTGCAGCACGACAAAGGAGACGACCGCGACGACGAGGGCGAATACGTCGAGCCCCTGCAGAGAGAGGCCGTCGGGAAACAGGACCTGCGTGGCGAAGTACACCGCCAGGTTGGCGATGACGCCTACCACGGCCGCCGTGACCCCGACGAGGACGGCCCTGAGCCTCCGGTTGTTGGCCAAAAGCTCTATGTACGGGGCCAGCAGGAAGATGAACAGGAAGCACGGCAGGAACGTCGCGTAGGTGGTGATCAAAGCCCCAAGCGTCCCGTAAAGCAGGGGCGCGAAGGGCCCGGAGTCGTTCCAGGCGCCGATGAATCCTACGTACTGGGTGACCATGATGAGTGGCCCCGGCGTGGACTCGGCGAGACCGAGCCCCTGCACCATCTGGTCGGCCGTCAGCCAACCGTACAGGTTGACCGCCACGTCGGCGACGTAGCTAAGGACCGCGTAAGCCCCCCCGAAGGTCACGAAAGCGGCCCCCGTGAAGAAGAGGGCTTCTCTCACGAGCACGTCCTCCCCGCCCCGCCAGATCCACACGGCCCCAACCGGCACCGCCCAGAGCACCAAAAACGTCCCGGCGAGCCTCAAATTACGCAGCATCGAAGGCCGGCCCTCGGATGCAACCCGGTCCACCGCCGACTGTTCTTCCTGTGAGGCGTCGTGCTCGCCACCCTGGAAAGCGTCGGGCACCGCGCGGCTCAGGAGAAGCCCACAGAGGGCGGCGGCCAGCACCACGAGGGGAAAGGGGACAGAAAGGAAAAACAAGGCGACGAAAGCCGCGACCGAGAAGCCTACGAGCAGGTAGTGGTTGAGGGCGCGCCTGGCTATCCGCAGGACGGCCTCGACGACGATGGCTATCACCACCGGCTGAATCCCGTAGAGGAGACCGGTGATCGCCGGCACGTCCGAGTGGGCCACGGCCAAATACGAGAGCAGCCACAGCACGAAGATGGATGGGATCACGAAGAAGGAACCGGCCACGACCCCGCCCCACGTCCCGTGCAACCGCCACCCGATGTAGGTCGCGACCTGCTGCGCCTCGGGGCCGGGAAGGAGCATGCAGAAGTTGAGCGTCCTCAGGTACTGGCCCTCCGATACCCACCGCTTCCTCTCGACCAGCTCGCGGTGCATGATCGCGATCTGGCCCGCAGGCCCCCCGAAGTTGATGAACCCGAGCTTTACCCAGAACCGGAAGGCCTCCCAGAACCCGACCGGTTTGGTTCCCATCCCCTCCCCCGCCGTCTTCCCATTCTCCAATTCATCTCCACTCGTCTGGTGAACAACCTAGACAAGGGTAACCACGCTTACATGGCGAATCAAGGCCGTAGACGACTCGGAGACATCGATTTCAGATCCTCCTACCGTAGAGCCACTCTTTGTTGACCGTCTCGAAGCCCGCGGACTCGTAGAGGTTCCTGGCGGCTCGTTGTCGTGGACCGCTGTAACGAAAGCGCTTCGGGCACCAAGCTCCCTCCTAAGCCTCTGCAGGCCTTGGTGCATGCCCGCCTGGTAACGGCGGGCTCAAAGAGGCCGGTCTCTACCGTCGGGGCTCACCCGCGAGCGCCCGGCCACCAAAAAACCTGACGTGTGACCGGCCGAAAAGCTGAAGTGCTAATGGTGTATCCAGGCTTCTGGATCGCTGGTCAGCTCCGTGATCGAGGATGGGAGCTCTCCTTCGACTATGTCGGCGAGCGTCACGGACTCCAGCACGGCACGCATGTTGGCGCGGAGCGCGATCCAGACCTCCTGCAGGTGCTCGGCGGCGCCGGAGTATTCGACCACCTCGGGCCACTCGCCCCTAACGTTTGCCAGCGGTCCTTCCACGGCGCGGATGATGGCGGCCAGTGAGATCTCCTCAGCCGGCAGCGCAAGCCAGTAGCCGCCCGAGGCGCCGCGCCTGGTGCGGACGAGGCCCGAGCGCTTCAGGTCGTGGAGTATGTTCTCCATGAATTTTTTGGGGATCCCCTGGGTTTCGGAGATAAAATCTCCCTTTATGGGGCCGACCCCGTCGGTGGCGGCCAGCGCCAGCTCGGAGGCTGCCCTAAGCGCGTAGTCGGTCTTGGCGGAAACCTGCAAGCTAGATCACGCTCCCCAGAAGTCGAGGCCGGCCTCAACCGTCATCGTTCCCCTTGTGCTCACCGCGGTTCGGCACGTAGACGAACCAGTAAGACCCCATCAGTATCGCCAGGAAGAACACGAGCGCCCCGGCGAACTGCAGGTACTCCGTCGCCATCCAACCTCCTTCGGATTCCGGAACCCTCGGACGTCTCGCCCCACAATTCTACGACAGCGGCGCCCGCTTCGTCGCCGGTACTCCGGGCATCGCCCACCTCTCCGGCGAATTAAGTTAACGGTATCGCAGCGATCGGGCTGCCGGCCGCCGGCATCGTCGTGGAGCGGAACACCCCGCGGCGCGCCTTGTCGCGCGGCAAGATCAGGCGGAGGCCGACCTCGCGGCCGCGGAGGTCGGCTCACGGAAGGTGAAGGTCCCGGAGGTACTTGCGCTCCGGGTTAGCCGAGGGTATGATTCCTCGGTCACACGCGCTAGCTCCACAGGGAAAGGAACAGACGCGTGAGAAGGACAACCGTTGTTTTGGCGGCGATGGGGATCAGCCCTTAGGATGCTGCCTCCAAGGAACCCCCTACCGGCAGCTTCGCCCCTCGTGGTGGTGCTGCTCAT
>JBKPOM010000053.1:0-6139 GCA_046733115.1 Actinomycetota bacterium | reverse complement strand
ACACGCAAAGCGCAGGTCGTAGGACCCGAGGGATTGCTGGGAGCTTACGAACTCGCAGACAGGGTATGCCGGGTCTTCGGTTGTCCGCATTACGAGCATCTCTCCGTTCCCCGGAAGGTCGCTTGATCATGCACTAGGTAGTGTCAGCAGTGTGTCAAAAGGCATCGGCTGCTCCCCCTATCCGGATGGGTTTTATCGCCCCGAGGATCTCGCTGAGGCCACCTACAGCCCGCTACTATTGTGGGAGAGATGATGGTGGCGATCCCGCTTCAGTTGACTTGCTCATGAAGATATGGCAATATGTGCATATGCACGTATCTGATACACCACGAAAGAAGGCTGACGAGACGATGCTGCGAGAGGTCGCTCGGGCGTGTGCGTGCGCAAACCTGCGCAAAGCCGCCCGCGCGGTCACTCAGGTTTTCGACGAAGCGCTGGCACCGAGCGGCCTGAGGGCCACGCAGTTCACCCTGCTCGTGACGAACCGCTTGACCGGCGAGTCGAGCATCAATGAGCTGGCCGAGAGGATGGCCATGGATCGCACCACATTGAGCCGCAACCTCAAGCCGCTCGTGCGGAGCGGGCTGCTGGAGATGCAGCCCGGGGAGGACGGCCGGACGCGGTTGGTGCGGCTCACCCCGGCCGGCGAAAAAGCGCTCGAGGAGGCTTACCCCCTTTGGCAGCGGGCCCAGCAGGAAACCGTCAGTGTACTCGGCGAGGAGCGCCACGAGGCCCTTCTCGGCGATGTCGCTCAGACGGTCTCCCTGGCCGCCAAAGGTCCGCACGAGACACGAAGCGGGACGGCCTAGAGGATCTTGAAGAGGAAGCTCGGTGGGCGTATCGGTTGACCAAAAAGTGCATGTGCACTCAAAACTGGCTGCGGTGAGGACCGAAGGGAGCAGGGCCCGCCGAACTGTAACTGCACCGCGAAGCTGGCGCAAATAGGCGAGGCCGCGTCGGTGGTCAGTGGAAAGGAGGACAAGATGGAGTACAAGGAACACACGGTGCCCAGAGGACGCTACCGGATCTACGCGCGGGAGTATGCGGGCGAGGAACCCGCGATCGTGCTGATGCACGGCTTCCCGGACAATTTGCACCTCTACGACCGGCTTGTGCCGCATCTGTCCGGTCGGAGGGTGGTTCTCTTCGACTTCCTCGGCTGGGGAAGGTCCGACAAGCCCGAAGGCTACCCGTACACCGCGGACAACCAGACCCGCGACCTCGACGCCGTCATCGAGCACCTGAGGATCGATGACGGCGTGCTGGTGGCCCACGATGCATCGGGACCGCCCGCGATCGACTGGGCCTTGTGGCACCCGGACCGCACCGCGGCGCTAGTGCTGCTGAACACATACTATGGGCGCACACTGGCTACGCGCCCGCCGGAGGCGATCTTCCTGTTCTCCACGCCCGCTTTGAGGAACGTGGCACGCTTCGTCTCGAGGAGGTTCGACCTCTTCCGCAGGATGTACTGGTGGCAGGTCGGAAGGAGGTTCATCCGGGATGAGGAAGTGCGAAAGGAGTTCGTGCCGCTCCTCTTCGAGCAATTCGTCTCTACGCCGAGCACCAAGCCGGCATTCTTCTCGTTGAACGCAGATCTGTGGGGGACCATGAGGTCCCGCTCGGGCGCGGAGCCCGAGATGCGAGCTTTCGGGCGTCCGGTGAGGATAATTTTCGGCGAGGCGGACCCCTACCTGAACGCTGATGTAGCCCGCCGCTTCCACGATTTGTTCCCCAACTCCGAGCTGTTCCTCTTGCCCACGGCGAGGCACTTCCCGCAGCTGGACGAGCCCGAGGAGGTGGCGCGCCTTATACTCTCGACGCCCGTGGCCAGGAGGATTGGCTCAGTCACCGGAACCTCGACGTAGACAGGCTCGTGCGTATAAGTCGAAGCGACTTAATGTCGCCGTTTGGGCTGGTCTGGCAGTGGTGGGACTAGCGGCGTGCGGAATAGAGCAGCGGCGGGCCCGGCGCGAGCCGTGGGCGCTAGCGAGCGCAAGCGAGGAACGGAGTACGTAATGGACGAGCACGCGAGGGCTAAGACGATGTCACCCCACACCAGGCGTGAAGAAGAAAGGGGAATCTTCCCGATCGGCTCCGCAGCGGGCATCGTCGGCTCGCTCTTGGCCATGGTCGGAAACCTCCTCCACCCCGCCACGCCGATCGGAGACCCCGAGGGCGTAGCCCGGACGATCGCCCACAGCGAGAGGTGGGTGCCCGTTCACCTCGTGATCGTGGTTGGGTTGATCCTCATGCTCGGCGGCCTGATGGCCATCTCCCGCTCGATCGAGGGCGGAGTGCCTGGCGCCCTGGCCCAGCTGGGGTCCGTCGCCGCCGTGGCTGGCGTCACCGTGGGGGTGATCCTCGTGATCGTGGATGGCGTCGCCGCCAAGCACCTCGCCGACGCCTGGGAGGCTGCGCCCCCCGAGGAAGCGGCCGCCGCCCTGCGGGTGGTGCTGGCCGAGGAGGCTATCAACTTCGCCTTGGCCGCCCTGTTCAACATCCTCTTCGCCGGCGTCACCTTCATCCTCCTCGGGCTCGCGGTGGCCCGGAGCGGTGAGTACCCCGGATGGCTGGGGTGGGTGGTCGTGGTTGCTGGCGTCGGCTGTGTGCCGGTCGGCCTGGTACAAGCGTACACGGGAGAATCCATCGGATTCACCAGGATCGCGACCATCATCTTTCCCACGGTAATCACGCTGTGGGTGGTCGAGATGAGCGTGCTGCTGTGGCGGAAGGCGTCTTCCAAGAGCAGAGAGATGTCATGAGCAGTGAATCACGGTGTGCGGCAGAGCAACGCCCACAGCGTCTTTGATAAGAGCATATCGAGCACTGCTGGGGAGTTCCGTAACCTCACGTCGCTAGCCTTGCTGAGCGCGCTGAAGCAGGCCGGAACCACGGTGTACGAGCCAAATGACCGCTTCCACCTCGAGATTCCGGCAGATACGCTCGGATCGGTATTGACCGCACTGTCCTTTTGCGGGATTTGCAGGCAAAAAAGAGAGCCGACGAGCGGACTCACACTGCTTTCCTGCTCATTACGAGTGAGCCTGTTCCCCACTCCAAACCTGCTAAAAATGGCTGTTTTGCAGCCATTCATGACTCTGCTCTGTCCGTCAAGTATCCGCCCATATCGCTAAATATCGCCCCTACTGCTGACAATTGCTTACGCATCGGTTCTTAGGTCGGCTGTTGTCAAATGGTCTCAGCCGCCCTTGGGCTGCTCGTCGGCCAGCTGGAGGCTACATTTCCTGGCGGGCGTGCCGCTGGTGGTAGGCGTCTAGCTCCTCGCTCACCTCTAGAGCGTGTTATGAACTTGGGCGAAAACCGCATAGGAATGCGGATTCCACGGTCGGCTTGGTTCCTCCTTCGCGATCTCCGTTTCCCGCATTCCTAAGCCGTTTCTAATCGAGCTCATAACACGCTCTAGACTGAGGGCCTGTAAGCGTTCGAGAGCTTCACGAACCTCCACGGCCTCCGCCAAGCCGTCCAGATCTTCGTCCTCGATCCGTGAGTCCAGCGACTCGGCGGCGTCCTGGGTGTGGCGGGCCATGCGCCACAACCCCTCTCGGATCGAGCTGGCGTCCTCCAGAATGAGTTCGCGCTTGGCCTCCACGCCTTCTCCTCCCTTGGTTGGCTACGTGTCGGGGGCGTTGTGTCACTCGGGTGGGGAATAGGCGTTTCTCCGCCCGCATAGGGGTAGGGTTATGCAGCATCCTGCATACGACTTCCGAGATTTCGTGTTCCACGCACTTCGGTGAATAAGGGTGAGACGTGGAAGAGCCTGCAGAACGTACCGTAGGGTGCTCTTTGGGCTCTCTTCCGACCTCTCCACTACGTCACTCTCCTCTCTGGGGGCGTAGGAAGGAGCTGCTACTCTTCCTCCTCTCCCTGATCTTCATCCTCTACCTGACTCCCCCAGGATGGTAAGAATGCGTCCTTAGCGGTGTTTGTGACTTGGAAGGGCTTCCCTCCGGTGGCCTTGATCGTGTAGATATCGGTGGTGTGCCCCCTTAACCATTAGGCTGCCGCGACCTTGGTCAGCGTGAAGTGCCGCAACATTGGGAAGGTGTGCAGCACCCCTAGTGGCGGAGGATGTTCGGTGGGCGGGGTAGGGTACAGTACTCCCGAGAGCAGCCAGGAGTCGGAGGGGGGTAAGGAGGAAGATGATAGCACGAACGTGGAAGGGCGCTGTCCGCCGCGAGGACGGAGACGAGTACGCCGAGTACATGCGCAAGACAGGGATGCCTGGCTACACACAGACCCCAGGCAACCTCGCGACGCTTATGCTCCGGCGCAACGTCGGCGATCGCTGCGAGTTCTTGATGTTCACGCTGTGGGAATCGATCGAGTCGGTCGAGGCCTTCGCTGGGGAGGATCCCGAGAAGGCCATCTTCTACCCCGAAGACGACGCCTTCCTCATCGAGCGAGACCTAACCTCCTCGCATTGGACCGTCGAGGAGGCCGTCGGGTTGCACACCGAGGAGTAAGCTGCCTAACGGCGCGACGACTGATGTTGCCGGGCACCGCCCCCGGCGCCACGGGGAGGAGGACGGAAGGGGAAACCCGCTAGCCTTCCCCGCTATTCCCTAAGCCGCATCTATAGCGTCGTGCATTAAAACGTCCCGCCGCGAGGCACTCCGCACCACAGCATCTCTTGACATGAACGTGCTAGCCACACTCGGGATTCTTTCCGCCTCGCTCAGGGAAGGGGGTTGCCGCGGAAAGGAATCCAGCAACGCAGCTCAGCGGCACCGGAGCGGATGTTTTCGGGTATCTCGACGATCACGATCCTCAATCCGTCTGGGTCTCGTATCTGCATCCTTCAATAAGGTGTGTGGCATCGAAGTCTTTGGGCAGTGCCAGCCTCTCTTAGAAGCCAACACCTGTCAGGGTAATAAGTGGCATGGCATCGCCTATGGCGGAAGTGCAGGAGGCACTGCTCAGAACAACAGCTTTAGCGCCAATGAGTTCAGTGGCATCGACGTCCTGGATCAAGCTCAGCCGACCTTACAGGCCATCACCTGTAAAGAGAACCAGCAGAGCGGCATCTACGTCGGCGGGCAGGCTCAGCCGACGCTGGACGCTAATAGCTGCCGAAAAAATACGCGAGATGGCATTGCATTCAGGGGGCAAGCAGGAGGGATAGCCCTGGGTAACGAACGTAGCGACAACGGCGAAGATGGCTTCTGCGTGACTGCTTTCCCCACGCTCACAGACAATCGATGTCAGGGCAACAAGGGTAAAGATATAAAAGATTACCGGCGCAGTTTTTGGCAAGGGCTGTTTGGTAGGTAGATATTGCCGCTACAGCGTAAACGAGATTTTCTCACCGAAGAGAGGACGGTCTCGCCACGACGTAGCGCTACTCGAGCGTGATTGGCTTTCGCCCCTTTACCTTCCAGCGCAGCGGGAGAATCTGCCAAGCAGCCAAGTAGGAGTATGCCACCTGGGCTTCCGCCAGTAACAGCGCCTCGATGCTCTCAGAAAGCGCAGAGTACAACCCGCCCAACATGGCCTCCAGCTTGTCTATCGTCATGTCTATCGTCGGCGAGGGAGGCAAGATGCCCAATGTGTCCCAGGAGTTCGCAATCTTCTCTCGGATGAGTCCCGCGGAGATCCTCAGCCCTGCTCCCCCTGTCTGCGCCGTCAGGTGTGCTTCGCGCAGCCCGGGGTCGTAGGCCGCACCCTCGCCGACCACGTGGCACATAGTTGCTGCCACGGCCCTCGAAGAAGCGTTGGACTGATCTACTGCTGCCCTACTGCTGCCAGAGCTCCCGGTTTCATCGCCGGCGGCTCCTTCTTTTTCCGATATTTGCAGGAACTTTGGGAGGGTGACCGACGGGGCTCGAACCCGCGACCTTCGGAGCCACAATCCGATGCAACTCCTTATAGGCTGTCCCGGCATGTCCGGTTATTTGACTTATTTAGGGAGTTTTCGACAATTCCGAGGGATGCATTTGTCCGCAGCGTACCAGCGTGTGCCAGCCCGGTTGCAGTACTGTTGCAGTAAATTCCCAAAGCCGGTGTAAGGCAAGTTCGCCAGGGATTAGCATGGCAGATCGCTCCTGCAGTGAGTGCTACCTCCGCGTTTGTTCTTGCTGGGAAACCCCGAGACGGCCGATGCGCGTAACGAATTAGA
>JBKPOM010000052.1:0-5068 GCA_046733115.1 Actinomycetota bacterium | reverse complement strand
GGGGTCTTCCATCTGCCATAAGGCGTTGTGTGTAGAACCAAGCGCGGCCCCGCAGAAAGCCAGCAGCCCCCCTACCATGAGCGTGGCTGCCAGTAGGTACCTCCGGATGCCCTTCGCCATGTTCTCTTACCTCCTCGTTTTGGGTAGGGCGGGAGAACGAGGAGGACTCCCGCCCCTGCGCCGCGTTTCTAGCGGACAATCCGCCCGACGGTGCGTTTGGGGCGGCGTTGTCCCGCCGGGTGGTTGGGCACCTGGCCTCACCGCACCGTGACCGTCCCGTTGGGACCGAAGCGGTCGCCGGCGCAGTGGGACGACCAGCGTCTTACGGTCCTTATTCGCAGGCCGGATCCGTCCCCGCCGTGCCGTGCCTCAAGCATTGGTCTATCAGCTTGTTGTTGAAGAGGTCCTGGTTCGCCGCGAGGTAGTCCGCGTGCATCTCGGTGTTAAACGGCGCCCACGTGTCCATGCTTGAGCCCATCATGGTCGAGGAGACCTCGGTTTGGCTGGTGATCGGGCCGTTGTACCTGATTTGGAAACTTACCCTCGGAATCCGGTACGGGTGATCGCTCGGGCAATTGCCCTGGTGGCTAAACACCATGTTCGCGGGGACCAAAGTCCCGTTGTCCCAACAGTCGGGGAATGTCAGCGTGACATTCCCACCGCTTTTGATCTTAAAGTCGTGGGTAATGATCCCGAGCCCGGTCGGGATGGGCTGCACTTTCGTCGGGTCTCCCGGGGCGCGGTAGTACACTATCACTTGGTTCTTGCTAGCTAAGGGCACCACTTGGTTGCCGTTTCGCGCCACGGGGAACCACCCGGCGCTCGTGAACCAGGAGTCCGAGCACGAGGTCGTGTTGGCGTTCTTCAGGCTTTGGCCCGTGGACCTATCGTTGGTCGTCGTGTTGCCGATTTGGTGGTGCTGGTGTCCGGTATGGGCTATGGGGTCCACCCTGTTCGTGGCGTACACGTTGCATTGCACCTTTATGCGAGTCGACGCGTCCGCCGGCCGTGCCGCGAGCAGCACCGCGAGCAGGAGCGAGAGCAGCAAAGCACCGCCCATGAGCCAGAACACCCTCATCTCGCGCCCGTCCTGCGGCGTGCCCCCAGGGATCGCCCTTGCTTCCATCTGTGTTCGCCGACGCATCTTCCCTCCCTCTGTTCGGTGGCCGGGTGGTCTTCTCTCTAGGAGACCCCTAGGCTTTGCGTCCCCGCCTCACGACGGGTGGTTTGCCTTTGTCGCAGCGCGATCAACAAGATGCGCTAAGCACAGTTTAACTGTAATGTCCACCCCTCCTTGCTAACTCGCGTCCAGCAATCCGCGGCATTCCCTCACATTCCCAGCGGCTTGCACACCCCCGCGCAGAAAGCCCGTCAGCGGGGCGACGTTGCCGTATGTCGGCCACCGCTGCCCTAGGTGGCGCCCATATCATGAGGACCAGGGCTATGCAGGATTCCGGACATGGACTTCAGAGAATTTCCCTTTCTGGGCACACGGGTGTATATTGGTGGTTGGAGGCGAGCCTGGTTTGGACAATCGTTAAAAATAGGCAGGAGGAAAGGAACAGACAAAAGTGGCGCAAAGGGGCCCAGCGCCTGCACCAATCTTGGGAGGTAGGGGGCGCATTTCGATCACCTCTTTTAGCCGAGACTAGTGACGAGCGTACCCTACCCTTTTCGCTCTCAAACGGCTAAAGTCGAGCGTGGAGAAACTGTCCGATAAATCAACGTGGGCCACCAAAGCGGGATGCTAAGAGCAAGCCAGAGGGTCCGAGGGCGCGCAACATCGCCGTTCTGAGCCGAAAGGGAGGCCGCGGAGCCCTCCCGGCTATTTATCGGACAGTTTCCCTACAGCGGATTTCAGTGTGATTGGCCCACATCGCATGATGCGTACAGATACGGTCCGGCCGAAGGGTTTACTCAACCACTCGTACATGCATGGCTCGTGTGGGTCAACATCAGCGCAATCCGCTGTAGTAAGTATATCTGCAGAGAATAGCCCGAGTCTACGTCGGGTGGCACAACCTTCAGGGCTGCAGACGCGTGCGGCTGCGGGGGCTACTAAACAGCGCCCATCCCCACACGACGGCACTCGTGCAAAACAGGGCCGCGAACGCTACGTGGACCGCTCGCATGGGCACCAGGACGCCAGGGAAGGCGGGGTCGGTAAGCAAGGAGACCCATCCGAGGGTGGCCGATGCGAGCACCAAGGCTCCCAGAAGTTTCGGTGCATCCTCAAAGACCACCACGGCCACGCCCACTACCCCTAGGCTGGTAAACAACAGGATCAACCAATTCTCCAGGTACGGGAGCGTCGGCCACCGGGCCAACCCATGCACCACGCCAAGCATGGTTCCGAGCATTCCCACCAGTAAACCCGTCCTCGTCAGGCGGCTGCCTCCTCCGCCGAGCCAGGAGTAGAGGCCCACGAGGCCCCCCAGGAACAAAGCCGGTGTGGTCAACTGAAGCACGGGCAGTACGGCGCCGATAACGAACTCCAGCGCCTCGGGGTTGTCTAAATAGCCCCAGACCCCGTAGGAAAGACCGGCCAGGCAGGCAGCGGCCCCGCCCCACCGGGTGAGGGCAGGAGATGAGACCTTACTACCACTCGTGCGTGCGAACTTCCTCATAGTACTGGTGAGGGGAATATACGACTTTTGGGTGACTTCTCCGGTGTGATCATCATCGTGAGGAGGTTAATCCGAGAACGCTGGAGCCGCTACCGTCGGGAGAGCCGACCTCGCTGCCGACCATGAATCTATCCGCGCAGCCTCTGATGCAGCATAGCTCGTCCAGATCCGAGATGTTACGCCCCATAACCATACCGGCGCATGAGCCACCCCGTCAGCACCCACGCAAGCCGCTGCTCCGCGGGCGAGAGGGCGCTCTTCCATTCCTGCTCGTCCGGGCGCAGCGTTATGTAGCCTGACTTCTTGGTCCTGTTGCCGCCGACGTTGTGCCCGGCCCGCATCGGTTGCCCCGAGGCCGCTGCCTTCGCGACGTCCGTCAGGTCGAGCCCGACCAGGGAGCCGATCCTCCCCAGCGCGGCCTCGGGGTCTGCCACGAAATCCTCGTAGCGCAGGCGCATCGCCCTCTTCGGGCCGAGCCGGGCACAAACCAGCTCCGTCGCCAGGTTCCGCTCCGTCCAACGCACGCTCGTCTTCCACGGCGGGTGGCCTTTGTGGTCCCACATGATGCCGGCTTGGAGGTCCTTCTTGAAGGACTTTCTACGCGAGGTTATAACCCCCCTGCTGTCGCGCACCAGGTGGACCACGTGCAGGTCTATCCCTGGCACCATCCAAAGGGCGAACGCGCGTTCCGGAGATTTGCCAGAGTCCACGATGATGTCTTTTCCACTTACCGCACGTATGGATTCGAAGAACGCGCGCGTCAACCCGGCGTACGAGCGGAACGCGGCGGACGCCTTGCGCCTCTCGTAGAGCAGCCGCGGCCAGCGCCTCTTGGGTTCGAAATCGTTTTGGAGCTTCGGGTAGCTCTCGATGGCCTCCACGTCGGCGCGCGCCACCCACTCGCGCCGCACGGCGGACCAGAACGGGCAGGCCTCGTCCGGGGTTTCGACGTGGGGGACGTCCAGCCGTTTGCCGCAGGTGCAGATCGGGACCCGCAGCCTCTTCTGGTCGACGGCGCGCAGCGACTCGCGGCTGACCCAGCCGGTGCGGATCAGGTTCCCCACCTCGCCCACGCTCTCGACGCAGGGATGGTTCCCGAGCACTATGTCGAGTATGGTGGAGCCGCTGCGCCCCAAGCCGGTTATCTTCAGGACCTTCACGGGCGGTTCGGTACGCACCATACTCCTTACACTCCCACCATACAGACGGGAATACGGGAATAAATCTCTTGGCTAGCTTGGCAACGCGCGTACGCTACAACCAACACGCGTACGCTACAATGATAGGCGATCTTTGACTTTACGCAACGTGAGCGTCAGTACCACCGAGGGCACGAAGATCTTGCGCAGGCGTCTTCAAGACCCAATATGGGTCGTCTACTTAAGCCAAGACTCATGCCTACACACCACACGGTAACTATCCTTTGGCTGTAGGTAGTACGGTAGTATGATGTCCGCTACTAACAGGACAGCTACCGAAGAAGGCTACTAAGAAATGGATGCGGTGCTGGCGGTTACCGCCGACTACGCGAACGTCTCTAGCGACGGCAAGTTTAGCATCATGGGCATCTTCCAAGAGATAACCCCAATGGCGTTCCCTGCCCAAGTCTCGCAGATGTAGCTGGTCATCTCTTGGGCCGCGAGGCCAGCGGAGTTCGGTTCACACAAGAAGATCAACATAACCTTTATGGGGCCAGACCCCAAGAATAGGGTTTCCGTTGACCAGGCGATCATGGTGCCAGAGGCACCATGGCCAGGAGAGCGGGCGTTCTTCCACCAAATCTTGGACATAAGGGGTTGCCGATACTTACGTCGGGGCCGCATGCGATCTATGTTTCGTCGGGTGACGAGGAAAAGGCGAGAGTTCCATTGTACGTGCGAGAACCGGCCAAAATCGAAGGAAAGGAGGTAGGGGGTAGTGGCTGAGAAGACGGTGGAAGTAACGGAAAAAGAATCGGGCGCGAGAGCTATGGTGTGGGTAACGGAGGGCCAGGTAGCAGTAGCGGAGGGCGAGCTGGAACACGTGGAATCTCACGCATTCATCATTCGTACCAGCGGGACTGCGGCCACCACTTCCGAGACGTTCACCCGCGAAGCCTTTGAGGGCGCGCTGGACAAGGTTAGCAGGCCGCTCAAGGGCAGGTTTGCACACGTGCCTTAATAGCGTTGTGCAGTGATATTGGACCTATATGCTGCTTCGCAGGCCTGGCGGGGGCATCTTGGGC
This sequence comes from Actinomycetota bacterium, assembly GCA_046733115.1. Taxonomy (GTDB): domain Bacteria; phylum Actinomycetota; class Rubrobacteria; order Rubrobacterales; family Rubrobacteraceae; genus Rubrobacter_D. The sequence goes on along the minus strand of JBKPOM010000052.1, from coordinate 217 downwards.
GTTCCGAAGCTTACGGCGCGCTATGCATAAAAGCAGACATCGCAGGGGTGCTCCAATTTCATTGCCTACCGCTTTAAGAGCCTGTTTGGTAAGGGTGAGGGTTAAACCTTTTTGGCGTTCTCTGGCGTACGCGGAGGACCCCTCTGAAGGCTCTCTTTGCTAGAAACGCTTCGAAAACCGAAGAAACCGCCGCGCAAAGACGGCCCACGTGAGGCTG
>JBKPOM010000051.1:0-37696 GCA_046733115.1 Actinomycetota bacterium | reverse complement strand
GGCGTGAGACGGCGATCTTCGTAGGTCTGTGGGCCCCGACTATCCTCAACCTGGGACAGAGCCTCTTAGAAGAAGACTAGAGCCTTACACCAGGTCCACCGGCTCAGAGTTGTAGCTAAAAAACGAAGGTGCGGGTGTAGGGCTGGGGCCGTCTCGTGGCCTCGGCCCTGCTTCTTGCTCTATTCAGCCGAGTGCGTGGAAGGGACGATCTCCTAAGTTCGTACGGGCAAGCGACGAGATTATGTGTGGCAAACCTAGAGCCTCTGCTTGGCCTTCTCGGTGAACGGGAAAGAGTTAGCGGGCAGCGACACGAACAGGGAGGTCAAAGAGTGCGTTTGAGCGTCGTGATCCCGGTGCTCAACGAGGAGCACTACCTGGATCAGTTGCTCTCGGATATACAGCGCCAGAGCCGAAGGCCCGATGAGATCATCGTCGTCGATGCCGGCTCCAGTGACGCGACCGTCCGCATCGCTAAGCGGTCACGGGCCGTGGTCCTCCACGGCGAGCCGCCCGTCGCGCGAGGTAGGAACCTCGGAGGCTACGGCGCGACGGGGGAGATGATCTTCTTTCTCGACGCCGACACCCGGCTGCCGGGAACCTTCTTCGAGGACTTCGTCTGCGAGGTCGAACGCAGGTCCCTGGATATGGCCTGCCCGCGCTACCTCCCCCATGACTCCACGATCACGATACGAGCGATCCACGGCTTCTGGAACGCGGTGCTAAAGGCCTCCGAAAGAACGCTCCCGTCAGGAGCTGGACACTGTATCGCGCTGAGACGAGAGCTGTTCCGGCAGAGCCGCGGCTTCGACCCTTCCCTGAAGTTCGACGACATAGAGCTGGTACGGCGCCTCTCGAAGGGCAAGCGCTTCGGCCTCGTGGGCACCAGCGCCTTCGTCTCCGACCGACGCTACAGGGAGGAGGGGATCCTCCGTACGTTCCTCGTACACCTGCTCATGGCGCCCGCCTTCGCCCTCGGCAAGTTCGAGTGGACTAACCGGGTGGCCTACGAGTTCGGAGACTACGACCACTAGACTAGAGAGAACGATCCGGCAACCGGCCGACCGAGCCACCCCGTTGAGTTGCGCCACGAGTAGCACCCTTGGCCTCCGGCACCTGCAGGCGCACAGATGCGATCTCGCGAGAGGCATAACGGGCTCTATACACCCGAGTGCATGGAAGGATGGATCTCCGAAGTTCGCATACATCGGGTTCTCGCAAGTCCGCATAGCGCCGGTCCAACACCTATGGGTGTCCCCGGCCGAGATCGGCTGCGTTCGGGTATTATTCAACCTTCTTGGCTTCCCCATAATACTCCTCAGATGCGCCCTTCCCTGCGGCGGCTCCTGGCCGATCGGACCGTTCGAGACCCGCCGCTAGAGCCAGCGGCGGAACAGTAGGTATATGCCCCAAACGATCGCCAAGACGCCTACCACCGAGAGCACCGCGATTATCCAGAAGAGCATAGCCTGTACGCCCTCCAACCCATGGCTTGCCATCAGGTGCAACGAATTCGTTACCCACGGTGGGCGCCACCATAACCGGGTTGTAGTGGTAGACACGCAGGGTTTGGTGCTCAAAGCGCGCCTCCACAGCGCAGAAATCCAAGAGCGCGACGCCATCAAGCTCTTGCTGGAGATCGCCACGTGGGATCGTCTGCCCCAGCGTCTCTCCCACCTGTGGATGGACGCCGGCTACACCGGAGAGGACAAGGGCGCAGACTGGGTACACAAGGTGTTGGGAGGGACGGCCGAGATCGTGCCTCACCCACCTAAGATGGCCCCAGAGGAGGTAATGATGACGTGGGTAAGAGAGTGGGCCAAAGAGGGAATCGCCATCGAACGGGAGAAGCTACTGTCAGCGAAAGGTCCGAGGGCGCTCTTGCCGAAGAGGTGGGTGGTAGAGCGCCCCTTCTCGTGGTTAGGGCAGAACAGGAGGCTGAGCAAAGACTACGGGCGGCTACCGGAGAGCGGAGAAGCCTTCATCTACGTGGCGATGAGCCGCCTGATGGTGAGGCGTTTGGCTCGCTCATGAGACTTTCCAGACAGTCTCAAGGCGAAGTTCGCAGAACTTACTTTCACTCCTTCCACGCACTCTGGTGAATAAGCGCAAGAAGAAGAAGAAGAAGGGCCAACCTCGCTGTGCAAAGACTCCGACCCCTGGCTGAGTACCGTCCGAACACCCCGCTTCTCGCACGCTATCGTTTCCGGCAGACCGTGGCCAGAGAGATGTACAAGGAGAGACGCGTGGGGATAATCGACGAGGACATGAGGCGCGTGGTCGAGGAGCAGCGCTTGGACTACGCAGCAATCGTCTGCCCCGACACGACCCCAAACCTCTCGCCCAAGGGCACCACCGCCGTATGGGACGACGGCCACCTGGTCTTCGCCGACATCCGCTCGCCGCTCACGGTCGAGAACCTGCGCCACAATCCGGCCATCGAGATCGACGTTGTCGACTCCGTCCCGCGCAAGGGGTACCGCTTCAAGGGCATCGGCACGGTCCTCACGCGAGGGCTCCTCTTCGATGAGGTCCTCGCGTTCTACCGCAAGCGTGGGGTTGCCAACGAGATCCGGGCCGTCGTGCTCGTTGAGGTAGGGCGCGCCATGCCGCTTACGTCCCCGGCCTACGATCTGGGCGCGACCGAGCAGGAGGTACGCGAGCGGTGGGAGCGCCACCGCGAGGCGCTGCGCCAGGGCGAGAGTGGAGCGCCGACGGGCGAGTAGCTCCCTACCGAGTGTAGTGCAGCATCGGCACGCAAATCCCATAACCACCCTTCAGCGAGCCGAATCGGTATTGCAGGAGTAGAGCAACCCTTAGAGCGAACTTCGGAGAAGATCCCTTCCAGCTCGACTTTAGCCATTCTGGGGCGAAAGGGGTAGACCCCTCGCCCATTCGCTCGAAGAGGACCGATCGATGCACCCGCACCCCCACCGCTCTTCGAAGCTCGCAGCGCTCCGAAACGGGCCGATCTGACGCTCCTGGCCCGCCACCGCATCGTCGGGGCAAAGGATAGGGCGAGGTAGGCGCTAAGCCCTGGTCGTCGGTGCCCAATGGCGCACCTGGCCACCGTCACCGCCAGCTTCGCTACGAAGGGCTTCGTCCCGCGGAGCGTTCCAGCAGGAAGACGAGGCCCAGGCCAAGCATAAGGCCTAACACGCCCGCCAGGACGCTGTTCCTTACGGGGTTGGGGCCCTCTCGGGCGGAGGGCGTCAGCGCGTGGGCGCTCACCTTCAGCGTCGCGTCGGCCACCATCCCGCTAGCGGCGGGTGCCTTTTCCGCGAAGACCTCGGCGGCCGTGTTGGCGACCGCTTGCGCCCTGTCCGGGTCGCGGTCCGTATAGGTGAGCGAAAGAAACCGGGTGTCTTCGACTTGCGCGGCCGTCAGGTTGTGGTCGAGGTCCGCCTCGGACACCGCGCCGGGCACGTCCCGGGCGTCCGCGACCTCCTCGGTCATCGAACGGTTCAGTCCCAGCACCGCCATCGCGTTGGCGAGTACCTGCAGCCCCGCGATCTTGTTCGAGAGGTTCTCGTGTTGGCCGGCGCCTTCCCTCGGTCCCCCACCACCGTCGCGGTGGCCTCGTAGACGGGCGTCTGCAAGAAGCTCACTGCCACGGCGGCGCCCGCCGCGAGGAGCGGGACGAGGACGACCAGCCACAGCCGCCTCCGGATCGCCCTCCCAATGTCCGCCAGAGAGAAGAACTCCCCGTCCTCGGCAGGGGGCGTGTACCTAGTGTTGTCGAGAATTGTTCTCCTTCCCGGGCTCGAACGGGAGCATACCGGCGCGGCCTATGTTCAGCCCGGCCTTTGGGTCAAGCGAGGATTGAAACTGTGGTCATGGATTAGTCCTGCTCTAGCAGGTCCACGACTTTTACGCTGAGTACGTCGGCAAGCTTCTTGAGCGTTGCCGGGTTGCCAGAGCCCCGAGCTTCTACTTGCCACACGGTGGTCGGGGCAAGGCCGGCCGGCTCGGCCAGGGCGCGCGTGGAGAGCCCTTGATTGAGCCGAAGCTCCTTGAGCTTGTTCACGTCTACCTCCATATGGCGCGTAATTTACAGAAAAAGCCTGAAAGCATTCTCCATGGTCAAGCGCCGCCTGGACACGACGGGCCCATCGCTCACAGGCGGCCCCCTTCGTGGGTGGGGGACGCGCCGCCAGCTACCCCTTCCGGAGCGGGCGTCGGGCGGGTGAGGTGGTGCAACCAGGCCACGAGCGGCCCCAGGAAGAATATCGCGTAGAAGCTGGCCAGGCGCCAAATCAGGAGCGCCGCCGTGTCCCCGCCGACGTTGAGCCCCACGGCCGCCTCCATAAAGCCCGCAGCCCCCGGTGTGGGCACGAAGTGGGAGACGAGGGTCAGGCTGCTCAGGATCGCGAGGGTCGTAAGGGGGTTGGCCTCAACGCCGGAGAGCCGCAGGAGCGACCAGAAGAGAATAAACGGGCCGAACCACTGCGAGAAGGTGAACGCGTTTAGCGCCAACCACATTGGGGCGGTCGTCGTCTTGAAGGCTATGGCGCTTCGGTAATAGTCTTGAGCGCTCCGGCGTAGTCGCGGGGCGAATCGGCTCAGGAGCCGCCACCTGGCCGACGCGAGGAGAACGCGCGCGACCGGTCGAGGGTAGCGGATCAGGACGACGGCGCCGGCGATGGTCAGGGTGGTCGTGACCAGGGCCGCCATCCTGGTTCCGGGAGGCAGGGCGATCGCGTCGGTGTGGACGAGGTAAGCCAGGCCCAGCGGCACCGTCCAGGTGAAGAAGATCAGGTCCAGCACCAAGAGCTGCACGGCGGCACCGATGCCCCTGCCGAGCGGCACGCCGAGGCGACCCAGCGCCGCGACGGTGGCCGGCGCTGCGCCCGTGTTGTTCGGCGTGAAGGCGGCCACGAACATCGCGCCCAGGTGCGCGAGAAGCGCTGAGCGAAAGGAGAGCGGTATCGTCTGTGTCTGGCAAAGGAGCTTGATCCTCGCCGGGGGGAGAGCCACTTCGCGAGAAAGGCCGCCACGGCGAACGCTACCAAAAGGAGACTGAAGTTCTGGACCTGGTAGGTCTGTGGCCTGAACAGCGTCCCGCCAACGGCCACGTAGAGAGCCCGGCAACGCAGAGCACAAGGCTCAGCAGAACAACGATCGTCGTTCGTACTCGGCCGGAGGAGGAACCCGAGTTCTTAGTACCCATTCTCGGCATAGTGGACGATGTGGTGCGCGAACCGTTCGGTCTTGGACGCCAGGTTCAGCGCCCTGCAACGCCGCGCCCTCAAGTAGCAGGGCAGGTTCCTGGGCGTAACGCCGCACATCTCGCAAGAGATGCGCGGTACTCGCAACGTAACACCCGAGGCCCTCGCTCACGATGTACCTCGCGACGCCCAGCTCGTTCAGCCCGGCGTACCCGGTGGCGATTACGGGACGCCCGACAGCGAGCGCCTCGTAGACCGAGGAGGGTCCCGCCTTGCCCACGAAGACGTCGCTCGCCGCGGGGTAGTCGGCCATGTTCTCGACGAAGCCCTCCACCCTGAGCCTGTTATCGTTCGGCGGAAACTGCTGCAGCTCCTCTCTCAAGGGCTCGTTTCTACCCGTGAACGCCACGACCTGCAGGGGTATGCCGGAGTCGAGCAGAGCGGAGACCGTGCCCCGCGGGTTCCCGCCCACGCCCTCCCCGCCGAACGTCACCAGACAGGTGTAGATCTGCTCGAGCCCCAGACGCCTGCAGGCTTCCGAGTTGGAAGGCGCGGTCAAGAACGCCTGGCGTACAGGACGCCCTATGACCGTGATCTTCTCGTCCGGGACGCCGAAGCGCACCAACCTCCGCCGTCCGTTCTCCGAGGCGGCGATGACGCTGTCCGCGCGCGGCTCGCCCCAGTAGGCGCTGATGTTGAATACCTCGGTGGCGAAGGTAAGCATGGGAACCCGAAGGCCGTGGCGGAGTTTCGCCTCGGCGAGGCCGGTGGTGATAAGGCCGTGGTTAGAGACGACGAGCAGCGGGCCTCTCTCCTCGAGATCCGCCGCCGCGGCACGGGCGAAGCCTCTCAGGATTCGCCTCTCGACGGCGATGGTCACCCGGGGAACGGTGTCTATGACGCGTTGGCCGAGGCGTGCGAGGATCGGGCGTCGCAACGCCCGTCGCCAAGAATTTTTGTGGAAATCGTCGAGACGGGAGATCTCCAGCTCGCGCATGTAGTCCGAGATGCCGAACCCGAACCTACCCGGGTAGTGGCGCTCGACGGACTCGGCAATCGCGTACGCACTGGCGACGTGCCCCCCCTCCGGCCGCGATGGTGGCGAAGAATATCTCCGGCCTATCCGCTTTTCCGTGCACGGCATCTTTATACCAGCCACCCCGCCCACCGATACCAGCGGACGGTACGCTCCAGGCCCTCGAAGAGCGGGACCTCAGCCCGCCATCCCAGCTCCCCCTCCGTACCCGAGACCTCACAGGTCCAGGCGTTTACGGCCAAGTCTCTCGCGCGACGCTCGTCGAGTATGGGGACGCCGCCACGGAGGCTTGCCATCCGCTCAGACGCGCGCCCGGCCAACACCAGGGCGGCCGCGGGCAAGCGGAGCGTGCGAACCGGCCGGGCGAGCACACGCCCGAGGCCCTCCGCGACTTCCCGCCAGGTGTAGCGGCCTGGCTCGGCCACGGGGAAGGGTCCGAAGCCCACCGGGGCGCGCGCCGCGGCGAGGACGGCGCGGGCGACGTCTTCGGCGTAGATGGGCTGCAAAAGTAGGGAGTCGTTGGGGAGGACCAGCCACCCGGAACGGGCCAGTTTGATCAGGGGTAAAAAGTCCGTATCACGCGGGCCGTAGACGCCGGCAGGGCGGAGAGCGACGGTCTCCATCCGGTCGCCGAAGCCTCGCAGGTAGGCCTCGGCCGCAGCCTTGCTCCTGCCGTAAGCGCTCGCCGGACGGTCGTGACCGTCGTGCGAGGAGGCATCAGGACCGCGCGCCGCGAGGCTACTGATCAGTACGAACCGCCGCACCGCGGCCGCGGCGGCCGCCGCCGCGAGCCGCCGCGTGGCCTCCGCGTTAACGGCGTGGTAGTCGCCCTCGCGCCGCGCCCTGGTTATTCCGGCCGCATGGACCACTATCTCTGCGTCTCTCAAAGCTTCGGCCGGCATCCCATTCGTCTGGTCCAGGTCCAAAGGTACGAGTTCGACCGTAAGTCCGTCGAGAGCCGTTGTGTCGCTGGTTGCGCGCACGCCGCAGCGTACCTCGTAGCCGGCCTCGACGAGGATCCGGGCGACGTGGCTGCCGACGAAGCCGGTGGCGCCGGTGAGGAGCACGCGTCCCGCCACCGAAACTCAAATGTCCTTCTGGTAGATCCGGTACGTCTTGTAGCGCCTCGCGCCGCCGGCCACGATAACTTGGTTTATGGACCGGTTATCTTCGAGCGTCCACGAGCACTCGCATCTCTTGTAGCCCTTGGCGATCGCGCGCTCGTAGAGCTCGTGGATCATCGCCACCTCGAAGCCCTTATTGCGATGCTCAGGAGCCACACCGAGGATCGGAAGTCGCACCTGGTCGATGATCCTCTTACGGTTCAAGAAGTGGAAGATGCCGAAGGGCAGCAGCCGCCCTCCCATCCGCTTGAGGACCTGGTTCGCGTCGGGCAGGACGACCGTGATGCCGGCCAGCTCCCCGTCGACCTCGGCCAGCGCCACGAGCTCGGGATCTAGGACCATCTTGAACTCCCTGGCGAGCTGGTCGAACTCCGCGTTCGTGTACCTGACAAAGCCCCAATTCTTCTCCCAAGCCCTGTTGTAAAGGTCCCGGAAGCGCTCGAGCTCCACGTCCCAGCGCTTCAAGTCGACAGGGCGGACCACCAGATTGCCGTGTCGCTTGCGGACCCTTTCGGCCAGGCGACCTAGCCTTGTGATGTCCCAGCCGCGCTCGAACAGCCAGGCGTAGAGGTCCTTGGCCTTACCGTAGCCGGCGGACTCGATGTAGAGGGGATACTCGGGCGGGTTGTGCGGCATCATGACGAAGGGATCCGAGTCGAAGGCGTCGAGGATGAAACCCGCGCTGTGGTTGAGCGAAGGGTTCACCGGGCCCCGCACCGCGCGCCGCCCCAGGGCGCGCGCCCAATCCTCCACCCTGGCAAGCAACGCCAGCGCCGCATCCTGATCTTTGGCCTCGAAGAAGCCGAAGAAGGCGAGGTTGTCGCCGTGGGTCTTGTTGTGATTATCGTCGTCGATGGCCGCGACACGCCCCACGATCTCGGCGGCCCTGCGGGCGAGAAAAAGTTCGATGCGGGCGTGCTCGAAGAAAGGGTTCTTGCGGTCGAATTGCTCCTTCTCGGCCAGAAGGAGCGGCGGCACCCAGTTGGGATCGTCCATGTACCTCACGAACGGGTAGCGAATGAACCGCCGCTTCTCTGCCCCGGACCTGACGGGCACGACCTCAGTAAGGCCCCCGGCGAGACATCTCGCTCCGGCCATCGCGGGGCCACCTAACCTATTACACCGAGGCGGCTTCCGACCGCGGCGAAACCCTCCAGGATGCGCTCTATCTGCTCGGGGGCGTGGTTAGCGTTAACGCTCGTCCGGATCAGGCTCGCGTTCGTCGGCACGCTCGGCGGCAGGGCCGGGGTAGTGAAGATCCCCGCGTCCCACATGGCCTTCCAGAAGACAACCGTCAGTTCGTCGGGGCCGACCAGGACCGGCACGATCTGGCTCTGCGACCCCAGGGTGTCGAAGCCAAGCTCGGCCATCCCCCACCGCAGGTGCGCGGCGTTCTGCAGGACCCGCTCGCGATGGCGGGACTCGGTCTCCATGATCCTGAGCGCCTCCAAAGTTACTGCGACCTGCATGGCCGAGGGTGCGGCCGTGAAGATAAAGGGGCGCGCGTGGTGCTTTACGTAATCGACAACCGCTCTGGGCCCTGAGACGAATCCCCCCAAGGACGCGAAGGACTTCGAGAAGGTGCCGATGATCAGGTCGATCTCGTCCTCCAGGTCGAAGTGCTCGGCGGTGCCGCGGCCGTTATCCCCGAGCACCCCCGTCGCGTGGGCGTCATCCACGACGACCCGGGCGCCGTACTTGCGGGCCAGCCCGACGATGCCTGGCAAATCGGCGACGTGGCCGCTCATGGAGAAGATCCCGTCGGTGACGATCATTCGCCCCCCGGGATGACCGGCGTCCGCGGCGAGCAGCCTCTCCAGGCCGTCGAGATCGCCGTGGCGGTACCGGCGCAACGTGCCGAAAGAGAGCCTAGCCGCGTCGTAGAGGGAGGCGTGGTTCTCGCGGTCGAAGTAGACGATGTCCTGGCGGCCGACGAGCGCGCTCAAGACCGAGAGCGAACCCAGATAGCCGGTACTGAAGGTGAGGACGGCCTCGTCGCCGAGAAAATCTGCCAGGCTTCGCTCCAGCTCCTCATGCAGGGTGAGCGTGCCGGTAAGGAAGCGCGAGCCGGTGCAGCTCGTGCCGTAGCCGCCGGAGACTTCCGCCGCCGCTGCCGCGAGGCGCGGATCCTGGGTGAGACCCAGGTAATCGTTCGAGCCCGTGATGATCATCTCCCTTCCGTCGACCACCACCGTGCCCCCGTTGTGCTCGGAGATGGGCTTGAAGTAAGGGTACACCCCGGCCGCCATCGCCTCATCCGCCCGAGTAAAGGAGAAGGCCTTGTCGAAGACATCCTCGGCATGTGCCGGTCCCTCCACTTCTGGCTGCTGCAAAAGGGTCCGGTCAAGGTTCATGTTATTCGACAATTGGGGCCTCCGCGATCTCCGGCACAGATGCCATATGAATACCCGCAAAACATCAAGATAAAAAGTGGCGCCCCGATTATAAGAGCAACGGTTGCGCCGCGAGCAAATCCGCGGCCGCTCTTGCGGTGCCCCGATCCCCTCAATCTGTTACTTGACTGCCAGGGACGGTACGAAATAGCATACGGCGTACCCAAGCCCGTCCTCTGCAGAGGTGGTGATCCGCTTGACGACTCTACCGACCGCCGCGCCGAGAGTCTCTTCGAAGGCCTCTACGAATGACCTATGGCTCGTCTCCCCCGGTTACGACCTGGTGTTCATCATCTTCTCGAGCGCGTTGCTCATCCTGCCCCATCTCTGCTCCCAGTTCGGCGAGTTCTCGAACGTCGCCGTAGACTTGGTGGTGACCGCATTTATCGGCGGCCCGCACCTTTTCGCCACCTACACGATGACCTTCATGGAACCGCACTTCCGCGAGCGCTACCGCCGCTACACCTGGAGCGCCATGTTCTTGCCGATAATCGTCGTTACGCTCGCGGTAGTGCACTTGACGCTGCTCGTCACCATCTTCTTTTTCTGGGCCTCGGTGCATGTGATCCACCAGGCCGCCTACATCGCCGACTCCTACCGTTTCAAAGACCCGCGGGGCAGGGCGCCCGAACTCGCGAGGTGGCAGCTCGCCTCGCGCCTCGTGGACTACGGCCTGCTCGTGACATGCCTGTACCCCATCGCGACCTTCAAATTCACCGGCGTCCCGCTCGTGATCTTCGGCCACAACCTCTCCAGTCACGGTTTCGAGACGGGCGGGAGGGCGCTCCTCTTCCCCGACTTCCTCAAGTTCGAGTGGCTCGGACCGCTCGCCGCCGCCGGCTTCTTCTTTTTCCTGTGCGCCTTCGTCGCCAAGACGGTGTGGGAATGGCGGGCTGGCCTGTTGCACCTGCCGAAGACCATGCACATGACCCTCGCGTCGGCGCTCTTCTTCATAACGCCGGCCCTCCCCAACCTGGACGTGGCCTTCCAGGGATTGAACGTATGGCACTCCTTCCAGTACCTCGCGGTCGTCCTCTACCTCAACCGCGTGAGGTCGGAGCGCGGCCTGATCGGCTCGCAGTACGTGGCGCGTGTCTCGAGGAGCGGACGCAGACTTTACTGGATGTGCCTGCTTTTCACGTTCGGCGCGGCCGCGGCCTACCTCATCGTGCTCGGCGCGAACGTGCTTCTCGGGACCTACGGCGGGAATTTCGCCGAACAGCACTACTTCTCGTTCTACTCGGTTGTGCTCTCGGCGCTACTTATCCACTACTACTTCGACCACTTCCTCTTCTTGCAGGTGGACGACGTGATAACCCCGCGCTGGGATTGACAGCACGCTTCGGCCCACGGCCATCGCTTGTCAGCAAGGCGCCTTAAAGGCGCCTTGTCAGCACGCTCCCTTCGGTCGCTTTAAGCTTTACCCCGGACGGCGCCGTACACGCTCGCGAAGCGAAACGCCATAGCGAGGGTCTCCCGCGGGCGGCAGGTACTATCTCCACGTCCTTGCTGATAAGCCGCCCCTTAGTTTAGTCCGGCGTGCTGACAAACCTACGAAGCAGGCGTGCTAGAACGCGTCTTCGACGTGGCGAACACGCAATCCGTCCCGCCTGGCGAGTATCCCGACCTCGTCGAAGCATGCGGTGTCGAAATCAGGTTTGCGGTGGTAGAGGTACTGTTCGACGAGCCTGCGGAGGGTGGCTTGCTTGCGGGGTGTCACGGCTTCGAGCGGGTCGCCGAAGCCGGTTGTGCGACGTGGTTTCACCTCGGCGAAAACGAGCGTGTCTTCATCGCGGACGATAAGGTCGATCTCGCCGCGGCGCGTCCTGTAATTGCGTTCGACGAGCCTGTAGCCGCGCCGGGTCAGGCAGCGCAGGTCGAGGTCCTCACCCCACGCTCCGGACGACTTACTGCTCAGGTGCCACCCCTGCGTAGCTTAGGCGGTGAACACGGCACGGGCCGAGTTCTACGAGCGCGTTCCGGTGTTCCGCAGTTCCGTAGCCGCGGTTGCGCTCGAACCCGTAGCCGGCGTGGTGCTCGGAGAGGGCGCGCATGGCGTCGTCGCGAACGACCTTGGCCACCACGCTCGCCGCGGCGACCGCCGCGCTCTTTGCGTCGGCCCTCGGGAGGCACTCCACATCGGGGCCGAGCTTCAGGTTGCCGTCGGCGAGACGGCATCCGGCGCGGGCGTTCACAGAGGAGAGTGCCCCGGTCAGGGCTTCGCGGTTCGCGCGGCCGACGCCGTGGTGGTCGATCCACCAGGCGGGAAAGGCAACGATGGAGACGGCCTCGGCGCGGCGGAGCAGGGCGCCGAAGATCTTCTCTCTGAGGTCTGGACGCAGGGCTTTGGAGTCGTTGATGCCGGAGACCTCACCCTCTCCGAGGACGACGGCCGCCGCGACCAGGGGTCCCGCCAAGGCGCCCCGGCCGGCCTCATCGGCCCCGGCGAGCGGGCCACGGCGGTCAAGAATCCAGGCCGCGTCGAAGGCGTAGAGGGAAGCCTCCCCGGCCGGACGGGCGTGCGACAATACTCGGTCTTACTTGGCCTTCTTGACCTTGGCCTTCTTGCCGACCTTATCGCGGATGTAGTACAGCTTCGCGCGCCGCACGGCGCCGCGGGTGGCGACTTCGATCTTTGCGATCTTCGGTGAGTGTAGCGGGAAGATCCTCTCCACGTTCACCCCGAATGAGTTCTTCCTAACCGTGAACGTCTCGTTGATGCCGCCGCCTTTGCGCGAGATACACAGGCCCTCGAAGACCTGCACGCGCTCGCGGTTACCCTCGATGACCCTGTAATGCACGCGCACCGTGTCGCCCGGCTTGAACGTCACGTCCCGCTGCTGCAAATTCTCGCTCGTTATCACTCTGATCTCCTCTCGTGGGTGGACTCCCGGGCGGCTAGGGCGATCGTTTCCCGGTCGTCCTGGCCCGCGTGCGTTCGCACGCCGCGATCTCGCGCCAGGCGCGAACATTCGCATGATGGCCCGATAATAGCACGCCGGGCACCTCCTCTCCATCCCAGACAGCGGGCCGCGTATACGTCGGAGGGCCGACCACATCTTCGGCCGAGAACGACTCGCCGATCAGGCTCTCGGCGTTCCCGAGGACGCCGTGCAGACGCCGGATCGCGGCGTCCGCCAACGCCGCCGCAACGATCTCTCCGCCCGAAATCACGAATTCTCCGAGCGAGACGGCCTCGGTCGCAAGCTCCGTCCACACCCGCTCGTCCGTCCCCCCGTAGCGCCCGCAGATGATCGTTAGATCCGGCCCTGCGGCAACCTCATCCACGTAGCCCTGCGCGAGCCTGCGCCCCGCCGGCTCGGTGAGCACGACCCGCCGTTCCTGCCTGACCTCCCGCGGCGGAACGCCGTAGACCGCCTCCAGCGCCCGAGCCACCACGTCCACCCTGACGACCATCCCGGCGCCACCGCCGTAAGGCATGTCGTCGATACGGCCGTCCGCCGCGTGGTCGCGCAGATCGAAGCTCCTGTAGCCGACGATTCCGTTCTCGATCGCCCTGCCTACGACACCGACCCGCAGGGAGGCGTCGACGGCTTCGGGGAAGACGCAAAACACGTCTATGTGCTTCATAGTATTAGCTTTCGGTTGGCCGGATCACGACCTTCCCCGATTCCAAATCCAACTCCGGAACGTGCTCCAGCGTGAAGGGAACGTAGAGGTCCTCATCCTTTCGACGGACCACGAGGACTTCGTGGGCAGCGGTCTCGAAAGTGTCATCGACGGTGCCGAGAACCTCACCCGCATCGTCGATCGCGGTCAATCCGACGAGGTCGGTCACGTAGAACTCGCCCTCTCCCGGCGGGTCGAGATCGCAGCGGTCGAGCAAAAGTTCTTTACGCTTCAAGGAGCTTGCGTCTTCCCTGCTCCCTATACCTTCCACGTCTACCAAAAACCCTTTCGGGGTCTCTCTAGCGGCAAAGATACGGCGCTTTGCGCCGGCGACAAAAGGTTCCATGCCCTTCCTCAAGTGCCTGCCCGAGCCCAGGGCGCGGACCCTCAGGGTACCGCGCACCCCGTGCGGCCCGACCACCACCCCGATCGCGACCGGATCGACGAGCCCAGGAGCCGCGACTTCGTCCCAATACAGCCCAGAGCGAGAAGTAGTCCCTCTCGAATCCCTACTCCCCACTCCCTACTCCCTGGCCGCGAAGCGGCCCTTCAGTCAGGAATCTCCACGGAAACCCGCTTGCCGAGTTTCACGGAGGCAGCCTTCACGACGGTACGGATCGCGCGAATCGTACGTCCCTGGCGGCCGATCACACGCCCCATGTCCTCCGGCGCTACCCTGAGCTCCAGGTCGACCCGCGAATCCGACTCGATCCCGGAGACCTCGACCCTCTCGGGCTCATCGACCAGAGAGCGTGCAAGGACGAGCAACAGATTCTCGAGCGTCTCCATGGCGGGTTAGAGGACGCCGGAGATCTTCAGCAGGTTGCGCACCTGTTCCGTAGGCTGCGCCCCCTTGCTGAGCCACTCCCTGGCCTTCTCCTCGTCCACCTTGATGTCCGAAGGCTCCGGCTGCGGATCGTAGGTCCCGATCCTGTCGATGAACCTCCCGTCGCGCGGGCTGCGCGATTCGGCCACGACTATCCTGTAGAAGGGATTGCCCTTGGAACCGTGCCTCGCGAGCCTGATCTTTACCGCCATACCATCTCCTCTCGAAATCCCACTCTACCTGCGGCCGGACAGGCCGGGAATACGCGGCATCCCGCCGCCCTTGCCCATCTGGCGCATCATCTTTTGCATCTCGTTGAACTGCTTGACGAGCTTCTGGACGTCCTGCTGGGTCGCGCCCGAGCCCCGCGCAATCCTACGCGCCCGACTCGGGTTCTGCAACAATTTGGGGTTTCTACGTTCCTTCACGGTCATCGAGGTAATCATCGCTTCCACCCTGCCGAGCTGCCTGTCGTCTATCTCGACGTCATTGAGCTGCTTGTTGAGGCCGGGGATCATGCTCAAGAGTCCCGAGAGAGGCCCCATCTTCTTGATCATCTGCATCTGCTGCAAGAAGTCCTCGAACGTGAACTTGCCGCTCATGAGCTTCTTGCCCTGCGCCTCGGCGTCAGCTTGATCCATCTGCTGCTCGGCCTTCTCGATGAACGTGAGCACGTCGCCCATGCCAAGGATGCGCCCCGCCATCCTGTCCGGGTAGAAGTAGTCGAACTCGCCCATCTTCTCGCCCTCGGAGGCGAACTTGACCGGCCGCCCCGTCACAGAGACGACTGAAAGCGCTGCACCACCGCGCGCGTCGCCGTCGAGCTTGGTGAGTACCATCCCGTCGAAATCGGCGTACTCCTGGAACGCCTGCGCCACTTCGACCGCGGTCTGACCGGTTACCACGTCCAAGACCAACAGTACCGAGTGCGGTTTCGACACCTTCCTGACGCGACGGATCTCCTCCATCATCTCCATGTCGACAACCTGACGGCCCGCCGTGTCCACGATGACGAAGTCGTAGCTGCCGTCCCTGGCCTCCTTGATCCCACGCTCCGCGATCTCCTCGGGCTTGGGTTCGGTACCCTCCGTGTAAACGGGCACCGAGAGCTCGCGTCCGATCTGCTGCAACTGGTCGATGGCGGCGGGACGATAAGTGTCGCAGGCGACGAGATACGGTTTCTTCCCTAGCTTCCTGACGAACAGCGCCAGCTTCCCGGCGGTCGTGGTCTTACCGTGGCCGTTGAGGCCCGCGAGCATCACGACCGTTGGCGGCCTCGATGCGAACGAGAGCTTGTGGGCGGTCCCGCCCATCAGGTTCGCGAGTTCCTCGTCCACGATCTTGACGACCTGCTGGCCCGGGCTTAGCGCCTTCGAGACTTCGGCCCCCGTGGCCCGCTCGCGCACGTTGGAGACAAACTCCTTGACGACGGAGTAGTTCACGTCGGCTTCTAGCAGAGCCAGGCGGATCTCGCGCGTAACCTTCTTTACCTGATCTTCCGTAAGGTGCCCGCTGCCGCGGACACCGTCTAGGGCCTTGTTGAGCCTCTCGCCTAACGTATCGAACATCTACAAATCTCCAAACAATGCTTCCGCGAACTCGCGCGCGTCGAACGGGTGCAGGTCCTCCACCTTCTCTCCGACGGAGATGAGCTTGATCGGCACCCCGACCTCGTTGGCTATGGCGAGCGCGATACCGCCTTTTGCCGTCCCGTCGAGCTTGGTTAGAATGATCCCGGTCAGACCAGCAACTTCCTTGAACATTTGGGCCTGCCTGAGCCCGTTCTGCCCCGTGGTCGCATCGACCGTCATGAGGACCTCGTGCGGCGCGCCGGGAAGCTGGCGCTGCACGACCCGCTGCAGCTTGTCCAGCTCCGCCATCAAATTGACCTTGGTGTGCAACCTGCCGGCCGTGTCGATGAGCAACACGTCCGTACCCTCACGCTTGGCGGCGTGTATCGCCTCATGGGCGACGGCGGCCACGTCGGTGCCACGCTCGCGCGCGACCACGGGCGTACCCGTCCGTTCTCCCCAGCTCTGCAACTGCTCGATGGCCGCGGCCCTGAAGGTGTCCCCGGCGGCGAACATCGCGGTCCCAGGCAGGAAACGCGAGAGCTTCCCGATGGTCGTCGTCTTTCCGGTCCCATTCACGCCGACCATCAGGATCACCGTCGGCGTGTGGGAGATATCCAGTTCCACCGGCCCTTCGAGCATGCGGGTGGCATGTTCGATTATGAGCTCGCGCAACTGGGTACCGCTCGTGATGTTCTTCTCCAGCGCCTCCTGCTCCAGCTCGGCGACGAGCTTCGCCGTGGTCGGAACTCCGACGTCGGAGGAGATCATGATCTCCTCGACCCTCTCCCAGAACTCCTCATCGTCAACGTCCCTGAACTCGGCGACCGCAGCGTTTAGCTGGCCAAGAAAGGAAGCACGGCTGCGGCTTAGGCCCTGTCTGAGCCTGCCAAACCATCCCGCCGACTCCTGCGCCTCGACAACGGCCTCGGCGTCGGACTCAGCCTCGACGGGTGTTGGCTCCGGCAGCGCCTCCTCCACCTCGCCAAGCGCCGTCTGCTCGACCTCCCACACGTCCTCGGAGGCGGGCTCTTTGCGCTCCGCCTGCACCTCTTCCGCGGTGGGTACGTCCTCGGCGAGAACGCCGTCGGCGGGCGCCAGCTCCACCGGGTGGTGGCCGTTGCCTTCTTCGACGTCTTCGGCAGCGGGCTCCGGCTCGCTTGCTACCGCCGGGCCCTTCTCTGGCTCTTCGTCTGTGCTCTTCCTGAAAAAGTTACGCCACGAACGCGCCATAGGCGACTACTTACTCTCCCTGCAAACGCTTCGATACTACAGTGGTGGCCCCGGAGGCGTCTTGAAGTACCCCGTAGAGCACGTCCGCCGCGGCCATCGTCCGTTTTTGATGGGTGACCAGCAAGTACTGGCCGTTTGCCCGGTGAGAGTCTACCACAGAGAGAAATCTGGCCAGGTTGAGATCGTCGAGCGCAGCCTCTGCCTCGTCGAGGATGCAGAAGGCCACCGAACTTCCCCCCGGCCTGCTCAGAAACACGCTAAACAGGAACGAGAGCGCGAGCAGAGCCCGCTCCCCCCCGGACAGAACGCGCAAAGGACGCCAGCCCTTCCTCCCGAGCCGCAGCCCGATCTCCACCCCCTCCTCGGAGAGCTCCAGAACCCCGGACGCACCGGCAAGCATCCGCGGCACCATCTCCCCGAACGCCTCGCGAACCCGCGCGAACGTCTCCGAGAAACGCGACTCGATCTCCGCGTCCACCGACCGTATTATGCAGTTGAGTTCGGCGGCGGCGCCCTCGGCGTCGGCCCTCTGTGACGCGACGAACTGGTAGCGTTCGCGCAGGCCCTCTTCCTGAGAGACGGCGAGGAGGTTTACGTCTCGGAAGCGCTTGAGTCGGCGGGCTAGGGCGTGGCGTTCTTTGTCCGTGTTCTCGCCGTGCTCTTCGGCTTCGAGGCATGCGCTCTCCAGGGTGGCGCCCCACTCGGTCTGTATCTCCCCGCCGGCTTCGGCGGCCGAGGTCTCGGCCCTCGACACCTCCTCGGCGACGATCCCGGCCTGCGCGCGGGCGGTTGCCAGTTCGCCCGCGAGGTCGACGGCCCTGCGCGAAAGGGTAGTCCGTTCGTGGGAGATCCGGCGCCGCGCTTCGGTAGTCTCGCTCTTGACCTTCCGCAGGACATTCCTCCGCGCCCTGACCGCGGCTACGGCCTCGCTCGCAGCCTGCGAGGCGCGACCGGCTACTGCCTCCGTCCTGTCGGTCTCGACCGAGCGCGTCCGCTCCAGCCTACGGGAGAGCCCCGCCTGCCGCTTTCTGCCCCCCACGAGCGTCGCCCTCAGCTCCGATGCCCTGCGGTCAGTGTCCGCGAACGCGATGCGCGCCGCGTCGGCGGCGTCCGTGGCCGACGCCAGTTCGCAGCCCGCACGCTCCGTTGCCTCCGTCGCTGTGGCCAGCGCATGTTCCAGCTCGGACGCTTCGCGCGAAAGGGCCGCGGACTTCTGCTCGCGCGCAAGGATCTCCTTGCGAGAGGTCTCTGCGGCGGTCTTGCGGCGTCTGGCTTCGCGTAAGATCACGGCTTGCGAGCGGGCGGCGCGGCTCGCGAGGGAGGAGAGATCCCGGACCGTCCCCGCGAGCTTATCCAGTCGGACCGATACGTCCGACAGGTCCTCTCTCAGGTCGTGAAGCAGTCCACCGGGACCGTTCTTCAACCCTTCGAGATGTTCCGTCCAGGCGGCGAGCCGCGCTTCGCGGGCGAAGTTGCCCGAGCCGGGCCTGAGGCTCACCCCCGTGCGCGTGAGGCGGAAGCCGTCCCGTGTGACGGCCACGTAGCCGTTCGCGTTTGCCCCGTCGCCGGGACGCTCGACGACGAAGATGCCCGTGAGCAAGCGCTGTACGGCTTCAGAGTAGCGTTGGTCCGTGACGTCGACGCACTCGACCAGGGGTTTTCCTGGCACGGTCCCGTTCGCCGCCATGGCCCTGGCGTCCAGACGGACGGCCACGGGTTCGGCGTGCGAAAGGAGCTTCATCCCCTCGTCCAGGTTCTCGGCGAGCACTCCGGCGCCGTACTCTCCCAGGGCGGCTTCGACAGCCACCTCGTAGCCCGGGCGGGCCCTTATCACCTCGTAGAGCCGCGTGCCCGAGCCGGCCGGGGCGGCCTCCCGCAACGCGCGCACCCTCGACTCTGCCCTCCCGGCGGCCGCCGCCAGCGCGCCCCGGCGACGGCTGATCTCCTCGGAGTACCCTTCCACGCGCGAGAGCACCCCATTGACATCGTCCCGCAACCCGCGGTTCCTCTCCGCAAGCCCCCGATCATCTATCCGTTCGAGGGTCTCGATCGCAGCCCCTAGCCGCGCGAGGTCCTCCACGGACATCAAGCTCGTTTCGCTATCGTTGGCCAACCCGGCGATGCGGGCACGGAGGCCCTCGAGCTCCCGCGAGAGCTTCGTCCTCTCGCGTTCGGCCGACGTGCTCCGCTCCCGAGCCCGCGCGACCGCCTTCTGCAACCGGTCCGACTCCTCCCGCTTCTCGGCGCGCCCGGCTTCTAGCTCGTTGGACATTGCTTCCAGGTTTTGCACGGTGCGCGAGGTCCGGTCCAGCTCGTCACCGAGGCGGGAGATGGTTAGCCGTCTCTCTCCCTCGCGGCCCCGGCCGGCCTCGATGCGTAGGACTGTTCTGTCGGAGCGCAGGGCCTCGGTCCGCAGGTCCTCAACGCCGTTCTCCAGCGCCTCGAGCATCAGCTCAGTGTGTCTAAGGTCGTCTTCCAGGTGCCGCAACCGCTGTTCGACCGTCCGCTCTTCTTCGCGCATCTTCCGCTCGCGTTCGGCGAGCTTCGCGACCCGCGCCACGGCTTCTTCCGACTTCTGCCTCAGGCCGTCCAGTTTTCTCGTTGCTATCCTGTACAGGTGTGCCAGGGACAGCTCGCGGTAGCGGGCTTCGATCTTCCTGTACTCGCGGGCGGCCTTGGCTTCCCGCTCTATCCTCCGCAACTGCCCTTCGAGCTCCGCCTCGAGTTGGCGACTCTTCTCCAGTTGGGCGTCAGCCTTCTCCAACCGCCGGCTTGCCGAGACGCGCCGCCTCCTGAAAACCCCGAGCCCGGCAGCCTCTTCCAACGCGAGACGGCACGCAGCCGCCCCGCCGGCCACTATCGAATCGACGGCGCCCTGGCGCAGGATGCTGTGCCGCCCCAGACCGATCTCGCCGGCCACGGAGCGAACGTCTGCAAGCCTGGCTCGGGAGCCGCTGATCCTGTACTCCGTCTCGCCCGAGCGCGAGATGCGCCGCGAAATCGAAACCTCTCTGTAAGGGAGCGAGATCCTGCCTTGTTCGTTGTCAAGCACGAGCGTGACCTCCGCCGCGCTCGCCGCGGGCAGCGTCTCGGAACCCGAGAAGATCACATCCCCCATCGACCCGGCACGCAACACCCCGGGGCTCTGCTCCCCGAGCGCGAAAAGCACGGCGTCGGTAATGTTGCTCTTCCCCGACCCGTTCGGCCCGACGATCGAAGTGATGCCCCCCTCCAGCGGCATCCTGACCGGACGGGCGAACGTCTTGAAACCCTTGATATAGATCGCCGACAGCACTGAATTGGCATTTTACGCAACTTTCGCACGAAACGCACGAAGAAAAGTGCAGCAAAATAGCTATCAGCCGGTCAGCATTTCAGCGAGTCAGCCTGTCAACCACGACGACTACGGTGCGGCCCGCGGATGCCCGTGATCCCACTTTGCATAAAGCTTCACTCCGATAGTTAGCCGGCTAACTATCTCCGAAGTAGGCTGAAGTGCTGACCGGCTGAAATGCTGACAAGCGTTGGCGAAGCCGGAGCGTGCTGTTCTATCCCAGCCCTGCTTCTCTGGCGCGGATGATGGCCTGGGCGCGGTCTGCGACCTGCAGTTTGGTGAAGATGTGGGTGACGTAGTTGCCGACGGTTTTCGTGCTCAGGGAGAGTTGTTTGGCGATCGAGGGGTTGGGATGGCCTTAGGCTATGAGGTTGAGAATCTCGCGTTCGCGGCCGGTGAGGGTTGGGAAGACCTGGGGAAGTACGGCGGGCTTGGAGAAGTGGACGAGGATGCGGGTGGCGACGGCGGGGCTGACGATTGCTTCGCCGCGGTCGACCGCCCGCATCGAGAGCACCATTTCTTCCTCGTCGGCGTCCTTGAGGACGTACCCGTGCGCGCCTGCCTTCAGTGCCATGGACACAGAGTCGTCCTCGAAGAGCGTTACCACCAGGACTCGGACGTTCGGGCTCTCCTGCAGGATCCTTCGCGTGGCCTCTATGCCGTTTACCTCGGGCATCTGCAGATCTATCAAGACCACGTCGGGCTGCAGTTGCGTAGTGCGTGCGACGGCCTCTTCGCCCGTGGCCGCCTCGCCGACGACCTCGAACTCGGGTATGGATTGGAGCAGGGAGATCATGCCCTTCCGGTAGAGTGGGTGGTCTTCGGCGATCAGGATGCGTAGCTTGTCCAAGTTGCTCACCCGTTGGCCAGCGGTAGACCGAAGAGAACCAGGGTACCGCCCTCGGGAACAGACTGGATGACGCAGCTCCCTCCGGGCTCGGACGCGCTCGCGCATCGAGGAGAGGCCCACGCCCGCGTTACGCCCCGCGGGGATGCCGGCGCCGTCGTCGACGATCTCGAGCGCCAGATCTCTATCCACGGCGAACCGCACGACGCATGTCCTTGCCCCCGCGTGACGGCCACGTCCGTGAGCGCTTCCTGCGCGATTCTATAGGCGGCCACTTTGACGGCCGCGGGGAGGTTGGGAAGGTCCGCGGGAGCTTCCACCGACACGCGCGGTTGATCGCCGTCGGAACCGTAGCGCTCGGCGAAGCGTCGCAGCGCCTTCGCGAGGCCCAGATCATCGAGGGCCAGGGGCCTCAGGTCGCAGACCAGGCACCGCATGTCCGCTATGGCACCGCGGAGTTCCTCGCGCAGCTCCGCCGCCATCTCGTCGTCGGCGGCGGGATCTTGCGGGATCAAGCGACGGAGCGTTCCCACCTGGACGTTCAAGCCGGCAAGTTGCCCGCCCAGACCGTCGTGAGGTCCCGCCTCAGGCGCCGCCTCTCCTCCTCCCGCGTCGCGACCAGGCGTTCGCGCGAGCGTTGCAGATCGGCGGTGAGCCTCACGGCGTGTACCGCGACCACCGCCTGCCGAGCGAGATCCTCAAGCAGGCCGCGATCCGCGTCCGAGAATTCTTCTCCCGGTGCCGTCCGAGAGAGCACCAGGCGCCCGACCTCCTCCCTCTGATAAACGAGCGGCAAACCTTCTGGTTCCGCCGTATGAGACCCATAGGCCGCCGCTGTTCTGAACCGACCTTCCTCCTCCAGCAAGATGGCCGCGTAGGGTAGCTTCAGGGCCTGGGCTATGGTCTCCACTACCGTCGGCAGCACCGCCTCGGGCTCGAGTGCTGCCTGAGGCGCTTTCCGAGGCGCGAGATCACTGCGTACGGGTCGTCCTGCTCGCCGTACATCAGCCTGTTGACGCCGCGCTGAAGCCTGCCCCTAAGCGGCTGGAACAGGGCGGCCACGAGGCTCGTGGCCGACAGCGAGACGACGAGGTTGCCCCGCGCCTGGAACAGCGTCCCGAGCGCAACCACCACGAGCACATAAATCCCGACGACGCAGGCGCTAAGTGCGCCATAGATCAGGGTGCGGTTGACGACCACGTCTACGTCTTAGAGGCGGTACCTGAGGATGGCGATGTAAGTGAACACCGGAACGGCGAGCAGGGTCAACACGGACAAATAGGTAACGGGCAGTAAGAAGTTCTATTCATACAGTGGGTATTTCGGGTGGAACATGAAGTCGATGGAGAAATTGCCGACGATCATGTCGAGTTCGATCAAGCTAAGTAGGGCGGTTAATGGCACAGCGGCGAACATGAACCATTTGACTTGCCGGCGTTCATTCCCCCTCGCATGGTGCAGCCGGAGGACGAGAGAGACAAGTGCGGCGAGGTTACTCAACAACAGCAGCGTCATACCGACAAAACGTGAGGCTCCAATGAATCCGTAGGTCGTCAGGGTGCCTCCGATGACCCCCACGACCTCGAAGGGGTTATCTACATACCGATGGGTATACAAAATTTCGGGTATGAAAGCCGTCGCGAGTGCGGTCAACGCGGCTCCCAGGACCGTAACCCATACCACTATCCGCCACCGCCGAGACGTTGGCTACCGCCGGGAAACAACAGCATCAAGAACACACCCAGGGTAGGATTAGCGAACCCTATCCACGTCGAGAACTAGGCCGCGACCTCGCTTCAGGGAAACACGAAACTCTGGAGCAGGGCGTTGTCCGCGTACGCGGTCGTGAAGCGCTGCGCTACGTAGAGCAGTCCCATGCCACAGAAGATCCTGCCGATCGGGTTGGAAGGTAGCCGCGAGGCGATCAGCGCGCCAACCGCCGGGTACGCCAGCGACAGCACCCCCGTGAGCACAGCGAAGCCAGGATCGTACCTCAATCCGCCCACATCGAGAGGGTATTCTTCCGTAATGAAGTCGAGTACGAGGGCGAGCCCAATGAGCACCACGCACACCGCACACAACGACCAGGCCAACCATGCAGCGGTGCGGCGGCTCAATCCGCCGAGTCCTCGGCCATGTGTGATTGCTCTTTTTGTCACAAGCTTCAGTCTACAAGATTTGGTACTTCAAAGCATTGTGACTCTAGCGCGGCACAGACAGTATCCTCCTGAGGATGAAGGCGAAAGGGCGGCCGGATCGCGGCTGGCGGTTGTCCCGCAGGCGCTTCTCGAGAAGCAGCTTGCTGACCTCCTTGAGCACACCCCCGTTGTGCTCCCTGATCGCGAGGGGAGTCGAAGCTCGCGTAGTACATCATGCTCTGCTCCTTTCGATTAGCCCGCAGCTGTTTTTCAAGCAGCAATCGGCGTTTGACGAGCTGCAAGACCCGCAACGTCCGTGCGCATCCGCCCTCTAATCTCCACGACCTCGGCGTCTATCGCCGCGGCCTCGTGGTAGCGGGCCACGGAAACCCGGTGGTTGCCGTCGCGCACGAAGTACGTTTCGCCTATCTTGTAGAGGCTCACCGTGGGCAACTCGACGCCCTGGTGATTCGCCCAATCGACGCGGCCCCACCTCCCGCTCATACTGACCTTGACGGGCAGGAAGGATTCGTCTAAATCCCGGCACCTACTGACGCTGCCAACGATCTTCTCGACCTCGACGGTCCTCCTCCCCTGGTAAGCCTGGCTCCAGCGTGTAAGGGCGCCCCTGGCTTCTTCAAACGAAAGCACGTCACCGTAGGCCGAACGCCGGAACACCCGATCCCTCAAGCGGTGAATTGACGCCCTCCGCAGCGCGCGATGGAAGTCTTTGTCGACCTGCTCGTCCACACCAACGTACCCCGATCATCGGTACTCCCTTCTACCTAACCCCTGGTCTTCGTCTCCGCCTTGTTGATGTGCTCACGATAGCGGCGCCGTTTTCCCTGGAGGAAGAGGCAGGTTTCCCAATCTGATCGGGCATTTTTTCCTGTGATACCAAGTCCGGATGTATGGCAACGTCGCCGCGCAAGGGCCACGACTTACGCTAGTCGTGGATTCCCGCTTTAGCGGGAATGACGTTCGCGGGAATTCCGCATTTCCACAGCCACAAGCGATCCATTTCAGACAGACTTGGTATGAAGCTGTTGGCACCCTGCTAATGGGTAGAGGTCAACAGGCTATTCAGAATGGGTTGTGAATAGTTAGCCGGCTAATTTTCGAGAAGAAGCTGAATTGCTGGTCGGGCGAAATGCTGAAACGCTACGCTCCGACGTGCACCTCGACGGTGGAGCGTGGGACGGGGCGGATGCCCAGGATCTCCAACGCGTTTCGGGCGGCGGTCTGCTCGCTCTCCTTGATGGAACTACCCGCGCCCGTGGCGACTTCCTTTCCCTCCACTGATACCCTGGAGGTGAAGCTTGGCCGGTGTGCGGGACCTTGCTTGGAGATCACGCGGTATATCGGCCTCAGCCCGTCGGCCTGGAGCGTCTCCTGAAGAAGCGTCTTCCAGTCGCGCAGCTCGTCGGTGTCGACTTCGGCGGGGTTGAAGATCTCATCTAGTGCGCTCAGCACGAGATCCCTATCTATAAGGTACGCCGCCCCTATTATCGCCTCGACGGTATCGGCGATGACCGAGTCGTTCATGACGGAGCTCTCGATGATCTCCTCTATGCCCTCGCTCCTGCCAACGGTGGCGAGGAACGACTTCCTGACCAGATGGGCCCTGATGCGCGTGAGATCTCCCTCCAACAGCTCGGGGTAGCCGTGGAAGACGAGCTCGGCGACGCGGCTGTTCAAGACGGAGTCGCCGAGGAACTCGAGCCGGCCGTTCGACTCATATGGGTCGGCGACGCTCGGATGGGTCAGCGAGCGCTGCCTCAAGGGTTCGGGAAGGATCGCTATGAGGTCCCTTATAGACATCTCGTGCTCTATTCTACACTTGTAAACGCGATCACGACATTGTGACCGCCGAATCCCATGGAATTGGAAATGGCAGCCTTGAGGTCCGGCGCTTCGACGGCCTCGCTTCCAACGTAGTTCAATTCCTCACAATCGTCGGCCAACTTCTCCAAATTGATGGTAGGAGGCACGACTTTATGCTTCAGGGCTAGTGCGCACATGATGCCCTCCGTAGCGCCGACGGCCCCGAAAGAGTGCCCTGTCATGGACTTCGTGCCGGACACCAGAGCGTGAGGCACGACCCTCGATATAGCTCTCGTCTCGGGACCGTCTCCGGTCGGGGTGGCGGTGGCGTGGGCATTTACGTGGCCTATGTCCCCGGCGTCGAGTCCCGAGTCCTCGAACGCGGCGACCATCGCGCGTTCCACGCCGCGGCCCTTTTCGTCAGGGGCTGTAACGTGGTAGGCGTCGGTCGTACGGCCGTAGCCTGCGACGGCTGAGATCGACTCTGCGCCACGGCGTTCGGCGTGTTCCTCGCTCTCCAACACTACCGCTCCGGCGCCCTCGCTCATCACAAAGCCGTCGCGGCCCTCGTCAAAGGGACGGCTCGCGCGGGCGGGCTCGTCGTTGCGGCGGCTCACCGCGCGAATCGCGCAGAAGCCGGCCATCGAGAGAGGTGTTATCGGGGCTTCCGAGGAGCCGGCGATCACCACGTCGGCATCGCCACGCCGGATCAGTTCGAGGCCCTCCGCTATCGCCTCGCCCCCCGTAGCGCAGGCGAGAACCGGGCACTGGCTTGGCCCTGTTGCGCCGAGCGCGATCGCGAGTTGCCCGGCGGCCATGTTCGGGACCATCATAGTGATCAGGAACGGGCTGACCCTTCCGGCTCCGCGCTCGTTCAAGATCCTGTACTCGCGCTCCCAGGTCGAGATCCCCCCGATGCCGCTGCCCATCACTATGGCGACCCGCTCGGGCTTTTCGCGTACGAGGTCGACTATCCCCGCGCTCTCGGCCGCCTGTATGCCCGCGGCTATGCCGAGCTGGGCGTAGCGGTCCATCCTGCGGGCCTGCTTCTTGCTGACGAAGTCGGTAGGGTCGAAGCCCCAGCACTCGCCGGCTATGCGCGAGGGATAGGGGGATGGGTCGAAGAGCGTGATCTCCCCGATGCCGCTCTTGCCGTGCAGGGCCGCATCCCAGAAGTTTTCCGTCCCTGTCCCCAGGGGCGTCACGGCCCCCGTCCCTGTTATGAGCGCGCGCGCCCTCCCCTTGGAGGCGGGCTCGGTCACGCGGCCTGGTGCTCCATCACGTAGTCGACGGCCTCCTCGACCGTGGTGATCTTCTCGGCCTCCTCGTCCGGGATCTCCATCCCGAACTGCTCCTCGAGCTCCATGATGAGCTCGACCAGGTCCAGCGAGTCGGCCTCCAGGTCCTCCCGGAAGGAGGCGTCGGACGTCACGTCGCCCTCGTCTACCCCCAACCTGTCGGCGGTGATCTCCTGAATCTTGCCGAGTACTTCTTCGCGATCCAAACCGTCTCTCCTCTCGAAGACTTATGCAAATTACAACCAACCCAGCGATAGCGCGTAGTGTAAACCGAAAACGCCCTACTGCATAGTCATACCGCCGTCCACTGCTACGGTCTGGCCCGTAACGTATCCCGAGCCCTCGCCCGCGAGGAATGCGACGACCTCCGCAACCTCCTCGGCCTCCCCGAACCTGCCGGCCGGCACCTGGCCCTTGATCTGGTTTTTGACCTTCTCCGGCAAATTGCCCGTGAGCTCCGTCTCGACGTAGCCCGGCGCGACCACGTTGGCCGTGATGCCGCGCTGAGCCACCTCCCGCGCCACGCTCTTGGTGAAGCCGATGATGCCTGCCTTGGAGGCAGCGTAGTTGGCCTGACCGGCGTTCCCCACAAGGCCGACGACGGAAGAGATGTTGATGATCCTCCCCCACCTCGCCCGGATCATCGGCCGCAAGACCGCCCGAGTGCACAGGTACGTGCCCTTGAGGTTGGTATTCAACACGTCGTCGAACTCTTCTTCTTTCATGCGCATCATGAGGTTGTCCCGCGTCAGGCCAGCGTTGTTGACCAGGATGTCGATCCCGCCGAAGGCCTCAATCACGCCCTTGACCAGCGCCTCGACGTCCTCCTGCAATGCAACGTCGCCTTTGAAGGTCTCGCACCGCATCCCGGCGGTCCGTACCTCCTCCGCCGCCTTCTCGGCAGCTTCGTCGTTCGAACGGTAGGAGATCGCCACGTCTGCGCCTTCTCTGGCGAGACGCAGGGCCACGGCGCGGCCTATACCCCTTCCGCCGCCGGTGACGATAGCGACGCGTCCTTCCTCGATCACGGGATCTCCTCCCTGCCCGCGAACGCGAACATGAGCTCGGCCTCGCAGACGCGCTCGTCACTGACCGTGGCCCTGCCCTTGCCCCTTCCGACCCTGCCCTTGAGGCGTACTATCTCTACTTCCATCGTTAGCACGTCGCCGGGGACGACCTGCCTGCGGAACCTGACGCCGTCAATGCCTGCGAAGAGCGCGAGCTTGTCGCTGTGGTCACCGCCCACCATGACGCCGACGGCCCCAACCTGGGCCATCGCCTCGATGATGAGCACCCCGGGCATGACGGGATAGTCGGGGAAGTGGCCCTGGAAGAAGGGCTCGTTCTGGGTAACGTTCTTGACGCCTAAGGCCCGAACCCCAGGTTCGAGCTCGTCGATCCTGTCTACCAGGAGGAAGGGGTAGCGGTGCGGGATGAGTTGCCTTATCTCGGCCGGACCAAGTGGCGCCTTCACGAGAGGACCTCCGCGGCCGCCCTACCTTCGACGTCTTTTCTCTTGAAGTCCCGCAGCATCCTGGACAGAGTCCCGTTCTCCCCCGCCTCGAAGATCTCACGCACCCCCAACTCCAGCAGCCGCTCCACCACAGCCACCCAGCGCACGGGCGAAAGCATCTGGTTTCGCAACGCTTCCCTCACCTCGCCCGCCGTAGTCAACAAAGCCCCATCCGTCGCCCCGACCATAGGGATATCGGGTTCATCAAACTCGACCGCTTCCAGCAAGCTATCCATCTCGCGAGCAGCCTCCGCCATAAGCGGAGAATGGAAAGCACCAGCCACCTGCAAGCGTACCTTGCGCCCTCGCAGGCCCTCCGTGACCTCATCCAGTGCATCCAGCCGGCCGGAGACCACGGTCTGGCGCGGGGTGTTGAAGTTCGCGGCGACGACGGCGCCGCCGGACTTCTCGGCGGCTTCGGCCACGGCGTCGGCGTCCGCGCCGATCAGGGCTACCATCCCCCCGGGGTTCTCCTTCGACGCCTCGTTCATCAGGCGGTCCCGCTCGGCCACGAGCCGCGCACCGTCTCGGAGCCCCAGGCTTCCCGCAGCGTGGGCGGCGGCGTACTCGCCGAGCGAATGGCCGGCCACCACGTCGGCCTCTATGCCGGCATCCCGCAGGCGGTAGAGGAGAGCCACGGAGCTGGCGTAGACGGAGAGCTGGTAAGGCACCTCTTCGTCGCCTGCGTAGTCCAGGACGGCCTCGCGGGCGTCGCCGGAGATCTCACAGCCGACGCTGCCCTGTCCCGGAAAGACCACGGCCCGTTCCATGCTACTGGCCACGCCTAGATCCTGTACAGGTTCGCGGCCCACGTCAGGCCGAACCCGAAGCCGACGGTAACGACGTACTTCCCCGGCTCTAGAGCACCGTAAATATCCGGGTAAGAGAGGGGGATGCTCGCCGCCGATGTATTCCCGAACTTGTCGAGGTTGATCACCACCCGATCGTCGGGCACCTCCATCTTCCGTATTGCCGAGCGTATTATGCGCGCGTTCGCCTGGTGGGGAATGACGTATTGGACCTCCTCAGGCGACAGCCCGTTGCGGGAGAGAAGCTTCTCGACCATCTCGGGCAATATCCTGACCGCGAACTTGAAGACTTCGCGGCCGTTCTGGAAAAGCTTCTCGTCGTCGCCGGGGTGGCCGGCCCGCCCGAGCGGCGCTCCGCTACCGTCGGCCCCGAGGATATGGTCCACGAAGCCGGACTCTCCGTCGCCCGCATCGAGCACGACGGCCCCGGCGCCGTCGCCGAAAAGCACCGCTGTAGAGCGTTCTTTCTGGTTGACGATGGTGCTCATCGCGTCCGCCCCGATGAGTAAGACCCTGCCCGCGGCGCCCGAGCGGATCATGGATGAGGCCACGGAGGCCGCGTAGGAGAACCCGGCGCACGCGGCTGCCACGTCCATCGCGCCCGCGCCCGGCGCCCCGATCTCCTCACCTACCAAGCAAGCGACCGAGGGCATGGACTCTGGAGCGGTCGAGGTGCCGCAGATGACGAGGTCGACCGAATGGCCATAGACGCCGGCGTGTTCCAGGGCCTGCTTGGACGCGTCGATGGCGAGCGTCGCGGCGTTCTCGCCTTCTGCAACGAAGCGGCGTTCCTTGATGCCGGTGCGTGTCGAGATCCACTCGTCCGTGGTGTCGAGGACGTTCTCCAAGTCGTGGTTGGTGACGACCCTGCTCCCGAGCGCCCTACCAACACCGACGATCCTGCCGGCCGCGCCGTTCAACCCGGCCTGCCCTCTGACAAGCGCGCGCTGTTCGCCCAGATCGCGCGCTGCAGCTCCTCCGTCAGGCCGTCTCCGGCGCGGGAGACACCCCGCAAGGCGTTTTCGACGCCCCTTGCGCGGGAGTTTCCGTGACCGATCACGACCGCCCCGTTTACGCCGAGCAGGAAGGAACCCCCGTAGTTTTCGGGATCTACCGTGTCCCGCACCCCGATCAGGCGCGGACGCAGGATGCCAGTGGCAAGCTTGCTCAAGACGCCGCCCGTGATAGCGCTTCGGACCATGAGCAGGATCTCACGCGCCACGCCCTCGGCCGTCTTGAGTACCACGTTGCCCGTGAAGCCATCCGTCACGAGCACGTCGGCCACACCGCGTCCGATGTCTCGGCCCTCGACGTTCCCCACGAAACGAACGCCGGATTCATCCATGAGATGATACGCTTCCTTGGCGAGGTCGTTGCCTTTCCCCGGCTCCTCACCGACGTTGACGAGCCCGACCCGCGCCTCACCGTCAAGCCCGAAGTAACGTTTCGCGAACACGCCCCCAAGAATAGCGAAATTTAGGAGATCTTGCGGCCTGCACGAGACTGTGGCCCCCGCGTCGAGCAGCATGACCGGCGAAGGGAATGGGAGCATCGTGGCGATCGCCGGCCTCCGGCAGCCTTCGATGCGCCCCATTCGTAACAGCGCCGCCGCGACCGTGGCGCCAGTATTCCCCGCGGAGAACAGTGTGTCCGCCTCCCCATCGCGGACCATCCATGCCGCAACGGCGACGCTCGCGTCGGAATTGGCCCTTAGCGTCACTGAAGGTTCCTCGTCCATTCCCACGGCGTCGCCCGAGGAGCGTACCGAGATGTTGCTTGGGAGATCTTCCCCCAGCTCGGGCTCTAGCGTCTCCGGCTTCCCGACCAGGACGAACTCGTCTTGCGGCAACCCGCCCGCGGCGGAAATGGTGCCCGCGACGATCTCGCGCGGTGCGTTGTCTCCGCCGAGGGCGTCTACCGCGATACGCACTGGCGGTCCCCGGCGGGAACTCGGCTAGACGTCTTCTAGGGCGACGGCGGTGCGGCCCTTGTAGTACCCGCACTCGCGGCAGACCCTGTGCGGGACGTGGGGCTCGCCGCAATTTGGGCAGGCCACGAGGCTATGACTCGTGAGAGCGTGGTGCGCCCGGCGCTGGTTTCTGCGCGCCCGCGACGTCTTCTTCTTTGGAACGGCCATGAGAATACCTCCCGGTTATTAATAGCTTACGGTTTAGAACGCCGAGACGTTGAGGCCGTCGAGGCCCCGCCAGCGCGGGTCGACCTCGTCGTCGCCGTCCTCGGGCTGCACGGGTTCCGAGTCTGGCGAGAAGATCTGCATCGGGACCTCGGTCGGCAGGGCACGCTGCGCGTAGCGGGCCAGGTCGAGGGTCCAGTTCTGGACGGAGAGCTCGGGGTCATCCGGCCCCGAAAGGAGCTCCGAGTCGCCGAACTCCAGCTCGAGCTCGGTCGGCTCCAGCGTCCTGTCGCAGGTCGTCGAGACCGTTGTCCTGACGAGCACGTCCAGGTGCAGGCCTTCGGAGAGGCGGGTGACGGTTATATCGGCCTCGGCCTTCGTCACTTCGTGGCGGCGCCCGTAGAGGTCGAAGGGTTCGACGGAGAACCCGGCACTTTCCTCGTGCCTGTCCCCGACCTCCGCGCCGGGTAGCCTGAGGGGGATCAAACTTTTCATGGTGGCTAGTTTACCGCGGGTTACTGCTCCTGGACGCCCTGCAGCTTGGTGCGGCCGCGCTGCACGGCTTCGAGCAGCTTGCCCAGGTTGTCTTCCAGGTTCGCGAGGACCTCGTCGGCGTAGTCTTCGGCACCCAGGCGTATCTCGCGCTCGCGGCGGCGGGCGTCTTCCATTATCTCCGCGCTCCTCTTCTCGGCCCTCTTGAGGACCTCTTCTTCGGAGGTGATCTTCTCCGCCTCGTCCTGGGCGCTGCGGATGATGCGGTCGCTCTCGCTGCGCGCCTCGTCGAGCATCGCCTGGCGCTCCTTCACGATCCAACGCGCCTGCTTGAGCTCCTCGGGGATGGTCTGGCGCATCTGGTCTATGATGTCGAAGGCGGCGTCCCTGTCGATCATCGCCGTGTTGCCGAAACCGGGGAAGCTCCGCGCGTCCTCGACAAGTTCTTCCAACCTGTCTATCAGTACCAGTACGTCCATCTTCTACTCGCTATCCTTCGCCTACGATCCCTGTATCTTATCGTCCCTGCCGGAATATATCTCCGTCACGGTCTCGAGTATGCCGTCGGGCACGAGCCCGCGCACCTCCCCGCCCAGCGAGGCTATCTCCCTGACCGCGCTGGAGGAGAGGAAGCTGTGCTCGGCCGAGGCCATTATGAAGACCGTCTCCAGCTCGGGGAACATCGTCCGGTTGAGCTGCGCCTGCTCGAACTCCGACTCGAAGTCCGAGACGGCCCGAAGGCCCTTCACTATCGCCCGCGCACCCTGCTCCCTGGCAAACTCCACCAGGAGACCTTCCATCACCTCGACCGAGACGTTCTCCACGTCGGCGGTCACCTTTTCTATCAGCCGCGCCCGCTCGACGGCGGAGAGCCGCGCCTGCTTGCGGCGGTTGGCCCCGACGGCCACCACTACGTGGTCGAAAATTTTCGATGCACGCCGGATCACATCCAGATGGCCCGTGGTTACGGGGTCGAAGCTACCGGGACACACAGCCACGATCATTGTCAGCTCTGACCGCCCAAGTGTGGTTATGAACGTGCCGCCGTAGCGGCGCGTGACCCCTTTCCTGCCTCCCGCGACCTCAGCCGGAGCCTCGCCGCTCTCGATCACAACCCTTCCTCCGGGCGCGAGCAGAGAACGTAGCTGGTGCAAGATAACCCCGACCTCCGCCGCAGCGATTCTATATGGTGGGTCCGCGAAGATCAAATCGAAGGCTTCTCTACGCCCTTCGAGGGTTGCCAGTACGGCCTCGACCTCACCACCGACTATATCGGCCTTCTCTAGAAGATGGGTCCTTCGCAGGTTCTCGGAGATCACGGCCCGGCCCTTCCTGTCGCGCTCGACAAAGACGGCCCGGTCGAAACCGCGGCTGAGCGCCTCTATCCCCAGAGCACCAGTCCCGGCGTATAGGTCTAGTATCGCCCCACCTTCGAAGAACTGTCCAAGCGAGTTAAAGAGGCTCTCCCGCACCCGGTCTGCGGTGGGCCGCACGCCCTTAGGGACGGGCGCCAGACGGGTGCCCCGGGCCGAACCGGCTATCACCCTCATGGTCGCTTTGCTCCCGAAGGTGTGGAGTGAAGGTTGGCGAGCAGCGAGTCGCGCAAGTCCCTACTACCTACTCTTTGAACAGCCACTCGACATCGGCGCCGAGGAGCTCCCGGATCTCACGCCTCAGCGGCCTGTGGTCGGGCCGCTTTAGCGTGGGGTCCTCGGCGACGAGGGCGAACGCCTCGCGCCGCGCTTCGACCAGGACGCCCACGTCGCGCAGGAGCTTGGCAACCTTGAGGTCGGGCATCCCGCTCTGGCGGCTCCCGAAGAGCGTCCCCTCGCCGCGGATGGCCAGATCCACCTCGGAAAGCTTGAAGCCGTCCTGGTGTTCGGCTAGCGCTTCGAGGCGCCGTTCGGAGTCGTCGGTCTTCGGGGCGCCGACCAGGAAGCATTTCGGGCGATGGAGGCCGCGGCACACGCGGCCCCTCAGCTGGTGGAGCTGCGAGACCCCGAAGCGCTCGGCACCTTCGATCACGATCGCGCTCGCATTCGGCACGTCCACGCCGACCTCGACCACGACGGTCGCTACCAATACCTCGATCTCCCCGGCCCGAAAACGCGCCATGACATCGCGCTTGTCCTGGGCCTTCATCCTGCCGTGCAACAGCCCGACCCGTCTCTCAGGAAAGACTTCTTCGGCAAGCTCTTCCCTCAGTTCCTCGGCTGCCCGCACGTCTTCCAGGGCCTCGGACTCCTCGACGAGAGGGCAGATGACATAGGCCTGCCGACCCTCCTCTAGCTCTCGCCTCACCTCCTCGTAAGCTCCCAGGCGCTCAGCAGGATCGACGATCGTGGTTTCGACAGGTTTTCTACCCGGCGGCAACTCGTCTATGAGGGAGACCTCGAGGTCGCCGTAGAGCGTGAGGGAGAGCGTTCTCGGTATGGGGGTGGCGGTCATGACAAGGGTGTCCGGCGTCGTCCCTTTCTCGCGGAAGACCGTGCGCTGGCCCACCCCGAAACGGTGTTGCTCGTCCACCACGACGAGCGAGAGTTCTTTGAAATCCACGCCCTTCTGGATGAGGGCGTGCGTACCGACGATGACGTGGGCCTCGCCAGTGGATATCTGATCCAAGGCGGTACGCCGCTCCGCCGCGCCTCGAGAGCCCGTCAGGAGAAAGACGTTGACCGGCAGGTCTGCGAGG
Source organism: Actinomycetota bacterium (assembly GCA_046733115.1). GTDB lineage: Bacteria > Actinomycetota > Rubrobacteria > Rubrobacterales > Rubrobacteraceae > Rubrobacter_D. The sequence goes on along the minus strand of JBKPOM010000051.1, from coordinate 3,637 downwards.
GCGGAGGAGATCGACAGGTAGTGTTGCTCGGCGAGGACCTCGGTTGGGACCATGATCGCGCCCTGTCCCCCCGCCTCCACGGCGGTGAGGAGCGCGGCGACGGCGACCACTGTCTTGCCGCTCCCAACGTCCCCCTGCAGCAGGCGACGCATCGGTTTCTCTTTGCACATGTCGCCTAGGACCTCCCCGATGACCCGCTCCTGCGCTACTGTGAGACCGAAGGAGAGGCTCTTCAGGAACGGGTTGAGGAGGCTACCGTTACCGCGGTGGCGGCCGCCGACTTCCGTCCTCTCCACTCGCGCCTTGCGGGCGGCGAGGCCGGCCTGGATCAGGAAAAGCTCGTGAAAAACGAGACGCCGCATCGCCGCCTTGAGGCGCGCCCGCTCCGTCGGGAAATGGACCTCGTGGATGGCGTCGTGCAGATCGGGCAGGTTGTGGCGCCTGAGAACTTCGGCCGGCAGCGGGTCGAGGATGCGGCCCGCCACGTCGAGGGCGCGGTGAATGAGCGTCCTCATCCTGCGGGTCTGTATGTTCTTGTTGACGGGGTAGACGGGCACGAAACGCCCGGCGTGCGGCCCCTCGTCGCCAGACCGATCGTCGATCACCTCGATGCTCCTGGCGGCTATCTGGATGCCGTAGCGGCCCTGGACCTCACCAGACACGACCACCCGCACCTCGGCGTGGAGTTGATTGAGGAGCCAGCTCCTCCCCCAAACGGTCACGGGAATATAGCCCGTGCCGTCGTAGAGCTGAGCAGAGAAGCCGGGGGCGCGGCCCCTGACGGGCTTGCCGACGGGGCGGGTGGAGACGACCGTTCCGAAGATGGTGGCCCTCTCCCCGACGCGCAGGTCGGAGATCCTCTTGACGTTGGAGAGGTCCTCGTGCCTGGACGGGTAGTGGGAGATCATGTCGGCCAGCGAGGCTATGCCGAGGTCGCCAAGGGCGGATTCGATGCGCGACCCGACCCCGGGAAGCTCGACCACGGGCCTCGAACGGAGGTCCGTCAGGGTCGTCCGAGCCGGGAGCGTAACCCCGGGTGCGCCGGTTCTAGAGGTGGGCCACGCCATAGGCTCCGAGGCCGACGTGGGACCCGACGACGCCGCCGATCTCGGCGAGGAGCTTCTCCTCGACGCCGAGGTTCTCGGCGAGCTCGGAGACGAGCTCAGGCGCCGCGATGTGCCCGAAGTAGAGCGGGCGCCCGGCCTCGACGGCGGGCCTGACCTCGTCGACTATGGCGGCCATCTGCCGCTTGCGTCCGCGGGTGCGCTTGAAGGGCGCGACCTCTCCATCCGTTATCTTCAGCACGGGCCTGATGTCGAGCGCCGTCCCGACCAGGCGCTGCGCCCTGCCGATGCGCCCGCTCCTGGCCAGGTACTCGAGCGTACCCACCGCAAAGAGCACGTTCACCCCTGCGATGGCCTTCTCCGCGACGCGTTTGACCTCCTTGAAATCCCCGCCTTCGTCGATACAGCGGAGCGCCTCCAGCAGGATCAAACCCGACCCCATCTCCGCGGTCCTCGTGTCGAGGACATGGACGGGACGATCGACCATCCCCGCCGCCTGCAGGGCAGAGTCGTAGGTGCCGCTGAACTCGGCCGAAAGGGTGAGGACCAGGATGTCATCGTAGTCGGAGAGCGCCTCGTAGGTCTCCACGAAAGCACCGGGGGCGGGTTGCGCGGTGGTCGGAAACACGTCGGAGTCGCGCAGCCGCTCGTAGAACTCCGCGTTGGACATGCCTACCTTGTCGGTGTAGGTCTCGTCCGAGCCGAAGTGGAACGTTAGCGGCACCATCCTGACGTCCGGCCGCTCCAGAACCCCGGGGGCGAGGCTCGTGGTCGAGTCAGTTACAACCGCCGTCGTCACTCTGCCACCATCTGCAGCGGATAGAGCGGCTGACCGCCATCTCTGACCTCGACTTCGAGCTCTTCGTCGAGATCCTCGATAGCTTCCAGTATCGCTTCGAGGTCGTCTTCCGTGAGTTCCTCGCCCTTCAGCAGCGTCAGGAAGTCGGCGCCTTCGCCCGCTATTTTCCCCGCGAGCACGAGCGCGGCCTCGGTGGCGGTTTCCTCGACGGCGATCAGCTCCCCGGCGAAGAACCCGATGTACGCCCCTTCTGGAACCTCACGATCTCCGAAGCGGGCGTTGCGCACGGACACCGTAACCTCGGCGGCACGGAGGGAATTGCAGATCTCACGCATCTCCTCGACGACCCCGGCAGGCTCGCCCTCCGCGTCGTACCCGACCATGACGGCCAGCCCGGCGGCTATGCTCGTCGTGGGCACCACGTGCGTCTCCGCCTCGACAAGCTCACCGACCTGCTCGGCGGTCGGGACGATGTTCTTGTTGTTCGGCAGCACGACGACGGCTGAGGCCCCCGTTTTTTCGACGGCCCTTGCGAGGTCGGCGGCGCTCGGGTTCTCGCCCTGCCCGCCCTCGATCACGACCGCGCCCATCTGCTCGAAGAGCGCGCGGTTTCCCGCCCCGCGACTGGCCGCAACGACACCCAGGACGGCTGCAGGGCTCCCGGCCGTTTCCGCATCGTGGGAGCGAACCTGGGCCTCCATGTCGTCCACTTTCACGCCGGCGAGACGGCCGAACCGGCCCGCGTAAGAGAGGGACTTGCCCGGGTCCTGGGTGTGAAGGTGCACCTTCACCAAGTCGTCGTCCGCAACCACGAAGACGCTTCTGCCCGAGGCGTAGATGTGCTCCCCAAACTCTCCCGCGTCGCCTTCGAAGTCGTCGACCAGAAACTCCGTGCAGTAGCCCCAGGCCTCTTCCTGGGCGTGGATCGCTTCGAGGTCGGGCGTATCGTCCTCGACCTCTTCGGGAACCTCTATCTCCTGACCGGTGACACGGGCGTAGACGCCGTCGAGAACGACGGCCACGCCAAGCCCGCCCGCGTCAACGACCCCCGCCTCGCGCAACACCGGAAGAAGCTCGGGGGTGCGCCGCACGGACTCGTGCGCCGCCCGCCGCGCAGCCTCGACCGCGGAAGGTAGATCGACGTCCGCTTCGACGCTCTCTCTGGCCGCCTGGGCCGCATCCTTTATCACGGTGAGCATCGTGCCCTCGACCGGCTCGCGCACGGATGAGTAGGCCCGCTCGTGGGCGCCTTCCAGGCCAGCTGCGAATGTTTCGGCGTCCAGGGACGAACGGCTGGCCAGCGCCTCTGAGGCGCCCCGGATCATCTGCGAGAGGATCACCCCGGAGTTGCCCCTCGCGCCCATCAGCGCGGCCCTCGCTACGGCCTTGCTCGCCTCTTCTGGACCGGCGTAGGTCTTGCCTTCCGTTTCGTTTAGCGTCGACTCGAGGGTGAGCAGCATGTTCGTGCCCGTGTCGCCGTCGGGCACGGGGTAGACGTTGAGGTCATTGATCCTGGCGACCTGCGCTTTGATGGCCGTGTGGGCCGCGGCGACCATGAGGGCCACCTCTACCGCCATCGATAAAGACCTTCCATCGCTCCTCTCATCGGGCTTCCGGCAGACCAGCCCGTGAGCGGTCCTCTCCCGCTCTAGGCTAACGTCGGTAATCTGGTACAATCACCGCCCGACGTCCGGAGAAGGCTTGCGTATCGCGCTTTCCGGGGTCCCCAAATTCGACCGGTATCCTAGCACAGGAGAAGTTTCGTGGCTAAAGT
>JBKPOM010000050.1:0-66791 GCA_046733115.1 Actinomycetota bacterium | reverse complement strand
TCCTCGCGCACCAGCGCCAGGTACGGGGCGACGAACGCCCACTCCTCGTCGGAAACGTCGCTCGGGTATGGTTTTCATGGTTTTCGAGTATCCATACCGAGATGGTACCGTTCCCGAGCCAAAGTTCATAACACCCTCTAGAGTTTGCGGTCCAGCGCTTCACCGAGTGTCTTGTGGTTCTTGTGCTGCTTCTCATAATCAAGAAGGTCCCGTATCTCGTCTTTGGAGAGGTCCTTTGCCTTCTTCTCTACCTGCTCTACGCCGAGGTCATCGTAGTTCTTCAGCGGCAATGTGGTGGCCTCCTTGCGGGCCTGCTTCGCCTCGTCGGTGTTGGAGACGTATTGCCGGCCCTTCTTCGAGCCTTCGCGCTTACTCCGTTCCGTCTCCTCCTTCTCCTCCTCACTCATGTTCTCCCAGGCCTTCTTGGGCAAGTAGCGAGGCCTTCTTGGGCAAGTAGCGTTTGATCTCGCCGTACTGGCGGGCGTCGGCGTCGCCCTCTTTGGTCTGCCAATCTTCCTCGGTCCACTTCTCGAGGTTCCTCTGTGACTGATCTTTCTCGCCCTTATAGACGCCGCCCTGCTTCTCGTACTCCTGGGTGAGGAGCTGGGACTTGCGGGCCGACCACTGGCCCTCCTTGCCGCCCTTGTCTGAGGCTTTGATCTCTTCCTTGATCCGCTTCCTCAACTCCGGGTGCGTGTACTTCTCTTCGTAGTCCTGCTTCGCCACCTCGGCCCCCTCGCCTCTCTGACCGGTGCGGCTCCGTTTCTTCCCCGAGCTTCCCGTCGGCAGCAGCCCGGCGGTGGTCGTCCTTCCGCCAATACGGATACTCCAGCCGTCTTTCACTTCCCGTGTCTCCTGACACAGGCTTGCGGACGTGTGACCGAAAATGGTCCGAAAGGTGCACGTTGCCGGCCCTACTGAGGGACTTAAGCTGCGGCGTTCCAGGTAAAGCTTATTACCAGACAGAATCGAGCAAGGAGGTACCGGCATGGCCAAGGACCACGGGCCGAGCACCAAGGACGACGAGCGTACGAGAAGCTGCGCGAGGAGAGGCGAGCAAGGAGAAGGCGATCAGGATCGCCAACACGGACCGCCAGTCCGCGGGCGAGCGTGGCGGCCAGTCGCCCAAGTGCGAGGGGCAGTCCAAGGAAGACCTAGAGGAGCGCGCCAGGGAGCTCGGCATCGAAGGACGCTCCAAGATGAACAAGGACGAGCTCATCGACGCGCTGCGCAATCGTTAGAGCACGTTAGCATGTCAGCAATTCAGCTTGTCAGGTTGTAGTTAGGGTTGGCCGAACTGCTGCGCGGCCGCCGAACCAGTAGCTAGGTTAATCTCGAACGCGAACGGGAGCAGGTACGCCAGGGTTGCGAGGAAGGAGCCTAACGGCCAGGCTGCGAACCCGCCGACCAAAGAACCTGACGCCAGCGCGGCGGTGAGCGACAGGCCCACGGAAAAAACGCTGATGGAGCCGCCCAGGGCCCTTACCTCGCTCGGCTCGTCGCTGAGGCCGTGCCTGAAGCCCCCGGAGACGAAGGCCTCCACCAGCGCGAACGCCAACAGGGCCCCGCCCGCGAAAGCGAAGATCTCCACCACCGGGACGTGCCGACGACCGCGCTCAAGATGCCGAAGGATGCCGTGATGGTCACCGAGTAGCCGTAGGCCGCGGCGTTGCCGCGCGCCGATGTGTACAGCCCCCGCAGGTAGTTGGCGGAGACGCGCCGCGCCGCTCCCAACCTTCGTCGCGGGTAGCCTTTTCGAGGTGCTTACTCATGCCGCTTATAGACCCTCGGATGGAAGGCAAGAACCGGAGCCGTGTACCTACCGATCTTTCGTGCGGTTCGGGGGCACCGCTCTAGCGAGGGTACATTCCTCCGTCGACGGAGATGGTCTGCGCCGTGATGTACGGGTTCGAGACGAGTAAGAGGACCGCCTCGGCGACCTCCTCCGGTCGGCCGAGCCTACCGACGCGTATCTTACCGGCGAGCTCGCTCCGGGTTTTCCGCGTCGCCGGATAGCATCTCCGTCCCGACGAGGGCGGGGGCGAGCGCGTTCACGGTCACGCCGTGCGGCGCGAGCGGGTTCGCCAGCGCGTGGGCCAGGCCGATCAGGGCCGCCTTCGAAGCCGTGTAGTGGGGCCGATGATCCCGCCGGTAAACGCCGCAACCGAAGAGACGAGGATCATCCTCCCCCATCCACGCTCTCGCATGCCAGGCGTGAGACGTTTGGCGAGCAAGAACGCCGGCCTCAGGTTGACCTCCATAACCTCGTTCCAGTCTTCTACCGTGATGTCCTCCAACGTCTGGGTGCGGGCGATTCCCGCGTTGCTCTGACGAGGATGTCCACCGGCCCGAGTGAGGAATCGACCTTCGAAGCCATCTGCTCTATCTGCGCCGGATCTCCTACGTTGCCGGCCACCGATATTGCCCGTCCTCCCAAAGCTTCGATCTTTTCGATCACCCGTTCGGCGGCTTCCTCGTCGTGCCCGTAGCCGATCGCGACCTTGATTCTTGCGCCAGCCAGGCGCTCGGCCGTCGCCGCCCCGATGCCGCGATTTGCTCCGGTTATCAAGGCTACCTTGTCATCGAACTCCACGCCGTTCTCCTTCACTCGCCGGTTGTATCGTTCTCTGTGAAGTGCTTCTCGGGTGGGATCGGCGCCACCATCATCCGCTCTCCAACACTTGGGCGGGGTTCAACCGGAGTGGGAGGCTAGTATCACCACGCCCCCGAGGAAGATGGCTACCGCCCCGCCGATCAGCATCCTGATACCCGCCACCGCGTGGATGGTCCACTCGGGGATGGGCCCCAGGCCGCCTCCTTCCTGGTTTCTTCCGCCTCGCATGATGGCGTAGACGCCGTAAGCCACGCCGATCAGGCCCAAAAGGACGAGCAGGGCTCCCGCTGCTAGCGTCATCGTAACATCCCGCCAAAGTCGTCGTGGCCGACGAGGGCGGGGCTCCGCGGCCCGATCCTAGGCATCGAGGAGGCGAGATGCTCCGCTTGCCTAGCAACGGAAACGCCGCGTCCTTCCTCCGAGCTCGGGGCACCGTACCCGACCGTCTTCCGACCCCCGCGCCTGACCGTGTCGCCGTAGGAAACCCCGTCAGGCGCCGCGGTTCCGGCAGCCCACGCATCGGTGGCGAGCGGTGGATGGCGCAACAAGTCGATCTCTCCTCCCTCGTTCTACCGCGAGTACGCTCTATCTATTTGCCGAAGAAGCGCACCAGCTCGTTTCCGACCCCCTCGGGATCGTCCTCCATCGGGATGTGTCGCGCGCCGGCCAAGGCGACGAGGCGGGTGTTCGGCACCTCGCTTACGAAGCGCTCCGCGTACCCGATGGGCTGGAATTCGTCCGCCTCGTCCCACAAAAGAAGCGTCGGCAAACCCAGCTCCCGCAGCGGCCCGACGAGCTCCGTCGTGTAGCGGGCGTCCGCGGCTGCGGCCATGGCCGTCCACGAGCGCGTGCCGTCTTCGGTGCGCCACGGGGAGAGGTACTCCTCTTCCTCGGCGGCCGAGAGCTCCCTCGCGAGGGCCTTGCGTAACGACGCGCGCCTGAGGTCCACCAGCTCATCCGGGGTGATGCCTTGCGCCTGATCCGGATCGCGAAAGCGGGAGACGGCGGGCACGGGCCAGGAGTCGTAGAGCACGCTGTTGAGGAGCGCGAGCTTCGTCACTCGGCCTCGCCCGAAGACCGCGAGGTGCTGGGCCACCGCCCCGCCTATGTCGTGGCCGGCGACGGCGAACTCCCCCACCCCCAAGGCGTCCGCGAACCGCAGGACGAGCGAGGCCAGGTTCGGCACCGCGGCCTTCTCGGGCCCGAGCCGTCCGCCGGAGCGGCCGAAGCCTGGGTAGTCGGGCGCGAAGACCTCGCTCTCCCCGGCGATCCGGGCTACGACCGGCCGCTAGACGCGGCTCCAGAACGTGCCGTGCAGGACAAGCACGGGAGGTCCCTCGCCCGCTTGGAGGTAGCTTATCCTACGGCCGTCGAGCTCTAGCACACGCCTGTCGATCGCGGTCCTTCCTCGCTGGCTCGTCTTAAGTCCCCCTCCGAACGGACCGCACGATGCTAGTACGCTTGCTCGGTCGGGCGGATCAGAATCTCGTTGACGCTCACCCGCCCGGGCCGGGTGACGCAGTAGGCCACGGCGGAGGCGATGTCCTCGGCCTGGAGGATGTCCAGCTCGTGGAGGGCCCGGACCCCCTGCTGGGCCTCCTCGTCGGTGATGTGAGTGGCGAGCTCCGTCTCTACGGCCCCCGGCTCCACCATCGTCACCCGGATCTTGTCCTCGATCAACTCCTGTCGCAGGGCCTCGGAGATGGCGTTCACGGCGAACTTCGTCCCCGAGTAGACCCCGCTCCCGGGCCGCGTACGGCGACCGGCGACCGATGAGATGTTGACGACGTGCCCGCCCCCGCGGCGCCGCATCGCGCCTATGGCGGCGTCCGTGGCGTAGAGCAGCCCCAGCACGTTGACGTCGAACATCCGGCGCCACTGGTCCGAGAGGCCCTTCTCGACCTTGGAGAGCAGCATGACGCCGGCGTTGTTGACCAGGATATCCATGCCCCCGAACTCTTCCTCCGCGCGCCGCACGAGGTCGTGCGCCTGCCCCTCGTCGGTGACGTCGGCCTGGACGATCGCGAGGGTGCCGCCGTCGCCCTCGACGCGCTCCTTGAGCTCGGCGAGCCGCTCTTCCCTGCGCGCGGCGGCGACCACCGTGGCACCCTCCGCTGCTAGCGCCTCGGAGGTCGCCTCGCCTATGCCGCTCGAAGCTCCTGTTACTATCGCCACCTTGCTGTCAAGCTTGTTGGCCACGTCTCTTAACCCTCTCTGATCGCGGTTGCTTTCCACCGGCTCCGTCGGCTCCTCCATGAGGAGCGGAGTGCCTCACGCACTTGCCGGGATCTTGGTCATACGTTTACCCGAACAGAGGCCGAAGAAACGGTCCGTCCCTCCGCGCGGGATGAGAATGCCCCGAAGTATACAGGCGGGGTACACCGCGAGCGCCGCACCAGGCGCCGTGCCGATCGGCCCCAGTCCACGAGTTCATTGCTACGTGCCGTCGCCGTCTATGAACCGCACGGCGATCCCTTCCTCGGTGCCGGGCTCCCACTGCCAGTTCATGCGGTCTATCACTTCAAGGGGTATGGGATCGGCAGAGTCGCGGTTGCGCCCATGGCACTCGGCCGCCGATGTCCCGAGCACGAACGCCTCGATGGGCACCTTGTGATCCCGGGCGACCCCGAGCCACGGCGCCCTCCGCCTTTCGGTTGTGTGGGTCGCGTCCACCACGACCGCGTGCCCGCCCAACAACAAGGCCCTCACCGTCAGCTCGGCGTTCGCCCACACCAGGGGCTCGGCGGGCGGGTGGTGAGCCCGACCGTGCAGGGCGCGGCGAACGTCGTCGGGACACACCCTGACCCATCCGGCCTCCTGCAAGCCCCTGGCATAGGTGGTCTTGCCGCTCTTCGGTAACCCGCACATGATCGCCAGACGCGCCGCGTCGGACATGGTGCTCCTTCCTTTCGGGGTTCGTCGATCAGGCATCCAGCTCGATCTGTCCTTTGCCTGGTCCACGAACGTGCACCCGGTAGCGTAGCGCTTCGGAGAGCGGCCTGCCCGGTACCACACCGAACCTCCACTTCGAGTCGCCAATACCGCTGGTAGTTACAGTGAACCTCACATCCGGTAAGACGATGCTGATCCATGCCCCGAATGGAAGCTACTGTGGCGACGTTAGTGACAGTCGTAGCATGGGTACCAACGAACCAGGCGAGATGGCTGCGAGCGAGGGCGGAGGACGCGCATGACGGGGCGCATCGTGGGAAGCACGGGCGGGCAGGTCGTCGCGCGTGTCATTCCGCCCGGAGCGCGATGATCCGGATGCTGGACCACACGGCGGACGTCGGCTTGGAGCTGGGGGCCCCGACGCACGAGGGCCTCTTCCACGAGGCCAGGCGGGCGTTGCTCTTGACGATGTTCGAGCGGCTGCCGGAGGAAGGAGAGGAAGGGCGCGTCGTGCAGTTGGCGGCCCCCGACCGCGAGACTCTCCTGGTGCGTTGGATCAACGAGCTCGTCTTCCTCGTGCAAAACGACGGATTCGTACCGGTCGGCGCCGCTCTCCGGATTCAGGAGGACGGCGAGGAAGGCTTCTCCCTCGAAGCGCGTCTGGGGGGCGTCCCGCTTGACCTCGAAGCTCAAGGCTGGCAGGGCGAGGTAAAGAGCGCGACCTTTCACGATCTCGAGGTGACGCACGGGGACGAAGGTTGGCGGGCCCGCGTGATCCTGGATGTGTAACGTAAGCGGCGCACCGCCGAGGAGGAAGGGCTGATGAACATAGAGCACGTCTCAGGGTTCAAGTACCGCATACCCAGAGAAGCGAAGATGCGGGTGGACGCGACCTTCTACGCCTCGGAGCGCATACTCGAGGACCTGAAGTCCGAGAATTACGCTTCCTTACAGCAGATCTGCAACGTGGCGACGCTTCCCGGGATAGTAGAGCCGGCCCTGACCATGCCCGACATCCACTGGGGCTACAGCTTTCCCATAGGCGGGGTCGCGGCCTTCGACCCTGAGGAGGGAGGCGTGGTCAGCCCCGGCGGCGTCGGATTCGATATCAACTGCGGCGTGCGGCTCCTCGTCTCCGAGCTGAGCCGTGAGGAGGTGGACCCGAGCGGGGGCCGTACGGTGGAGGACCCACGGAAGAACCGCCTGGCCGACGCGCCCTACGAGGGCATACCGTCCGGCGTGGACAAAGGCCGTAAGGACACAGGCTTCGCAAGGGAGGACCTCAAAGAGGTCCTGGCCGAAGGGGCCGGCGCGCTCGTCGAGCGGGGCTACGGGGAGGCGGAGGACCTCGAGAACACAGAGTCGAGAGGACGGCTCCCCGGTGCCGATCCTGGGGCGATATCCGAGAGGGCTTACCGGCGTGGCCTCTCCCAACTCGGAACTCTGGGTTCGGGTAACCACTTCCTCGAGGTGCAGTATGTGGACGAGATCTACGACGAGGAGGCTGCCCGGGCCTACGGCCTCTCCGAAGGACGGGTCACGGTTTTGATCCACTCCGGATCCAGGGGCCTCGGGCACCAGGTCTGCCAGGAGTACGTCGAGCGCTGCATGGAGGGCGCCAAGAGGTACGGAACAGGGCTCGAGGACAGGCAGCTCGCAGCCGCCCCCATAAGGAGTCCCGAAGGAGAAGCTTACCTCGGGGCTATGGCGACGGCCAACTTCGCCTTCGCCAACCGTCAGCTCATTACCCACTCCACGCGGCAGGCCTTCGCATCGGCGGGGTTCGACCCGGAGGACCACCACATAAGGGTGCTCTACGACCTTGCGCACAACAACGCCAAGCTCGAGGAGCACGACGGTCGCGAGCTCCTGGTGCACCGCAAGGGCGCCACCCGCGCCTTCGGCCCCGGCAACGAGGAGCTGCCCGGGCGTTACCGTTCTGTAGGACAGCCGGTCCTGGTCCCGGGGGACATGGGGCGCTACTCCTTCGTCCTGGCTGGCACCGAGGGGGCCATGAGCGAGACCTTCGGCTCAAGCGCACACGGCGCCGGGCGCAAGATGGGCCGCCGGGCCGCGAAAAGGGCGGCGAAGGGCCGCAACCTCAGACGGGAGTAGGAGGACAGGGGGCTCATCATTCGCGCGGCCAACCGGGCCACCATAGACGAGGAAGCCCCCGAGGCCTACAAGGACGCAACGGAGGTCGTCGACACGACGGACGGGGCGGGCATAGGGAAGAAGGTGGCCCTCCTCAGGCCCCCGATCGTGGTCAAAGGTTGAAAGAATGGAGCCCAGTGTGAGAGGCGGGGGTTCGTTCAAGGGCAGGGAAGACGCCAGACGGAGGCTCGCCGAGAGGCTTTCCGGATACCGCGACGCAGACCCGATAGTCCTCGCCCTGCCGCGGGGAGGGGTTCCGGTGGGGTACGAGATCTCCCTCTCTTTGGTGGCCCCGCTGGACGTCCTCGTCGCGCGCAAACTCGGCGCTCCCGGCCAGCCCGAGTTCGGGGTCGGCGTCGTGGTCCAGGCGGGGTGCGTGTGCTCAACGAGGAGGCCCTAGAGGACCTGGCCGTCCCCGAAGAGTACATCGAGCGGATCGCCAAGAAAGAGATCGAGGAGATAGGGCGACGCCTGGCGCTCTTGCGCGGCGAAGGGCGTCCCGAATCCCAGGTCGGGGGACAGATCGTGATACTGGTAGACGACGGGCTCGTGACGGGCGTGACGGCCCTGGCGGCGGTCAAGGCCCTCCTCCGCCTACGCGAGCCCGCGCCTGGTCCTGGCCGTGCCCGTGGGCACCGCCCAGACCGCAAAGACGCTGCGCTCGGAGGTCGACGAGCTCGTCTGCCTGGAGGCACCCTCCGACCTCACGGCCATCGGCCTCTGGTATGGAGACTTCTACCAGGTGCCCGACGAGGAGGTTGTCGAGCTGCTCGAGCGCGCTACTCACGAGCGGGACGAGCGCGCTGCGAGCGGCCCGGAAAGGAGGACGTAACCAGTGGAAGAGATCGAGGTTCGGGTCGCGGCGGGTCCGGTGGAGCTGGAAGGGAACCTGGCCATCCCCGGGGGCGCTCGCGGGCTCGTGCTCTTCGCCCACGGCACCGGCTCTGGCAGGCACAGCCCCCGCAACCGCCGCGTCGCCGAAGCCCTGCGCGAGGCGGGGCTGGCCTCCCTGCTCATCGACCTCCTCACGCCCGAAGAGGAGGAGGTAGACCTCGAGACGCGCCGCCTGCGCTTCGACATCGGGCTGCTCGCCGACAGGCTCGCGGGCGCCACCGACTGGCTATCGGAGAACCCGGACACGCGAGGGCTCCGGGTCGGCTACTTCGGCGCCAGCACGGGGGCGGGGGCCGCCCTAGCCGCTGCGGCCGAACGTCCCGAGGCGGTGGGCGCGGTCGTCTCCCGCGGTGGACGTCCCGACCTGGCGGGCGACGTCCTTCCGGTCGTGGGGACGCCGACGCTGCTCATCGTCGGCGGGGAGGTCGAGCCCGTGATCGGCATGAACCGCGAGGCTTTTGCTCAGATGAGGGCAGAGAAGGAGCTGGTGATCGTGCCAGGAGCTAGCCACCTCTTCGAGGAGCCGGGGAAACTCGAGGAGGTGGCGCGCCTCACCGCCGGCTGGTTTACCCGCTACCTGGGTTACGCCCCCGGATCCCAAGCGAGATGGATCGGATAGGGGCCCCCTGCACAGGGTTGCTAATCGACCCACGTGACGCTGATGTAGCCGGGTTCTTCCGCTTCTACGGGAAAGCCCTCCACCGGAAATCCGGTGAGCCTCACGTACCGTCCGGCGTACCTGCCCAGGTCCTCGGCATCTCTCTTCAGGGCGTAAGAGATCCCACCTTCGCTCTCGTCGAGCAACACGTACTTCGTGTCGTACCTTCGCCTGACTCCGACATCGTCCGTCTCTTTCAACGTACCTTCGACCCGTATCTGTTGGCCTTCCACGCCGCCTCCGTTCGGTCCGATCGGTCCTGTCGCGAGTGTACTCTGAGAACTGTCCATCTCACCCGTCGCCGCTGGCGCGTTGCCACGCGGCGCCGAGGTCCTCGACCACCTGGCCCCTCAAGCGGTCATAGTCCTCGCTGCCTACGCCCCCGAGCCTCAGCAGGTAGGCGGGATGGTATGTTGCGAGCGCGGGGAATCCCAGCTCCGAGTCGAACAGGACGCCGCGGTCGGATTTGAGGGTGAAGGATTTCTTGATCAGGGCCTTCGCCGGCGTGCCGCCGAGGAGTACCAGGGCGCGCGGTTTGATGAGGCCGAGCTCCTCCTCGAGAACCTCGATCCCCTCACGGATTTCGCCCGCCCGCGGTGGACGGTTCTGGGTGCGCCCGTTTTTCTCCTTCGTCGGGCGAACCTTGACGACGTTGGTCACGTAGACCTTGGAGCGCTCGATCCCGGCCTCATCCAGAAGCTCGTCGAGCAGCCTCCCGGCGTTGCCCACGAACGGGCGGCCCTCCTCGACCTCCCGCTTGCCGGGCGCCTCTCCCACGACGGCGAGCCGGGAGCCGAGGGTGCCCTCCCCGAAGACCGAGTCCTCGCCGAACCTTTTTGCGGATCGTTCCTTGAGTTTCTCCCATTCCGCCTTCCTGGCCATTGCTATTCACCTCGCTCGCATCCGACGGCTACCGTTCTTCGGGCTGGCGCGCAGGGTAGAAGTAAGCGGTCCGTCCGGCGGCCTTGGTTTTTCGGATCTCGCCGTTACCCCGCGGGCACTCCTCCCCCTCTTGCCGGTGCGACAGCAAGAAAGAGTCCGGAAGCTCCTGCGGGCTGGCTCCTCTCTATCGCCGTCTTTAGCACCCGGTGCGTCCCCCTGTGTAGAGTATCGAGGGCCTCGCCGTCGAGACGTTCGACGCTCGCCCGAGGGTGGAGACGAGCTTGGAACAGGAGCTCGTCCGAGTAGATGTTCCCGATGCCGGCTACGATCTGCTGATTCATCAGCGCCGCCTTTATGCCCCCTCTCCTCCCTTGGAAGTGTTCTCCAAAAGAGTCGGCGTCCAGCTCCAGGGGATCCGGCCCCAGCTTCTTCTTCCGGATGAAGTGGTCCGGATCTTCAACGAGATCCACCTTCCCGAACATCCTCGCGTCGTCGAAGGCAAGGTGGTGGCCGTTCTCGAAGGCGAAGAGCACGCGGCTGTGAGAAGGCTCGTCGTTAGGGTTTTCGAAGTACGCCAAGTTCCCGGTCATACCGAAGTGCATGAGCATCCACCCGCCGTCATCGAGCTCCACAAAGAGGTTCTTGCCGTGGCGCCGGGTGGACTCGAAGGCGCGCTCCTTCAGGGCGCTCCGCAGCCGACGGGCGGAGACGCCGCCGAGGATCTTCGCGTTGCGCACCTCGACCGAGCCCAGCTTCTGGTGCAGCGAGGTCGCATCCGCGTAGCGCTTGAAGACCTCCACGTCGGGAAGTTCGGGCACCGCTCATCCCTCCTGCGAGGGGTCCACGCCGCGATCCCTGAGGAAGCTCGCGAATCCTTCCTCGTCCATGACGGGCACCTCCCTCTCCCTGGCCTCGTCCAGCTTGGTCCCGGCGTCCGGTCCCGCCACCACGTAGTCCGTGTTGCCGCTGACGTCGGACGGTGACCTTCCGCCGAGGGCCTCGTCGAGGCCCTCGGCGTCGCTCCGGGACCAACGCTCGAGCCACCCGGTGAACACGATACTCACGCCCTCGAGCGGCCCACCGCCCCCGTGGTCGGGGTTGGGGAGCTCGAGGCTGCCCCGTTTCATCTCCGCGATCGTGCGGCGGTTCCCCTCGTCGGCGAAGAAGGTGGCGATGCTGCCCGCCGCGGGGCCAATCTCCTCTACGTTTCGCAGGTCTTCCTCGGTGGCTTCCATCAGCTCGTCCAGCGTGGAGAAGCGCCCCGCGAGCACCCGTACCAGGTGCTCGCCGACCAGAGGGATGCCGAGCCCGTAGAGGAAACGGGAGAGCGGTTTGCCCTTGCTCGCTTCTATCTCCCTCAGGAGCCCTTCGGCGCTCTTCTCGCCCACCCTTTCCAACGACGCGAGGTCGTTCTTGTCGAGACCGTAGACGGAGGCGGGACTCTCGAGGAGATTCGCGTCCGCGAGTTGCTCGACGAGCTTCGACCCGAGGCCCCGTATATCCATGGCCTCTGGGGAGGCGAAGTGCTTGACGCGTTCACGGACCTGGGCGGGACAGGCAGAGTTGAGGCAGTATGCCCGCTTTTTGTCCACGCTCGTGATGATCTCGGAGTTGCAGACCGGGCAATTCCTTGGCATTCGGAACTTTTTCTCCGAGCCGGTGCGTTCGTCCTTGACGACTTCTACGACCTGGGGGATCACGTCGCCCGCCCGCTCGACGAGGACGGTGTCGCCCACGCGGACGTCCTTGCGCTCGATCTCGCTCTGGTTGTGCAAGGAGGCCCGGGTGACCTCGACCCCGCCGATGCCCACGGGCTCCAGGTCCGCCACCGGCGTGAGGGCCCCCGTCCGGCTCACCTGGACCCTGATCTCCTTAACCTTCGTGGTCGCCCGCAGGGGCTCGAACTTGTAGGCTATCGCCCACTGGGGATCGCGGGCCCGGATGCCTAGCTTCTGCTGCTGGTCGCGGTCGTCCACCTTGAAGACCGCGCCGTCGATCTCGTAGCTCAGATCGTCGCGCTCCCGCATCAGGTTTTCGTGGTACTCCCGGATCTCCTCGAAACCAGAGCATCACTTGGAGAGCTTTAGGTTCGCCTTGAACCCCCACTCCGGCAGCGTTTTCAGGACCTCCCATTGGGTGCCGAGGTCGGGACCCTTCGTCTCTGCTACTTCGTAGAAGAAGGCGTGCAGGCTCCGTTCGGCGGTTACGTTCGGGTCCAGCTGCCTCAGCGATCCTGCGGCGGCGTTGCGGGGGTTGGCGAAGGTGCCCTCCCCGGCCTCGGAGCGTCGTTGATTGAGCCCGCGCGAACTCGCCCTTGTCCATGTAAACTTCGCCGCACACCACAAGATGTTCGGGCACCTCTTCTTCGCCGCCGAGCAAGGTCAGCGGAATCTCCCGGATGGTGCGCACGTTGGCGGTCACGTCCTCGCCAGTCCTCCCGTCGCCGCGGGTGGAGGCGACGGAGAGGTTCCCATCCTCGTAGACAAGCTCGACGGAGAGACCGTCGTACTTGGGCTCGGCGACCAGGTCCGGCTCCTCGCCAAGCCGCTGCCGGCAGTTCTCCAGGAACCTCTCTATCTGGTCCTCATCATAGGTTGCCTTGAGGCTGAGCATAGGAGTGGGGTGCTCGACCGAGCCCATATCCTCCCGCGGCTCCCCTCCGACCCGCTGCGTGGGGGAGGCCTCGTCCCGCAGGTCCGGAAACTTATCCTCCAGGGTGTAGAGGTTCTCCATCAACCCATCGTACTCAGCGTCGGATATGACGGGGTCGTTCTCGACGTAGTAGCGGTGGTCGTGGTAGCCGATAGCCTCGCGCAAGTCGCGGACGGCTTCGCGGGCGTCCTCCTTCTTGTCTATCTTCTCCGGAGAGACCCTGGGTTACCTTTTCTGGCGTGCCATCTCAGCCTCGCTCCAGGAGCTTCTTGAGCTGCTTGAGGGTGCGGGTGTTGATGACGTCCCCCTTCTCCAGCCAGCCGCGGCAGGCCTGCCCGACGCCGAAGCGCATGCTGTCCAGGCCGTCCGCGCTGTGGACGTCCGTGCCGATGGAGAGCTTGACGCCCATCTCTTTGGCCATCTTGCAGTGTATGTCGTTCAGGTCCAGGCGGTTGGGGTCGGCGTTCAGTTTCAGAAAGCAGCCGGTCTCCCTGGCGGCCTCCATCACGCGTTCCATGTCCAGGTCGTAGGGTTGACGAGACTCGATCATGCGTCCCGTCGGGTGGGCGATGATGTTGGCGTGGAGATTCTGCATGGCGCGGACGATTCGCTCGGTCTGCTCCTTCTCGGATAACTCCAACTTGTGGTGCACCGAGCAGAGCACGATGTCCAGCTCCCCGAGCACGTCGTCGGAGAGGTCAAGGGAACCGTCTTCGAGGATGTCCACCTCGATGCCCTTGAGGAGCGTAATGCCTTCGAGCTCGTCGTTCAGGCGATCGATCTCCTCCATCTGTTCCCGCAGCCGCTTCTCGTCGAGACCGCCCACCATCCTGAGGCGCTTGGAGTGGTCGCTGATAGAGCGAGGTAGTCGTAACCCCGCTCTTTGGCCGCCCGCGCCATCTCTTCGAGGGTGTCGTTCCCGTCGGTGGCGTTCGTGTGTGAGTGGAGGTTGCCGCGGATGTCGCCCTCGGTGATGAGCTCCGGCTCGATGTAGGAGAAGCCGAGCTCCTCGTAGACCTCTTCTTCGGTCTTTCCGGCGACCCGCTCGTCGCCCTTGAACAGCCCGTACTCGTTGAACTTCAGGTCACACTTGAGGTTCACGTCCCGCAGGGTCACGTGGTGGGGCTGGGAGCCCGTGAAGTAGAGGAGCGCCGTCCCGAAGCTCTCCTCGGGCACCGCGCGCAGGTCCACCTGCAGCCCGGAGCGCAGCATTACCGAGGTGCGCTCCTCGCCCCTGGAGAGCACCTCCTGCACGTCCTCGTACTCGACGAAGCGCTCCATGATCTCTGCGTTGTTCTTCGAGCTTGCCACCGCGTCCAAGTCACCGACCGTCTCTCGCCTGCGCCTGTAGCTCCCCGCCACGACGGCCTCGCCGACCCCTTCGATCCCGCCCAGGTACTCCTCTAAAGACCTGGCGGCCTGCTCGGCGATGGAGATCCTGGTGCGCTTCTCGGTGGAGCGATCTTGCTCGATAGCCTCCAGGATGTTCTGTTCCGTCTTCTCGCCGAAGCCCGAAAGTTCGCTTATCTTGCCGTCGCGGGCGGCTTCTTCGAGCTCTTGCAGGCTGGAGACCCCGAGCCTCTCCTTGAGCTCCCGGCCGCGCTCGGGGCCCAGGCCCGGCAGCACCAGCAGCTCGCGCTAACCGGGGTCGGTCTCCTTCTCCAGCTCCTCGGCCTGCGAGAGGGTGCCGGTCTCGACGATCTCCCGGATCTTGCCGGCGAGATCGTCCCCAATCCCGGACAGCCCGGTTAGGTCTTCGTCCTGTTCGACCATCTCCGCCACGCTGCGCGAGTGGCCGCCCACCGTGCGCGCGGCGTCCCGGTAGGCCCTAACCCTGAACCGGTTCTCGCCCTCGATCTCCAGAAGATCCACCACCTTCTCGAAGATCTCCGCCACGTCCGAGTTCTGTATCGGCATCTTTTCAACCCTCCGCCATCATCTGCTGTAGCCGGAGCGCGTCCTGCGCCGCGTATCCGGCCTCGTCGTTATCGAAGTAGCAGTACACGTCCAGCCTCTGATTTCGCCAGGCCGAGAAGGCGCCGATCCACCCGGCGAGTCGCTCCGGACCGTACTGTCCGCGGTAAGGGTCGTCAGGCCCGTGCAACCTCACGTACGCGAAGTCCGCGGTGACCTGCTTGGGAGAGGTTTCGCCGTCGAGGTCGTAGACGCAAAACGCCGCCCCGTGTTTCGCCAGCATCCCGTAAACCTCGTCTTCGAACCAGCTCGGGTCCCGGAACTCGAAGGCGTAGCGTTGGCCTTCCGGGAGGATGTCCAAAAACGCTTCCAACCGCTTCGGGTTAGATCCCCACCTAGGCGGAAGCTGGAACAGTGTGGGCCCGAGCTTGTCCTCGAGGACGCCCACCCTGTCGAGAAACCGGAAGAGCGGTCCTTCAGGATCTTTGAGCTTCTTCATGTGGGTGAGGTAGCGCGAGGCCTTGACCGAGAAGACGAAGTCCTCCGGAACAGCGTCCCGCCACCGAAGGAGCGTTTCCTTCTTCGGCAGCTGGTAGAAGGAGTTGTTGATCTCCGCGGTGCGGAACCGATCCGCGTAATACTCGAGGAAGGTATCGTCAGAGATACCCGAAGGGTAGAACGGGCCCTCCCAGTGATCGTAATGCCATCCGGATGTGCCGATGTAGATTTCTGCGCTCATTGTTCGCGTTTTCGCCTGGTCGCCCTTCCGAGGAACCCTCTACAGGGTCATTATTCCTCCGAAGCGGTCGCGCAAACTCGCAGGGCCCCATTGGCCTCGGGGCGGCCGGGAATAAGGACGAACCGATCCACCCGCCGCCACGAACAGTTCGACGCCTACGTGTAGATGACGTGGATCGCGAACCGGGTGCAGAGCGACGAGTTGGCGTACCTGTGGACTCCCTCATCCAGCGCGCCCTCCACGATGCGCACTGTCGCGGATGCCGCTCCGTGACCCCCTTCGTTGCCTTCAACCCGCTTCGGGTAGCAGCTCGACCTTGATCCAACCTGGCTGCCGTTGGTCGAACGCCTCGTACGCTTCGATGGCGCCGGTGGCCGGTTCCCTATGGGTGAGGATCTCTGTGGGGTCCAAGCCTCCCGTGGCGACGAGGCCTACGAGCCTGGGGATGTAGCGGCGGTGGTTGCAGTTGCCGCCCCTGACCGTGAGGTTGCGCTGCTGGAGCGCCCCTACCGGGAAGTTCATCGCCTGCGGCGGGAAGACCCCGATCACGCCGATGGTCCCCGCCTTGCAGACGGCCTCGGTCGCCCATCGGGCAGACTGCGAGGGCGCACCACCTGGATGCCAGTTGTCCCCTTGCGGGTTCGTTTCGGAGGCTACTTCGGCGGTCTCCTGCTCGAATTGCTTCCCGCCGGGGGCCTCCGCATCTACTCCGACGGCTTCGATCACGCGGTCCGTCCCGATCCCGCCGGTTAGCTCTTGAATTGCTCCGACCGGGTCCTCCTCGTCGAAGTTCACGACCTCGGCGCCCTGCGCCCTGGCCATCTCCAGACGGTCGGCCTTCCTGTCCACGGCGAACACCCGTCCCACGCCCATGATGAAGGCGCTGGTGATGGCGAACTGCCCGACGGGACCACAGCCGAAGACCGCCACCGTGTCACCGTCTGAGACGCCGGCGATGTCGGCCCCGAAGTAGCCAGTCGGGAAGATGTCGCTGATCATTATCGCTTGCTCGTCACTGACGTTGTCCGGTAGCTTGACGCAGGTGACGCTGGCGTAGGGAACCCTGGCGTACTCGGCCTGCATGCCGTCTATGGGTCCGGTTGCTTCGGGGCCACCGAAGAAGGCGGTGCCGGCCTGGGGACCGTTGGGGTTGGCATTGTCGCACTGGGCGTAATAGCCGGCCCGGCAGTAGGAACGGTAGCCGCACCCGACCGTCGAGCCTACGACCACCCTGTCACCGGTGTTGAGGTTCCTGACCTGCGGGCCGACCTCCTCGACGACCCCGACGCCCTCGTGGCCGACGATCGTCCCCTCTTTCATGCCCGAGAGGGTGCCCCGGACCATATGCAAATCCGTGCCGCAGATCGCGCTCGAGGTCAGCCGCACTATGGAGTCCGTGGGCTCCTGTATCTTCGGTTCAGGCACATCGTCGAGCCTTATGTCACCGACTTCGTGAAAGACCACAGCCTTCATCTAATGCCTCCTAACCGTAGATCGCCTTGTAGCTGCCGCTCTGTATCTCGCCATCTGACACCATCAGGTAATCGTCCCTTATGGGTCTGCCTTCGAGGAAGCTCATCAGGCTGTCGCGGACGCCCGCGGCGTAGCGCTTCTGGGCCTCCAGGGTGGTGCCAGAGACATGAGGGGTCATGGCGTGACGAGGCATGTTGCGCCACGGGTCGTCCGGCGGCGCGGGCTCCGGGTACCACACGTCGCCGGCATAGCCGCCGAGGTGTCCTTCTTCGAGGGCCTCGACGAGCGCATCGGTCTCGACTATGGCCCCGCGGGCGATGTTGACGATGTAAGCGCCCGCTTCATGCTAAAGAGCATCTCCCTGTCGAAGAGGCCTTCCGTCTCGGGTGTCAGTGGTGAGGCGATGACGATGATGTCGCACTCGGCGGTCATCTCGTCGAGGGCCGCGTAGCGGATGCCTAAGGAGAGTTCTTCGACGGTACCGAGGCGGGAGCGTTTGTAGTAGAGCATCCTTACGTCGAAGGGTTTCAGGCGGGCGGCGATGAGTTGCCCGATCTGGCCTGCGCCGTAGATGCCCACGGTCTTCCCTTCGAGGTCGTGGGAGCCGGCGGCGATCTCGCCTATGCTCCACCCGCCTTCGACGATGTCGTTGTAGGCGGGGATGAAGTTGCGGACGAGCGCCAGGATCTGCATGGCGGCGTGCTCGGCGACGCTGACGGTGTTGGAACTGGTGATCTCTGCCACCGTTATGCCACGCTCGGCAGCCTCCCCCAAGTCCACGTGATCCGACCCGACGCCCGCCGTCAGTATTAGTTTGAGATTCTCCGCCTCTCCCAGCATGTCCTTGGTGACGTAGACCGGCCAGAAGGGCGTCGTGATGAGCACCTCCGCGTCCCGCAGGTGCTCGAGCAGTTCATCTCCCTCCCTCTCGGTGGTCGAGACGAGCTCATGATCTTCCAGGACCTCTCGCTAACCCAGTGTGTTCTCCGCGCAGCCCAGCACTTCGGGGTTGTCGGCGGCCGTACCGCCGGGGTAGAGGACGGCGACTACCTTCATACGCCCTCGGTCTGGTTCGTGATGGTCTGGCGCTCGGGCACGATCCAGAGCATTACCCGTTCGCTCTTTATGCTGTCCGGGTCGTAGTCCTCGCCGTGGTACTTCTGCGAGAGCTCGTCTATGTGGTCCCTGACCCTCTGTCCCCCCACGACCTCGACGACCCTCCCGCGCACCTCAGCGTAGTGGTAAGGGTCCTACTCGTTGCGGATCGTCAGCGTCACCCTGGCGTCCCGCTCTATGTTCTTGAACTTCTGGCGGTGTACCTCGGTGTTGACAACCAGCCACTCGCCGTCGGTGTGGACCCAGATCATCTGCGTCTGCAAGTTGCCGCTCGGGAGCACCGTGGTGATCGAACCGTAGTTCGCACCCCATGCCAGCTCCACGGTTGCCGGATGCAACTCCGATCCGTTCTTCGTGTCCGCCAGGCAAACCTCCATTGATCGCCCGGAACCCATCACTACCCATAATGCGGGGCTTCCAACGTCTATCTGTCGGACGATGCGAAGAAATGGCCCGAACTATGCAGCCACGTATAGTCCGGGAGGCTACCCGGCGTTCGATCCGGAACGAGCCTTCGTCCGACACGCCCGCACGTCGGCCCCGCCCTTACCTACTCCCCACGCCCAAGAGAGACGAACCCTCACCCGAACTCGCCATCACCCGGCCAGTTCTGCGAGCCTCCTGCGGTCGAGCAAGACGATCTTCCGTTCGCGGTTCCTAAACCAGCGTGCAATGATATTGAGCCATCGCCGTAGCGGGAGTTCAACGCCGCTGCACCGGATACCGTTACATCCCGGTTTAATGACGACGCCAACCGCGAGACGGGTGGGTCAACTGCACTGACTACCGCTATAGTCTCGATGTGGCCCTCGCGTTCGAAACATGCCATCTCTTTGGAGACGGCCTCGCGCGTACACGCGACCATCTCGGCGAGCCTCTGGTGGGTGAGACGCAACCCGATGGCGACCCCCGGCTCCGCCTCTTCCCCGAACCTGTCGGCCAAAGACAGGAGCGGGGCGGCCAGGCGGCTCCTGTCTTCCCTCGGAAGCGGCATCGCGACCCCCTTCTCGCGCTGTTGCGCCCACTTGCAGAAGGCGACCATCAGGGCCAGGGCGCACGCCGGGTCGCGCGAGACGTGGCCCTCGAGGGCGGCCTTGTTTACCCTGGCGACCTGGCAATCGGTGAGCGCCTCCGCGCAGTCGCGGTGGCCCCCGCTCGGTCGCAGGGAAGGCTCGCCGAAGATGCCGCCTTCACCCGGCAGCGCCACGGTAGCTTCCTTGTACTCCCCGTAGGGCATGGTATACCCTGACCTGTCCTTCGAGGAGAAAGCAAAGATACCTGTCGGCGTCCCCGCTCGCGTACAGGAGTTCTCCGGCGGCGTAGCTTCGCCGCGCCACCTGCACTCCCGCCTCCTCCAACCTCCTAACGACGAAAACCGCCTGATCTTCCCAGGTCTGCGTGTTGCCTGGCCTACCCGTTGCGCGAGGTCCGGCTTCTATCTTCACCCTTCGAGCCTTCTTTCTCTCGGTCTCTTTACAAACCCCGGCGGCGTCAAAGGCTCCTGGAGACGATCCACTCCAGAAAATCTTCGCGGCTCAAGCCAAGGGATTCCGCGACCTGATAGTCGAAGATCTCTACGGAAGGATCGAGGGCCACGAACCCCGCGCGCGAGCAAGGCCCGGAGAGCACGGACACCAGCTCTTCGGCGGAGCTCTCGTGTACCCCCCAGCCATACCCGCGCGCGTCCCTCAGCCACAAAAACAGCTCGGCCTCGCCCTCCCCGCTGAAGTCGGGAAGCGTGTCCCCACCGTCCAGGGTGAGCACTTCAAACGGGCCGTCGTCTCTCGCGACCAGCCACCAGGACGACCGTAACAGGCCGCTCGACCGCCTGTATGCCTTTCTTTCTTCGGTCAACATCCGCTCCTCCGTCTTACTCGTTGCTCGACCCGCCAGAAGAGCCGACCTTCACCGCCAGGGCCTCGGTTGCGTTATGCCCGACCGATCCCTTGCATACATCCGTCGCCCTTCCCCGAAACTGCGGATATACAGCCATACGCCGGCCTGCGGGGTCCGCAAGGTGGCCGCTTGTCCGATCTTTCGCCGCATGGCAACAAATACCGTCCCCTTACCAGCGCCAGGTCGCTGGCAGCGCTACGCCCTGCGCAAGCTTCGACAAGCGGCTACCTGACACGCTCTTCGGTGCGTAGCTTCGAGTTTGCCTGTTGCCGGGATCGTGCCGCCGCGCTGAGCGCGAACCGGTCGTCAGTCCGGAGCCGGCGGACCACTGACCAGGCCGGGGTCGGGGCTCGTATACTCAACGTCACTGCCGCCTTCTCTCTGGGTCCGCAGATCATCAGCGTGTGCCCGTGGCCACAGACCATGCTTGCACACGAGATGGTCCAAAAAGTCGTCGCGGTGCATGCTGGCGAGCCTGAGCATAAACCCGGCGTCGTTGTGCGGCATCGGATCGAGCGTTACCAGCTCGAAGCGCGACCAGGCACCGAGCAGGAGCACCATCAACTCGTTTGACCGGACTGGACACGGACGCAGGTCGCCGTCCTCGTAGCCCAGGTAGAGCAGGGCCTCTTCCTCGAAGCAAAACACGACCAACGCCTCGCCCAGACCGGGCACGCTCACGGTGAGCGGGTCCGACGGAACTTCGGGGCTTCGGCACGCGACCCAGAACCCCGGAAGCTCCCTCATCGCCGCTGCTCCTCCTTCCGACGGCGCCCGCCCAGGACGGTCGCGCTAGACGATCGACCCCCCATTATTCACGCCGCGATTGCCCCGGTCGATACATCTTCCGGGCCATTTGGCGCGCTTCGAGCCTAAAGGCCCTCGCTTTTAGCTTTTTTGTGCCGGGTGGCTCAGGCCGGTGACGGGTCGCGTTCCCTGAACTCTTTCGGGGTGTAGCGTTCGATCCACTCGCGGTACTCGCGCACTTCGCGCTCGGCGCGTTCTTCGTCCCATCCTAGGTGCTTGACGGCGACCTGTGCGGCGGGTTCGACCACGTCGAGGGCGACCTTTGGGCCGTAGCCGGCCATCGTGCGTCTCAGGAGCACGTCGGAGAGCGTCTGGGCCATCTCCTCGCGGAAAGCCCAGATCACCTCTGCCCCGACTAGCGCCGTCTCGACGCTCTCGATCGGGGAGAGGGGCGTGAGGAGCTCGGGGTCGTCTTCGCCGATCTTCAGGACCTCGGCCGCCCTGACGCCGTAGAGCTTGAGGAGCCTGTCGCGGAGCACGTCGGGTATGGTGCTTGCGGCCTTGAACCCGGCGACGAAAGACCCGAAGTCCGAGGTCTCGCTCCCGGGCAGCGGGGTCTTTCGAGACTTGCTCTTCGGTGCCTTCCTGTCGAGCTTGTTGAAGACGGCGTCTGTAGTCTGGCGGCTCAGGTTCAGGTAGGTGGTCAGCTTGCCGCCGATGATGGAGAGAAGTCCCCCCACCTGCGGCAGCTCGGCGCTCTGGCTCTTGACCTTGCCGCCGGCGGCGGAGCCTCCCTTCGCGTGGTCGAAGACGACGTGGCTGCGGGTGACGCCGCCGGTCTCGCCTTCCGGGTTGTAGGGCAGCGGTCTCACGCCTGCGTAGGTGAACAGCACGTCATCGCGGGTGAGGTGCGCCTCGGGGATCACGTAGTTCGTCTCGTCGAGGAGGTATTGGATCTCCTCCTCGCTAGCCTTGACGTAGTCGAGGTCCTCCTCGTAACGGAGGTCGGTCGTGCCGATCAAATACCGCCCGTTCCAGGGCACGATAAAGTAAGGCCTCCCGTCCTTGCGCGCCTCGACGTAGAGCGCCTCGCCCTTGGGAGCCCCCGGAAAAGCGTCCACGATAAGGTGGCTGCCCTTGGTGCCGCCCATGAAGCGCCCGACGTTCTCGTCGATGCCCGGTTGTTGGAGATCGGCGAGCACCTCGTCCACCCAGGGGCCGGCCACGTTCACCGTGACGGGAGCGCGGGCCGTGTGGCTCTCGCCGCTTAGCACGTCGGTGAACTCCACGCCCTTCACGTCGTTGTTCTCGATGATCAGGCGGTCCACGTTCGCGTAGGTGACGATGGTCGCGCCGTGGTCGCTGGCCGAGATGGCGTTCTCGACGGCTACTCTTTCGGCGTACTCGACCTGCGCGTCGTAGTAGAAGGCCGCCGCTTTCAGGCCTTCAGGGTTGAGGCCGGGCTCGCGGTCCTCGACCTCTTTGCGGCTGAGCATCTTGTGCCGGTCCATGCTCTTGTCGTAGGAGAGCGTGTCGTAGAGGTTCATGCCGAGACGGATGAGGAGCGGCCCGTGAGAGTTCCTGCCGTAGATGGGAACTAGGAAGCCGAGCGGCTTGACCAGGTGCGGCGCGATGTGGAGCAGTGCCTCCCTGTCCCTCAAAGACTCCCTGACGAGCGCGAACTCGTAGTGTTCCAGGTAGCGCAGGCCGCCGTGGATCAGGCGGGTTGCCCATTGAGTGGTCCCGCTGGAGATGTCGCCCTTGTCCAAAAGCAACACCCGCAGGCCGCGCATAGCCGCGTCGCGGGCTATGCCCGCGCCGTTGATGCCGGCCCCTATCACGATAACGTCGAAGACCTGCCTCTCGATGTCCCGCGGTATGCGTGGCTCCATCTCTATCCTTTCCCCGCTCTGTCTTCGCCCCCGAAGAAGGTGCTCCAGGGCATGTCTAACGGCTCGTCTAATGCTACAACGGAATGCAGGTGGCGCATGAGTGGAAAGTCACCTTGCTCGACGATCCCACGCTCCGTAAGCTTCGGAAGCGCGCCGCCGATAACCGCGATGGCCGCCGCTCCTTCGAGCGTCACACCGGGCATCTGCTCTCGTGCCTCCGAGAACCGCAGCCCCGTGCCGACGAGCCGCCCGACCTTCACGTTGCGCCCCCCCATGCTGGTGACGAACATGTCCCCGACCCCGGCCAGCCCGTAGGGCGTCTCCGGTTCGCCGCCGAGCAGCTCCATGAACTGCCCCAGCTCCCGCGTCGCCTGGCCGAAGAGAGCGGCCCCGTAGTCGTAGTTGCGATACTTCGCTTCAGACTCGCCCTCGCGCTCCAGGATTCCCTCCATGAAACCGGCCCCGAGGGCGTAGCAGTTCTTGGTCGCGGCGCACACCTCGACGCCCACGAAGTCCGTCGAGTTCCACACGTGATAGTAGGAGGTTCGGAAGAGGCTCGACAACTCCCGAAGCACGCCGGCGTCGCGCCCGGTGAAGACCACGCAGGTATCCCGCCGCACGGCGACCTCGCCGGCGATCGAGGGCCCCGCGATGGCCGACCAGGAGACCCTTTCGCGCAGGTCTGCGGGCGCCTCTGAGGCGAGCACCTCGGGCAGTATGCGCAGGTCGCCGTTCTCCTTGGCCTCCATCCCCTTCGCGATGGAGAGGACGTGCATGCCCGGCTTCAGCAGGGCAGCGAGTCGCTTTCCGGCCCAGCGCACCCCGAACGAGTTGACCCCGCTCATCACGACCTCGGCGCCATCTAAGGCTTCCTCGGCCTCTTCGAGCTGGAAGGCCGTGGCGGTCTCGGGGACCTCGAGGTCGAGACCGGGGTGCACGCCCGTCTCTTTGATGCTGTCTACGATCTCGCGGTCCAAGTGCGTACCGACCAGGCGCACCTCGTGGCCGTTGTCCGCGAGCGGGAAGGCGAGAGCCGTGGCCATGACGCCCGACCCCAAAACGCTTACGATAGTCACGGTTTCTCCTGACGTGTCCGGTTTATGAGCATCTTCGGCGGCCGCCGGTAATGCGAGGATCCCTCCGGACCGCGAACGATCCGTCTCGGACGGTCCGTCTATGACGGGGGCTCGGTTTCGATGGCTTCGGCGAAAGCGGGGAAGAGAGTCGAGAGCCGGGGGTAGATCTCCTTGTAGACATCCTTGTAGATCCGATCGTAGAATGCCGCCCTCCCTTCGTCCGGCTCGTAGCTGGCGCCCTCCCCCGACATGCTCGCAGCCACGTCGCGGATCGCTACGGAGTCGTCCGTGGCGGCGACGGCCAACATCGCCGCCCCGAGGCAGGTGGTCTCGACCTCCCTGCACGACGTTACCCGCCGTCCGGCGACGTCGGCGACCATCTGGCAGAAGAGCGGGCTGCGCGATCCACCGCCCATAGCGAAGAACCTTTCGACCGGCTGCCCGAGCCCCTCCTCCATGGCCTCGGTCTCCAGGCGCTGCTCGAAGGCGAGCCCTTCGAGCACCGCCCGGTAGACGTGGGCTTTCTTGTGCGCCCCTCGCAGACCGAACAGGACGCCCCTGGCCTGCGAGTCCCAGTAGGGGGTGGAGGACGCGTTCAGGTAGGGCAACAAGAGCAAACCGTCCGCACCAGGAGGAACCCGGCTCGCCGCCACCTCGAGGATCTCCTCGGTACTCAGCTCGAGGCCAAGCTCGGCCGCCCGGATGCCACCGAAGTTCTCGACAAACCAGTCGATGGTGTAGGTCCCGCCGCGCAGCAGTGTCTCTGGAACATACGTCTCGGGGATGGGACCGGTGAGGGTACGGAACTCGCTGCCCCAGGCGTAGTCGTCACTGTAGGTGCCGGAGACGAGCGCCGTACCGAGGTTCAGGTAGGCCCGTCCGGCTTCGGTCACGTTCGCCCCGAGGCCCGCGGCCTGCCCGTCACCGGCACCACCCACGACGGGTAGCCCCGGCGGGAGCCCTATCTCCTCGGCCACCTCCTCCGCGAGCTCGCCCACGACCGTGCCTGGCGCGGACAACGTCGCGAGTTGTCCCCGCTCGAGATCTACCTCACCGAGCACCTCGTCGGAGTAGTCCAGGGTGCGCATGTCCAACAGGCCCAGCGGGTCCGCGCAAGCCCAACTCGTACGCCACTCCCCCGTCAACCGGTGGACGAGGAAGGCGTGCACGTCCAGTACCTTGGCAGTACGATTCAAGAGCTCCGGCTCGTTGGCGTGCATCCAGAAGAGCTTGTAGAGGGCCGGGGTCATGCTCGGCGGCTTGCCCGTTATCTCGTGCAACCTGTCCGTTCCGTACCGATCTACCTCGTCGTAGGACCTCGCGTCCAGCCAGAGGATTGCCTTGCGCACAGGGCTGCCGTTCTCGTCCGTGCAGACGAAGCTCTCCCGCTGGTGCGTTATGCCGAGGGCCCGGATGCGATTCGGGTCCACCTTCGAGGCGGCATCTTTGAGGGCGCTCTTGGTAGAGCGCCACCAGTCCTCGGCGTCCTGCTCGTACCACCCCGGTTGGGGCGACGCGAGCGGGAAGGTCGCCCGGCCCTCCGCCACGGAGTTGCCTTCGCCGTCCCAGACAACGGCCTTGGTCGCCGTGGTCGAGCAATCGATCCCGACGACGTAGCGTGCCCCGGCCATACTAGCCGGTACCCCGCATCGTCCCAACACAAGCACCTTCAAGGGTCGCGCGTCCAACCTTCACCCGGTACCTCCTGTCGCTCCCTACCGCACTATAGCACCCCGGCGTCCCGAGTCACCCCGCGAGATCCCTACGCCGTTTGCTAGACTTGCCGTGCTGCGGTGGCAGCTCGGAACGTTCGACGGGGCAGGGGGTGGTTTCTATGAGGGCAGCGATGTTCTACGAGCCTGGCGACGTCAGGATGGAAGACGTGCCGAAGCCGGAGGCGGGACCAGGCGAGGTCCTGGTGCGGATAGGGGCGGCCCTTACCTGCGGCACGGACGTGAAGACGTACAGGCGGGGCCACCCGACGTTGATCAAAGAGCTCCCCTCCCCGTTCGGCCACGAGTTTGGGGGGACCATCGAGGCGGTCGGCGAAGGGGTCGAAAAGTGGCGGCCGGGCATGCGGGTGGTGGCGGCAAACTCGGCGCCGTGCAACCGCTGCTACTACTGCAAGGTCGGGGATCAGTCGATGTGCGAGAACCTCTCGTTCCTCAACGGCGCCTTCGCCGAGTACATCGTGGTGCCGGACCGCATAGTGGAGCAGAACCTCTACGAGATCCCCGAGGGCGTGGAGTACAGCCGGGCAGCGCTCCTGGAACCCCTCGCCTGCGCCGTGCACGGTCTCGTGCGCACCCCCGTCTCCATGGGCGACACCGTGGCGGTCATCGGGGCAGGCCAGATCGGGCTGATGTTCGTCCGTCTGGCTACGGAGCGCGGGGCCAGGGTAATATCCGTCGATAAGAGCGGGGACAGGCTCGCGGTCGCCAGGGAGTTGGGAGCCGAGGAGACGGTGGAGGCAGCCGAAAGGGTAGACACCACCGAGGCCGTGCGCCAGTGGACGCCCGAAGGACGGGGGGCGGACAGGGTGATCGAGGCCGTCGGCCTGCCGGAGCTGTGGGAGCAGGCCCTTGAGATGGTCCGCAAGGGCGGAGACGTCACCCTCTTCGGCGGGGCGCCTTCTGGCACCTCGTTCGAGGTGGACACCGTGTTGTTGCACTACTCGCAGATCACCATCAGGGGCATCTTCCACCACACCCCCTACACCGTACAGACGGCCTTCGAACTTCTGAAGAGCGGGAGGGTGAATCCCGAGCCCTTAATCTCCGGGGTCAGGCCACTCGAGAACGTCGTGGAAGCCTTGGAACAGCACGGCCGCCAGGAGGGCATAAAGTACGAGATCCGTCCTCCCGACGGGGAGTCATCGTGAACCATCGAGGCTTGCGCGAGGAGGTGGCCCGCGTCGCCAAACAGCTGATCGAATCCGGCCTCGTGACGGGAACCTCGGGCAACGTCAGCGCCCGCACCCCCGAAGGCGACGTTCTCATGACCCCGAGCGGCATCGACTACGAGAAGCTAGAACCGGGAGACGTCGTGCTCGTCGACGTGGGCGGCGAGGTTCTGGAGGGCTCGCTGGGGCCCTCCACCGAGACCCCGATGCACACGGGGATCTACCGCGCCCGCGTCGACGTGGGGGCCGTGGTCCACACCCACTCCATCTTCGCTACCACGCTGGCCTGCCTGGGATGTACCATACCCCCGGTTCACTACATGCTCACCACGCTTTCGGAAGACGGCGAGATCCCCCTGGCTCCCTACACGACCTACGGCACCGAGGAACTCGCCGGTTATGCCGCCGAGGCCCTGGGCGAGAGCCACAACGCGTGCCTGCTGCAAAACCACGGCACCATCACCGTTGGTGACAGTCCCGAGGAGGCGTTCGCCAGGACCGTAGTACTCGAGGAGATGGCCGAGATCTACTACCGGACGAGGGTCGCCGGGGAGCCCGTGCTTCTTTCCCCCGAGCAAGTAGAAGAGGTTGCAGCCAAGATCTCCGGTTACGGACAGCACAAGCCCGCTTCGGCCGGCGAGGAGGGGTGACGGACCGGAGAACACGACAACCTTCGGTCGAGGAGGAGCGCATTGCAATTCTCCGGAGAGGTGGCCTGGGTCACCGGAAGCAGTAAGGGCATCGGCCGGGCGGTAAGCATAGGTCTGGCCGAGCAGGGGTGCGACGTGGCCGTCCACTACAACAGCAGCGAGGATGCCGCCAGGGAAGTGGGCGAGCGTATCGAGGGCCTCGGCAGAAACGTCTTATTGCTCAAAGGCGACGTGACCGACGCCGGGGACATCCGGCGGATGGCAGGAGAAATCGAGGATCACTACGGGCGCCTGGACATCCTGGTGAACAACGCCGGCTCCATGGTCGCGAGGGCAACGCTCGCCGAGATGACGGAGGACGTGTGGGATCGTGTGATGGACGTAAACCTCAAGTCGGTCTACCTGTGTTCGCAGGCCGTGCTGCCCATGATGAAGCGGCAGGCCGGCAGGATCATAAACATGACGTCCGTCTCTGCCAGGGACGGGGGCAGCCCCAGCTCCCTCGCCTACTCGACGGCCAAAGGCGGGGTCAGCACCCTGACCCGGGCCATGGCCAAGGACCTCATGGCCGACGGGATAAGGGTAAACGGGGTTGCCCCCGGGCGGATCGACACCCCCTTCCACGACGAGTTCACCACGAACGAGAAGAGGGCGGAGGCCGCGCGGGGCATCCCGATGGAGAGGGAGGGCACGCCTGAAGAGGTCGTCGGCGCGGTCCTCTTCCTCGCGTCGTCGCAGGCTAGCTACGTCCTCGGAGAGATCATAGAGGTAAACGGCGGGATGCTGATGGACTGACGACTGGTTGTTCTACGGTCCATCCGCCGAAACCCTGCAGATACCCGTAGCTCGAAGCCGCGTTTGGCAGCAGGGATGGCCCCTATGCAAGCAGCTTCAATAGTCGCCCTGTCTCTGAACGTCAGCCAGGGCGTGGACGGTGTCGCGCGTGGCGGGGTAGAGGTCTTTGTAGAGGGTGTATAGCTCGTCGTAGACCTCGCGGTTGTCCCGGTTGGGTTCGACGGTTTCGACTATCTTGCTCCAGTCGGTGTCGGGGTCTACCACGCCGCCCCCGATGCCGGCCAGGAGGGCGTTGCCGTAGGCCGCGCCGATGATCTGCTCCGGTAGCTCCTGGGGCTCGTCGATAACGTCGGAGACGATCTGTGGCCACAGTCCGCCCTTCGTACCACCGCCCACGGCCACCAGTCGCTTCGCGTCACCGCCCGCCTCGTGCACGGCTTCCAAGAGATGCCGGATACCGAAGGCGGTAGCCTCGAGCATGGCCCGGTACAGATGGCCCCGGGAGTGCCGGAGGGTAAGACCGCAGATCACGCCGCGCGCGCTCGGGTCGCTTATGGGGTTGCGCTCCCCGGCGAAGTATGGCAGGACGATGAGACCCTCCGATCCGGGCGGCACTCTGGATGCCTCCTCCGTTAGCTCCGCAAATGGCAGGCCATCCGTTATCTTCTTGACCCATTCGGTGAGCGCCCCCGACGTGGCCATGCCTCCCGCGAGGACGCTGGTGCCGGAGAAGGGCCCGGCGGTGCTCCAGAGGTTCGACGACGTAAGGGGGTCGCCCAGGATCTCCATGGTGAGGGCCGTAGTGCCGTACATTACCATCAAGTCTCCCGGCTCCCGCACGCCTACGCTCGCCGCCTCCGACCAGGCGTCCACGGTTCCCGTCACCACGGGAATGCCCTCGGGAAGCCCCGTGGCCTCGGCGGCTTCACGCGTGACCTCACCCGCTACGTCCGCAGGCCAACGCAGCTCCGGCAGCTCCAGACCGGGGGCGACCTCGTCGGCCCACTCCCCGATCCAGCCGCGTTGCTCGTGGTCGTAGAGCGGCTCGCACATGCCGGCGGCCGGGTGGTCGAGGACGTACGCGCCGGTCAGCCTGAAGGCGACGAAGGTGTGGGACATAAAGAAGTATCTCGTCTCTTCCCACACCTCGGTCTCGTTGCGCCGGAGCCAGGCTATCTTGGGCCCCACCGATTGGGAGGTCAGGGGGTTGCCGCAGCGTTCGACGATCGTCTCGTTTCCGTAACGTTCGGTGAGCTCCTCGACTTCGCGCGCTGCGCGGGTGTCGACGCCGTACAGGATCCCGGGCCGCAACGGCTCCCCGTCCTTCCCGGCGGCGAGGAAGCAGGGCCCGATACCGCTCACGCATACCGCGGCCACGGGCCCTTCGGCCTCTTCTAAGAGTTCCGAGCAGATGGCCGCGAAGTCCTTCCACCAAACCTCTTCGGCGTCGTGTTCGACCCAGCCAGGACGAGGCATGGACACGTCGTGCGGTCGCTCGGTCGTCGCCACGACGTCGCCGTTGGGTCTGCACAAGACGCCCTTCGAGCTCATGGTTCCCAGATCTATGCCGAGCAACAGCCCTTCGCTCATATTGGTACCCCGATTCCTTGTCGTGACTTCGGCCACCATTGCCGCCTCCAGGTGTCCATCCGGCGTGAGACGAGTTCCGTCTTCGCCTACGTCCTCGAACGAACGTGTCTGGAAGATCCGTGACGGTAGACCCGGTCAAGCGTCGCGACCTGATCCAACTCCCTCAAGAGCCCAAAGGGTTTCTTTACGATCTTGATGGGCCAACCGATCACCTCCAGCGGGTTACCGAGCACGCGACCGGCCAGAGCGCAAGGCAGGCGGAGTCCCCTCTCGGCTACGTCCCTCGCGTAGTCGGCGTAGAGCTGGTCCGTGAACCTCCGAACAGCCCCGCAGTTTTCACACCGGCTGGCGCGCACGTGATCCGAGAGGTACAGCAGCGTGTGCGAACCTTCCACGCCACAGGTCGTGCAGACGAGCACGGCATCGGGTTCGATCTTCACGTCTTCCTCCTCGTAAAGTTTCTGATCAGACCACTCCTGGCCACGGCACCCTTACCGGTCCCGGGATGTCTCTTGCAGGCGCCTCAGGTTCGCCACAAAGGAATCCTGTGCCAACTCCACCGCCGACCTCGGTATGGCCTGGCCACGGGCGACGTTCTGCGCGATCCTGGCCCCCGATGCCAGCCCCAACGGCAGCATGTCCCGGGCCTCGGAGACCGCATACAACCAACCGTAGTAGTCGGCCGAGCCGATGCTCCCGAGTCTGTCGCCCACCGCCAAGTCCCGCTTCGCCACCGCCACTACCTCCGATGTCGGTGACTGACCGCAGGCGATCGTGGGCTCGCCGTAGATGGCGGCGCGGGCCACGGAGATGGGCGTCTCGAGGCTGGTGAGATGATAAGGCCTGTACAGGACGTGGTTCGGCCCCGCGCCCTGTCCCAGATACTCGAAGGTCTCGCGCACCGGGCCTTCCGGCGACCGCACTATCACGAACACGCCGGGGGCCACCCCGCGCACGTAGTCCACGACGCCGTAGCCCGAGAGCACCCCGCCGCTCTCGCGCAGGCTAAAGACGTCGACCAGGCGGTCCGGGACGGTCTCTTCTGGACCGTGCATGCCGGGCACGTCCGGAGAGAGGCCCGTGGCGTTGGCGACGGCTCCCATCTCTACCATCGTTTTTGTACCGTCGACGAAGGAGGCCAGCATCTTGGGGTTCATCCCTTTCGCCCTGGCCTCCTCGTCGACCGACCCGGCGTCCGCGAAGGGGTCGAGGGGATTGTTTTTTCCTTTGCCGGCGACCAAGACCTCGAAGCCCAGAGATCGGGCGAAGTCGTGGAGTTCCAGGATCGCGCCTGGCTCGTCCCCGGCCGAGCCGGTGTAGACCACCCCGGCGCTACGCGCCACGCGGCTAAGGACCGCTCCGACGGTGACGTCGGTTTCGACGTTGAGCATAACCACGTGTTTGCCCTCCAGGATGGCCTCGTAGGCCACCCTTGCACCGACCTCCACTATGCCGGTCGCCTCCACCAAGACGTCCACCGACGCCGACCGGACGACATCCATGGGATCCTGGGTCACGGCGGGATGGCCAGGACGACCGTCCATACCCTCGACCGGATCCTGGCCTCCGTCTCGGAACGCGCCCATGGCGCGTTCGAGGTCGAGGACGGCGGCGGCCACCACCTCCATACCGGGTATACCCCTGACCTGCGCTATGAGACCCCGGCCCATCTGGCCCGCCCCGACGAGCCCGACCCGGATGGGGGTCCCCCTCCGCTCGAGGCCCTCTAACCTATCCCTGAAGCCCACGGCTGGTTTAGACCTTCCCCGCCCTGTTTCTTGGCCCGCGCCGGAAGAAGATGCTCCAGGTATCGCCAGAGGCCAGGACCGACGGCGCTCCGCTTGCGCGGCCATCTCGCGGCCGAGGCGGGTCAGGCGCTCCTGATGGCCGTTGTCCGCGAGCTGGAAGAGCCGGCCGCGCACGTTCCGGCTCGACGGCTCTCAGCGACATCATGTACTCCTCTCTCGGCCCGTAGGCGATGCCCCTACGCGGTGGTGGCGACGGTCTCTTCCTCCGGCTCTCCTTCCTCACCGGGGTCTGACGCGTCCTTGATAAACCAGGTCAGGACGGCGCACACGAAGTACAGGGCGGAGTAGGTCAGGACTACGCCGCCGTAGCCGATAAAGGGGTTGAGCACGCTCGCGATAAAGGGGCCGACAAAGGCGGCTCCGCCGGCACCGAAGTTGAGGATCGCCAGCGACGCGCCCTTGTCGTGCCGCTTCACCATCGACGGCATCAGCGCCGAAAGCGGCACGAAACCGGCGAGCAGGACGCCGTAGAGCATACCGAGTATCGCGCAGACGACGAAGCTGCCGGAGGCGAGCGAACCGAAGTACCAGAGCGGCGTGGATATCGCACAGCCGATACAGCCGAAGACCGTCACCGTCCTACGCCAGCCGAAGTAGTCGCCGAATATGCCGAAGAACAGGTTGGCGGCGATGTTGGCCCCGTAGACGAGGGCGGTCAGCGTGGAGAACTGCGCCCCGCTCATAAAGCCGGCCGCCGAGCTCCCCGCTATAAAGACGAAGGGCAGAAAATAGAAGAAGCCGTACTCGGGCGAGGTGTTGACGATGCGCACCACGCCGCCGAGGATGGCTCGGGTCGCGCCAGAGAATATCGACGCCCTCCAAAAGCCTGCGGTAGCTCGTCGGATCTTCGACGTTTTCGTCCGCGATAGGCTGCTTGCCCTGTGCTTCATGGACGGCGAAAGCGCCGATAGCGCCGCCGATGGCCACTATCACGAGCGAGAGCCAGAAGGTGTTGTACACGCCGATGGCGGGGGCGGAGAAGGCGGCGATCACGGAGCCCAGGGTCGGCAGACCGCCCGTAAAAGCGAACCAGAACCATCCGGCCGCGGAGCCCCTAAGCTCCACACGGGTGATCGTCTGAATCCAGACCAAAAACCCGAAGGC
Organism: Actinomycetota bacterium; assembly: GCA_046733115.1. Taxonomy (GTDB): domain Bacteria; phylum Actinomycetota; class Rubrobacteria; order Rubrobacterales; family Rubrobacteraceae; genus Rubrobacter_D. The sequence goes on along the minus strand of JBKPOM010000050.1, from coordinate 34,343 downwards.
AAAGAGCGGGTACGCGAGGCCCCTTATACCGTAGATCAGGGCCACGAAAAAAAGGTTCCCCGAGTTGATGGCAAAGAGGAGGAAGATGGCCTCGAAGACCACCCAGATCGCCGCGCCGAGCTGCATGACCCGCTGCGGACCCCAGATGGAAGACAGCGTCCCGGAGAGCCACGAGGCCACCATGACGGCGAGGCCGTAGACCGTGCCGGTGATCAACGAGGCCTGCGCGCCGTTGAGCCCTCCGGGCCCGGCCAGGTAGCCGGGAAGGCGGCTTATCTCGACGCCGTCGCCGATCATGAAGATAAAGACGGCGACGAAACCCCAGAAGAGGGGCCTAGGGATGCCGATCCGCTCGACGAAGTTGCCGAAGGCCCCGTATTCGGCCCGTGCCTGTTGACTACTCACTCGACCACATCTCCTTCGCTCTCCTTTCGTACTCGATACCAAACCCCGCGCTTCACGTTTAGCCCGCCTGCGGGGTCGCGACACGACCCCAGAAGCTCTCGGGAACGAACAATTCGTCCACGCAGGTGCCGAGGTTGCCGGTCTCGAAGGCCAGGTCGAGGACGGTGTAGCGCTTGCGGATCGTTCGCGCCCTCGCGTACGTGTCTCTGAAATCATCCCAGCCGAGCCCGATCTCGACGGGCGTGGTGGGACAACCGGCGGCCCGCAGCATCTCCCTTATCCGTTCTGCCGGCATCAACTGCTCCCTCACCTTCTCGCGAAGCCCGGGCCATACCTCCCGAAGCCGTTCCAGCCTCTCGGCGAGCTCGTCCGCGCTGACGTGCTTGGCGAGGGTCTGCTCGACGGCGCCTTCCTCGAGTTCGGGGCTCGTGTGCTGCGCCCGCACAGACCTTTCCATCTCTTCCCTCGTAGGCCAGGAGTCGCGGAGCGCCGCGACGTCCAGGTCGGCCAGGTCGCGTTCCAGTATCCGCTCGTAGAGGGCGGCGATGGCAACGGTGCCAACCCCGACCTTGAAGCCGTGAGATAGCGGAGGATCGGCTTCCTTACCCAACCCCTCCATCTCCCAGAGGTGGCTGAACTGGTGCTCGGCGCCCGAGGCGGTCCTCGAAGACTCGTAGGACTGCATCCCGAGTCCGGACATGATCAGGCCCTCTATGAGGTGTTCGGTGGCCTTTTGATCCCCCGCCCGCAACGCCTCCGGGCTGTTGGTCCACCCGCGCAGATGGTCCTGCACCAGCGACCAGCCCATCGGGTCGATCTTCTCGACCTCGAGGGCGTCGGCGACCAACCAGTCCGCCCCCGAGGTGACCTTGCCCAGGAGGTCCGCGTACCCCGAAGCCATCATGTCCTCAGGGGCACGTTCGAGAACTTCCAGATCGGCCACCACTACCCTCGGGGCAGGACATGACAGCGTCTGCTTCAACCCGACTTTCTCGATCGAAGCGCCGAACGCCGTGTAGCCGTCCATCGAGGCGGCCGTTCCGACGCACATGTAGGGTCTCTCGCACTCGTGGGACGAGCGTTTGACGATGTCGTTGAGGGTTCCGGAGCCCACGGCCACGGGGATGGCTTCGTGCTCGCGCAAGGAGTCCCTCAGCTTCTCGATGTTCGAGTACTCGGCGTAGAGGGGCGGCTCCGCCGGAAAGACGTACGGTTCTATGGTGGTGCATCCTGCCTCTTCGAGCCGCCGCTGGACCTCTTTGCCGGCGACCTCGAAGGTGTTCCCGTCGGCGACGACTACCGCGGGGCTATCGCCGAAACTCCCTCTGAAAGCGTCGGCGACGGCGGCGAGCGCGCCCGCTGCGATGTTCACGTCCCGCGTGTCGGTAGCCTCCCGTAGGGCCGCGTCGATGCGTTGTTCACTCACACGCTTCCTCCCGTCGGTACGAGTCGGGCACGGACTACGCCGTCGATCCTCCGCCCGCGACGTGGCGCTCCGTCTTGTGCATCACGTCCTTCATCTGGGCGTACGACTCTAGGTAGCGGTCCACGTAGAACTTGTACTCCTCGTGGCGCTCGGGGTCTGGCTCGATGGTGTCAGCGGTGTGTACCATGTGCTCGGCGGCGGCCGGGATGTCCGGGTAGATCCCCGCCCCAACGGCGGCAAGCATCGCCGAGCCGAGGGCGGGGCCGTCGCTCACCTTCGTGAAGGAGATCGGCACGTTGGAGACGTCGGCGTGCATCTGCATCCAAAGGGCGCTCTTGGCGGGACCGCCGGAGACGACGTTGAGCCTGGGCTCGAAGTCGTGCCCGCGCATGGTGCGCAGGATGTTCTCCGTGCCGTAGCAGATGCCCTCGATGATGGCCCGGAAGACGTGCCCCGGGGTGTGGCTCAGGGTCAGGCCCCATATCATGCCGCGCGCCGACGGGTCCGTGTAAGGAGACCTGTTGCCCTGGAAGTAGTCGAGCACTATCAGCCCGTCAGAACCGATGGGCACGTCGCGCGCCAGCTCGGTCAGGACGTCGTAGGTGTCCACGCCGCGCTCCCTGGCCTCGGCCGCCGCGGCGCCCGCGAACTGGTTCTTGAACCAGGCCACGATGGAGCCGGTGGAGGCCTGCCCTGCTTCCACGGTGTACTGGCCGGGGATCATGGCGTCCGTGTAGGCGCCCCAGAAGCCGGGGTCGTGGATCGGCTCGGAGGTCTGCCCGATCATCACGTGGGAAGTGCCGGTGATCAGGGCCATCTTCCCCGGCTCGACCACCCCGAGGCCTATCGCCCCGACGTAGGCATCCACGCCGCCCTCGGCAACGGGCGTGCCCGCCTCGAGGCCGAGCTCCTCGGCCGCCTCCTTGCTCAACTCTCCGGCGACCGTGCCGAGATCAAGGACCTCGGCGGGATATTTCTTGAGGAGATCCCCGGCGTCCACGGCGTCGTAGAGGCTCTGGGGGAAACCGCCCTCGTCGCGGTCGTAGTAGTACTTCGAGCTCGCGAAGTTTATGGAGAACGCCCACTCGCCGGTGAGGCGGTGGATCAGCCAGTCGCCGCAGTCACAGATTTGCCTGGCGTTCTTGTAGACCTCGGGCTCGTTCTCCTTGATCCAGAGCGCCTTCGGAAGCCCCCACTCGGCGGAGACGGGACCGTAGCCGTTGTACTTGAGGGCGTCGTTGTGCGTCCCCGCGATCCTGTCGGCCTGCTCTGAGGATCGAACGTCCATCCACAGTATGGCCGGTCGCAGGTGACGGCCCTTGTCGTCGATCGCGAGCACGGTGCTGCTCATGGCGTCGACCGAGATGCCCGCGATCTCCTGTGCCGGAACGCCGCCCTCTTTCATCGCGGCCTTTACCGCTCCCACGAGCGAAGACCACCACTCGTCCGGGTCCTGCTCGGCCCAGCCTGGACGCGGGTGATTCAGTTTGAATTCCCTCTCGGTAAAGACTACCGGCGTTCCTTCGGGGTCGAAGATGCCCACCCTCGCCCCCCCCGTTCCGAAGTCGATGCCCAGGAGATACGGACCCTCGGCCATTACTCTGCTCCCTCCTCCCAGCCGAACTCGTCCCACAGTTCACGCGGGACGAGCTGGTCTATCCTTTCAAGAGTGTAATCCGGAAGATTTTCCTCCGACTCCTTCGCCAGTTCCTCGGCGGTAGTCTCGCCGGTCAGGACGACGGCCGAGGGCATGCCCGCGTCCTTAGCCATGCGGATCTCCGTGTAGAGCCGGTCGCCGGTCATGACACACTCTTCTGCGTCGAGCCCGATGAGGCCCATGATCGTCTCCAGCATTATGGGGTCGGGCTTGCCGACGTTGACCTGGCACTTGGTCCCCGTGCACGCCTCTATGGCCCCGACGATGGCCGCGGCGTCGGGCTCGCCCCTGCCGCCGGGAAACGGGCAGTACCGGTCGGGGTTGGTGGTGACGAGCATCGCCCGCCCATAGAACCAGATGGCGTCGAAGGCAATTTGGAGCTTGCTGTACTCGAAGCCGCGGTCGTAGCTGGCAATGACGATGTCGATCTCCTCGGCTTTCTCGGACATCCTGATGCCGGCTTCCTCGAGCGATCTCTTGAGCGGCTCCTCGCTTATGGGGAAGACCGTGGCGTCGGGATGGTTCTGCAGCAACCACTCCGTCATGGTGACGACGGTGTTGACTATCTCGGACTCCGGCGTCTCCAGGCCGAGCTTGCCGAGCTTCTCGGCGTACATCTTCGGGTCTTTGGTGGGGTTGTTGGAGAGGAAGACCACACGCTTTCCGAGCTCACGCAGCTTGAGTACGAGACGCTCCGCGCCGGGGAGCAACTCGTCGCCGAGGTAGATGGTCCCGTCGAGATCGAAGACGTACCCCCCGAACAACTTGTCCGGCATCGCGGGCGCACCGGAGGACCAGGCTTTGCTGCGCTCAGCCATGCAACCTCCTCAACCCCTCCCGCCAGCAGATTCACCCGCAGCCATTTTAGCGACAAGTGACGGTGGCGTCTCGTCGACGTACCCTGGGTGTCCGCCCTCGCAGCGTGGTAGCAACGGTCGATCCCTCCATCTTCTCGACCTCGGGCACCGAACGGCCTCCCTCGAGCTCCGACCCACCTGGAACCGACCTCGTCGTCTCGGCGGGAAAAGGCCGGCGGGCCTACGGACACGTCTGCGGCCGTGCCTACAAGCTACCGTTCTCTTCGTAGTCGGTTATGACCTGAACCTTTTCAGCCGACGGAGAAGATGGGTCGAACTCGTAGTCCAGCCACTGCTTAACGATGCGGTCCGCGAGTTCCGGGGCGATCACGCGCTCCCCCAGGCACAGCACCTGGCAGTTGTTGGAGAGTATGGATCTCTCGATGGAGTAGGGGTCATGGGCGACGACGGCGCGAATCCCGCGCACTTTGTTGGCGGAGATGGCCTCGCCCAAGCCCGTGCCGCCGAACAGGACGGCCCTGTCGGCCTCGCCCCTCGCGACCGCCTCGGCCGCCCTTATGCAAATGACGGGGTACGCCGTTTTGTCGTCAGCGTCGGCCACGCCGAAATCGACGACCTCGCCGACCCGCGGGTCATCCTGCAACTGGTCTCTGATGAAGTCTTTGAGGTTCACCCCGGCGTCGTCGGACCCGACCGCTATAACGTACCGTTCACCGTCCATCTCTCTACCCTCCTCGATAGGCGTCCTCGGGACACCACCATCGCCTCGGGCTTGATGCCCCTCGTCATGTCCGCATCTTACCCCGCCCATGGTTCGGGGTACACATCGAGGCCCGTGACCTGAAACGGGAGCTCACCCCCGATTGGTTGAGCCTTCTTGCGCCTGGGAACAGTGCATGCGAAAACATCGTCGTACCGGCCACCAGGAGGGTCCTATGGAAAACGAAGCGCCTCAGACGGAGGTAAGCGAGCACCGATTCGAGGACGACGGCGCCATCCCCAACAACCCGACGCTGCCGCTGCTCGTGTACCCGCAGGTACTCTCAGGTCAAGATCTCGACCCATCCCGCTGCAAAGAGTCGCTCGCCGAGAACGGCTGGGGCGGCGCCTGGGTGGACGGCGTCTTCCCCTACCACCACTACCACTCCACCTCCCACGAGGTCCTGTGCGTGATCGGCGGCTCCGCGAGCATCACTTTCGGCGGCCCACAGGGCGAGACCATCGAGGTCTCGGCCGGCGACGCCGTCGCGATACCGGCCGGCGTAGGACATTGCAACGAAGGCTCCGACAGCGAGTTCTCGGTCGTCGGCGCCTACCCCCGAGGTCAGGAGAACTACGACCTGCGCACCGGCGAAGAAGGCGAGCGCCCCGAAGTCCTGGAGAACATCAGCAACGCCGCCCTACCGGAATCCGACCCGCTGTTCGGCGACGAAGGACCGTTGGTCCGACGCTGGACGGAGTAGTTGCTAGCATACTCACTTCGGTCGCTTTCAGCACTTCAGCACGTCAACATTCTAGCCTTCTTGGTCGTCGGTAGTTAGCCGGCTAACTATCTGTCGCGAACGTTTCCGTCTTCCGGGTTACGTCACAAAGCCTGTTTATGGCGAAACGTTGCGAGGGCGGTTCGCGAACCGCCCCTACGGCCGTGTAGCGTGTTAGCGGCTCTGGCTACGGTCGAGGTAGGCGTAAGCGAGGCCTGTGGCGGCGGCGTAGACGGTGTGGTGCAAAAGGTCGGTGGCCGTAGCCTTTCCCCCGTACTTGAAAACGGGGGCCGAGACGTTGAGCGCTGGTAGAACGACCTGCTCCGCTCCCCACACCAGCCCGAGGTGCGCCAGGGTGGCCGTCGGGCCGGGGAGTCCGGTCGAAGCCAGGAGCCCGCGCACGCCGCCCCAGCCGGTGCCGTAGCCCCAGTGGACCAGGTTGGAGAATCGGGCTTCCGAGTCTTCGTCCTCCGGCTCTACTTGCAAAACCTTCTCAGCGGCATCGGCCGGAGTCTGGCTGGCGGGGCGGCCGCTCAGCTTCATCTCCAGGGTGCTGGAGACCGTCATCGCGGCCGTTCCCGCTACGCCCGCGAACAGGCCCTTGCCGAAGTCGGCGGCTACGTCTCCGAGGCTCATCAGACACTCCTTTCGGCCGGTTTCGTCTTTTCGTAGTTCATCGGAGGAGCTTGTCGGGTGTGATGGGGAGGTCGCGCACGCGTATTCCTGTGGCATGGTAAACGGCGTTGGCGACGGCGGCAGGCGAGCCGCAGATGCCGATCTCCCCTATCCCCTTGGAGCCCATCGGGTTGACGTACGGGTCGTCTTCGTCGATCCAGCCCGCGTCCATCTCGCCAACGTCGGCGTTGGTCGGGATATGGTACTCGGCGAAGTCGTGGTTTACCACGTGCCCGAAGCGTGGGTCCACCAGACTCTCCTCGTGCAGCGCCATCGAGAGGCCCATCGTCATCCCGCTGATGAGCTGCGAGCGGGCCGTCTTGAGGTTGATGACGTTCCCGACCGCGAACACGCCGGTCATGCGCGGGACGCGTACCTCGCCCGTGTCCTCGTTCACCCGAGCCTCGACGAAGTACGCCGCGAAGGCGTGCATCGAGTAGTTCTCCGTGTCCGGGTTGTTCGGCATCCCGGCCTCCGCCTGGTCGCCGTCGGTCGGGGCGTTGCCGTGCCGCTCGCGGAACGCGCGGGCCGCTTCGAAGATCGCCGAGCCCCAGGACGTGATCCCCGACGAGCCGCCCGCAACGGAGGCCAAAGGGAGCTCCGTGTCCCCGATGCGCAGGTTTATGTCATCGACGCTCACCTCTAGAGCGTCGGCTGAGATCTGGGTCAGCGCCGTCCACGTGCCCGTGCCGATGTCCACGGCGCCGATCTCCACCGCGTAACGCCCGTCGCCCTCGTAACGGATCCTCACCTTCGAACCCGGCAACCTGGAGACGGGGTATATACCCGAGGCCACCCCCGTTCCGACGAGCCATCGCCCCTCCTGGCGGGAGCGCGGCGTCGGATCGCGGCCCTCCCATCCGAAGCGCTCGGCCCCTTCGCGCAGGCAGGCCACGAGGTTGCGGCTGGAGTAGGGGAGTCCCGTTTCTGCGTCGAGATCGGGTTCGTTGAGGATGCGGAACTCGATCGGGTCGAGGTTGCATTTGATCGCCATCTCGTCCATCGCCGCCTCGAGCGCATACATCCCCGGGGCCTCGCCCGGCGCCCGCATCCAGGACGGCACCGCCACGTCGAGCGCGGCGAGGCGGTGCGTGGTACGGCGCGTCTGCGTGGCGTACATCGTCCGGGTCGCGGAGGCCGTCTGCTCCGCGAACTCCTTTATCTTCGACGTCTGCTCGACGACGTCGTGGGAGGTCGCGATCAGGCGACCGTTCTCGTCCGCGCCGAGCCGAACCCTCTGCACTGTAGGGGTGCGGTACCCGACGCAGGAGAACATCTGCTGGCGGGTCAGCGCGAACTTGATGGGACGGCCCTCGACCACCTGCGCGGCCATCACCGCAAGTACGGTGTTGGCGTGCGGCAGTCCCTTCGACCCGAACCCGCCGCCGACGTAGAGCGCCACGACCCGTACCCGTTCCCTGTCGAGACCGAAGAGCCGGGAGATGGACCTCCTGAAGGCGTGCGCGCCCTGCGTCGACTCGTAGAGCGTGAGGTCTCCGGCCTCCCAGAGGGCGACGCTGGTGTGCGGTTCCATCGGGTTGTTGTGCTCCATCGGCGTCGTGTACGTCCCATCGAGCGTCACCGCCGCTGAGGAGAACGCCTCGTCCACGTCGCCTTCTTCGGTGTCCGTGGGGAAGCCGGCGTTGAGCCTTTCCGGGGTGTACAGGTCGTCGCGGTCGGTGGTAAAGGTTGCGTCGTGCGGCTCCTCGTCGTACGAGATGTTGACGAGGCTCGCGGCGTGGCGGGCGATCTCCAAGGTTTCCGCGACGACGGCGCCTATGTACTGACCCCGGAAAGCGACCTCGTCGGACTGCAGGATCGCCAGTTCCCTGTCGCGGGTATCGGCCAGCGTGGGCGCGTTGTGGTGTGAGATCACCGCTATCACGCCGGGCAGAGCCTCGGCTTCGCTCGCGTCTATGCGCGCGACGCGACCACGAGCGATGTCGCTGTGCAGCGGGTACAGGTAGAGTGGGTTATCGACGTGATGCTCGTAGGCATAAGGGGCTGTCCCCGCGACCTTTAGCGGTCCGTCGAAGCGGTCGAGTGGGGCGCCTATGGCCGTGCCGGTTGCGCTGCCCGGTGCGGTCGTGCTCATCGTTCCTCCGAAAGCTCGAGCAGGGTTCTGGTGATGACGTTGCGCGCGAGCGGGACCTTGAACGCGTTGCCGCGCAAGGGCTCGGCGTCCTCCAGCTCGATGTCCGCGGCGACCCGGAAGTTCTCCTCGCTCGCCGGCTCGCCCCTGAGGGCCTCCTCCGCCTTCGTGGCGCGCCAGGGCTTGTGGGCTACCCCGCCGAGCGCGATACGGGCGTCGCGCACCACGCCGTCTTCGACGTCGAGCGCCGCAGCGACCGAGACGAGGGCGAAGGCGTAGGAGGCCCGCTGGCGCACCTTACGGTACTTCGAGTTGGACGAGAAGGCGAGCGGCGGCAGGTCCACCGACGTGATGAGCTCGCCGTGCTCCAGGGTCGTGTCGCGTTCGGGCTCGTCGCCCGGCAGGCGGTGAAGATCCTCTATCGGGATGCGGCGTTCGCCTTCGGGTCCTTGCACGTTGACGAACGCTTCGAGCGCCGCCATCGCCACGGCCATGTCCGAAGGGTGGGTGGCGACGCAGTGTTCTGAGGAGCCCAGGATCGCGTGGTTCTTGTTGTGGCCTTCTATCGCCGAGCAGCCTGAGCCAGGCTCGCGCTTGTTGCACGGCGTCTTGGTGTCGTAGAAGTACACGCAGCGCGTACGCTGCAGCAAATTCCCGCCGGTCGTGGCGAGGTTCCTGAGCTGGCCCGAGGCGCCCGCGAGCAGGGCCTGCGAGAGGGCCGGGTAGCGGGTGCGCACCTTCCGGTCGGCGCCGAGGACGCTGTTCGGGACCGCGGCCCCGATGCGCAGACCGCCATCCTCGAGGTCCTCGACCCTCTCCGAGGTCAGGCGCCTCACGTCCACGAGCACGTCAGGCGTCTCGACCCCGAGCTTCATCAGATCCACGAGGTTCGTGCCGCCGGCGAAGAACGCCGCGTTCTCGGCCTCGGCGAGCGTCGCGACGGCGCCTTCCACGTCGTGAGCGCGCACGTAGGCGTAGGGTCTCATCGTTCCGAGACCTCCCTGATGGCGGGGACGATGTTCGCGTAGGCGGCGCAGCGGCAGAGGTTACCGCTCATGCGCTCCCGGATCTCATGGTCGTCGAGGACGATTTCTTCGACGTTTAGATCTTCTGTGACGTGGCTCGGCCAGCCCGCTTCGGCCTCCTCAAGCATCCCGACCGCGGAGACGATCTGGCCCGGCGTGCAGTACCCGCATTGGTAGCCGTCGTGCTCGACGAACGCCCGCTGCATGGGGTGCAGCTTGCCGTTCTCGGCGAGTCCCTCGGCCGTGACGATCTCGGACCCGTCGTAAGCCACGGCCAGGGCAAGGCAACTGTTGGCGCGTCTTCCATCGAGAAGGACGGTGCACGCGCCGCACTGGCCGTGGTCGCAGCCCTTCTTCGGGCTTGTGATTCCCAGCCGTTCGCGCAGGGCGTCGAGCAGCGTCGTCCGCGTGTCCACGGTGAGGTGTCGCTCGGCACCATCTACCCGGAGCGTGATCTCAGCGTCCAAGGCCCTCCTTTTCCGGAGCCGTCTTTTCCGTGGGCAGCCGGCCCTGTCCGAGGCTCCCATCCGATGTCCTCGGGGGAGTATGACAGATGGGTAGCGTTCAAGCGCCGTTGTCCGGAGGGCCGGCACCAGGGGCGTCCACCTCGTCTTCGCCGCCCTCGGCCGGCTCGTCGGGGTGCGCCGACCTCTTCTCCTCGCTCACGGCGTCGGCCGTTGCGGGGTTGGACGGGTCCCCCGCGTTGTTCTCGACGCCGGTAGCCTCGACGTCCTCTTCCGCGCCTTCGCCGGTTCCTGGGGGTGTACCGCTCTTCTCTCTTCGCTCATCGCACGCTCCTCGTTCGGCGTCCTCCGTTCGACGGCATTCTTCCCCGTGTCCGTACCCGGACCGGGCCCGACGGTAACGGTGCATCTACCATTACGGATGAAAATGGTTCGAAAGGTGTAGAGGGGGGCCGGCCAGCAACACCCTTGTCCTCGTGCCCGCCAACCTGCCCCGACAGGCATACAACGGGAACCTTCGACGCGACGACGGATACGCTAAAAAGCTGAAATGCTGACCGCTGAAGTGCTAAGACCTATCCATCTTCCGCTCCTTCCGGCACGGGCGCGTCGAGGAACTCGGCGATCATCGGGACCAGCCAATCGGCACGGTCGATGAGGCCGACGTGGGTGGTGCCGGGGAGGATGGCGAGGCGGGCGCTCGGCAGCCCGGCCAGGTCACCGAAGACGCCACCGCCCCGCAGGCGGAATAGCTCGACGGCGTGCTCCGGGGTGGTGCCGTCGGAGTCCCCTATAACGACCATCGTCCGTGCGGAGATCGCGCGGATCTCATCCGGCGGCCAGGCGAAAGACTGCCCATCTAATTGCTTCATCTTCTCTACCAGCCTCGGGAAGGCATCGGGATTCGGCGCGACCCGGTCGTACTCCTCCTTCCACGGGGTGCCGGCGAAGAGCTCGGGGGTGATCTGCTCGATGCCCGACCAGACCTCGGGGTAGACGCCGTCGCTGGTGGAAGAGGCAGAGGCGACGACCAGCTTCCGTACGAGCGCCGGGTGCCGCATCGCGAGTTGAAGGGCCGCACCACCCCCCATGCTGTAGCCGAAGACGTCGGCCTGCTCGATGCCGAGGTGCCGCAGCAGGGCGGCGACATCGTCGGCCATCTGCTCGTAGGAGAGCGGACGATCGATATCGGCGGTGTGCCCATGCCCTTGCAGCTCGACGGCGACGACCTGGCGAGCCTCGGCCAGTTCGGGCACAAACGCTCCCATCGCGCCGATCGTCATGAAGGCACCGTGCAACACGACCAGCGACTGTCCCGTACCGTGGACCTCGTAGTACATCCTCAGGCCGTTCACTTCGGCGTAGTCGCCTGTACTTGGTGGGTTGTTATTGCTGCTCACAGCGCTCACCTCTTCGATTCACGTACACGAAACTCGTTCTGGAGATCGGGATGCTCGTTATGCCACGGGGTTGCCCTCTGGTACTGCGAAGCCAGGTCGAGAACGGAGACCTCACCCCAGGGTCTTGCGACCATCTGCAGGCCTATCGGCAGTCCGCTGGCGTCGAAACCGCAAGGCACGCTGACCGCCGGCAAGCCGTAGTAGTTGGCGAAGGCCGTTTGTTCGGGCGAAAGAGCCTGGGGGTTCCCGTCTGCCTCCTGGACCTTCGGTACCGTCGTCGGAGCGGTCGGGAGGATCAAGACGTCGAAGTCACCGAAGGCCAGATCGGCTATGGTTCCCCGATCTTCCTCGATGGCATCCAGCCCGGCACCAGGGTCGCCGAAGGGTATGGTGGCTTCGCCCACCGTGTAGTCAAGGTCCCTGATGACCTCGACGGCTTCTTCGAACGCGGCCATGACCTCAGGATCGGCGCTGATGTTCTCGCCCATCCCGACCCGGAGGCTTGCGTCTGAGGCCAGGCCGTCAAAGTAGCTCTGCGTCCCCGGTCCAGTACGTTCAGCCAGGACATCGAGCAAGAGAGCCGTATCCAGGATGCTGCGCGTGGTGATGCCGGCGTGGTTGAACCACAGTATCATCTCGTCGGCTCCCCCTTCACCGTCGAGGATACCCGAGGCGTCGATCAGGCCGTAAGTACCCTTGAACCCGACGACGCCGCAACACGCGGCCGGTAGACGACAGGAGCCGATCGCGTCGGTGTCGACGGTGGCGTAGCACATGCCGCTCGCAACGGCGACCGCCGAGCCCGAAGAAGAGCCGCCGGGAATATACCCGGCGTTCCAGGGGTTGATCGCCGCTCCGAAGTGGCTGTCCAACCCGGTCGTCCCCATGCCCATCGTGTGCATGTTCGTCTTGCCGATGACGACCGCTCCCGCCTCCTTAAGCCTGCTGACGACGGCGGCGTCTTTCACTGGAACACGTTCCCCGAAATGCTCGAAGGCGGCCGTTGTCTTTACGCCAGCGGTGTCATAGAAGTCCTTGATGCCGACTGGGACGCCGTGCAGAGGACCCCGCCAGTTGCCCGACTCTACCTCTGCTCCGGCGGATAAGGCCTCTTTACTGGCCTCTTCGGCCATCACGGTAATGAACGCGTTGAGTTTCGGGTCAAGCGTTTTGATCCGCGCCAGGCATTCGTCCACGATCTCCAGTGGCGAGACCTCGCCCTCCCTGATGTCCTCGCTGACCTTCTCGATGTCGGCATACGTTTCGACCATATATCCGTGCACCTCTCGCCCGAAGATCTCTATCACCGACACATCCGGCGTCCCTCATTCGAGGGACAGCAATGGTCCTAAAACCGAGCCTCGGCCGGATAGCCTCTGCCGGATACGCTCTACTCCCCTGCCGGTTCGTAGGTGAGAACTACGGCGCCGGAGTCGAAAGTCTTCGTATCGGTGAGCTTCAGCGTCTTCGCGTCGCCCTCACCGAAGAGGCGCTTCCCGCTCCCAACGATGACGGGGAGACCATCAGCCGGTACTCGTCGATGAGGTCGTGCTGCATCAGGCCGTTCACCAGGTCCCCACTGCCGAAGACGAGGATATCCTTGCCGGGCTGCTCTTTCAGGTTGGCTATCTCTTCTGCGAGGTCGCCTTTAATCAGGGTCGAGTTGTTCCACTCCAATGGTTCTTCCGGGGTCGTCGAGACGACGTGCTTGGGGTAGCCGTTCATCAGGCGCCGTACTCGCCGGTCTGTTCCTCCATCTGCGGCCAGGCGGCGGCGAAGCCTTCGTAGGTCACCCTTCCCAGCAGGAGGGCGTCGGCCGCGGCCAGCTCGTCGAACTTGTACTGGTCCCGATCCTCGCTGTCGAACTGGAAGGTCCAGCTCGGTTCTTCCACCACGCCGTCGAGCGAGACAAACTCCGACACCACTAACTTTCTCATCTCCGTCATCCCTTTCGTCTACCTGACGACCCGGAAAGTCATGTGCGTCACGTCCGGGGCTTCTATGATCTCGGTCCTCTCCAGCTCTATGTGTTCCGGCCCGAGGTTGTCGAACAGCCTGACCCCGCCACCGAGCAGCACGGGCACGATGTCCACGTGTACCTCGTCCAGCAGCCCGGCCTTGAGACACTGCTGAACGAGGCTCGCCGCGCCCACCGCGACGTTCTTCTCGCCCGCCACCTCCCTGGCCTGGTCGACCGCGCTCTCTACACCGTCCGTGACGAAGGTGAACGGGGATCCCTCGTAGTCCCATCCGTTGGGGACGGAGTGGGTCAGGACGAAGACCGGTACGTCGAGGGGATGCCTCCCGCCCCAACCATTCGTGATGTCGAACGTCCGCCGTCCCGTCACGATCACCGCTATCGAGGAGAACGCCTCGCGCAACATCTCGCCACTCTGGGGTGAGACCTTGAACGTCATCCCGCCGCTCGGCACCACGTAATCGGTGTCGCCACTCTGGTACCAGTCGAAAAGCCGCATCCCGTTCTCTCCGAGCGGATTCTCCGGCCCGTCGTTCGGCGCGGCGATGAACCCGTCCAGCGACATCGTGAGCCCCGAAATAACCTTGCCCATGTCTACTCTCCTTTCGCTAGCTTAGTCGCGGGCGGGTATCTGCTGGATGCACCAGCGGTTGCCGTCCGGGTCACTGAAGAAGAGGCAGCCGACCAGGTCGAGGTCCTCGCCTTCGCGGGCCGGACGGTACGCGCCGGCGTCGAAGACCTGTACCTCGCCCACGTCCACGCCCCTCTCGGCCAGCTGGGCGCGGGCGGCACGCACGTCCGTGACGACCAGGAACACGCCGTCGAGGTCGCCGGGTTTCGTATTGATAGTTCCCCGTCCCAGGTGGATCGAACACGCAGATCCCGGCGGGGTCATCTGGACGAGGCGGACCTCGTCGCTGACCCTGTAGTCTATGTCAACCGCGAAGCCCACCTTCTCCGCGTAGAAGTCTATGGCGCGATCGATGTCCGACACCGGCACCGTCACCACCTCTATCTTCCAGTCCAAAGCACCTCCTCCTCTCTCGCCCACGCAGGACGTTAGCTTCCTTGGGGGCTCGATCCCGATCGCTCGCTTTCATGGCGCATGGCAAGCTCCTCCACGGCGCTTGGAATCGTGGTTTCGAAGTCCAGTAGCTTGGCCCACTCGGGCGTTATAGCGATGCGCGCCATCTGCTTGTACAGCGAGCGTACCTCCGATTCGAACGCCTGAAATTGCTGCTCCGGGACCAGTTTTCTCGCGCCTTCGAGGTATTCGGAAGGTACGCCGTCGACGATGTCTATGCTCACCGTGCCGCGCACCAGCAGTATGTGCGGCGGATGAGCATTGGTATCGATCGTCAGTGCCACCTTCGGGTTCTTCTCAAGAGCCCGCACCTTGTACGCGTTCGGCGGGGTGCATACGAAGATGCGACGGCCGTCCCAGTGGAAGCCAATGGGTACGGCACGCGGAAACCCGTCGGTCCCGGTGTACGCCACCCGGGCCGGAATGGCGGAGCGAAGCAGCTCCTGCGAGAGCGGCTCGTTCAGCACCCGGATCACATCCTCTTGTCGCATGCTGCTCTCCTTTCGTCCTCTTGTCTACGGTCTCAAGAATGCTGTTGGACCGCCGGCTCGTACCCGAGAGATACGACACCCGAGCCGAACGTCTTCGAGTCTACGAGATCGAACGACTTCATTTCTCCGTCGTCCTCGAAGAGGCGCTTACCGCCGCCTAGGACCACGGGATGTATCATGAGCCTCAGTTCGTTGAGGAGTCCCATTCGTAGCAGCGACCGCACGAGGGCGGCGCTGCCTATGATCGTGATATCCTTGCCCGGCTGCCGCTTGAGCGTGGCAATTTCTTCGGCGACGCCGTCCTTGATCAGGGTCGAGTTGTTCCACCCGACCTCTTCCAGCGTCGTCGAGACGACGAGCTTTTGCACGCTGTTTATGTAGTCCACCATCGGCGTGCCACCCGATTGCTCAGGCCAGAAGGTGGCCATCTGCTCGTACGTAACACGTCCCAGCAGCAACGCGTCAGAGGCGGCCATTCCTTTCGCGTTTGCCGCCTCCATCTCGTCGTTGGTGTACGAGAAAGCCCACTCCTCCGGCGCCTCCATAACGCCGTCCAACGACACCAACTCTACCGCCACCACTTTCCTCACGAGTCCTCCTTCCAACAGATCATACCGGGATCGTCAGTCATCTATGGTCTGGTACGTCGAGGTCCAGAAGTCGTGGTGGATCATCCCGGAGACCTCGTTGCCGGCTACGCGTTGGGTCATGAGTATGCCGATCATGTTCTCCCCTGGGTCCGAGTGTCCCGACGTGGTAAAGCCGCCGTCCCAGCCGAAAGCACCGGGGGACGCGAGGCCGGTACGCTCCGCCACTACAGACATACCGAACCCCCAACCGACACCGTCACCGAGTAGAATCTCTCCGTCGGACTTCTGCTCGCCCGTCAGATGATCGGTGGTCATCAACTCTACCGACAGCCTGGAAAGGATGCGCTCGCCACCGTACGCTCCGCCTCCGAGCAGCATCCTGCAGAACGCGAGGTAGTCGTCCACGGTGGATACCAGACCGCCGGCGCCGGATTCGAAGACGGGTGGACGACCCCATGTGCTGTCGTCAGCGGCGTCGAAGATATCGAGCGTCCCGGTCTCAGGATCTGCCTGGTAGCAATCGGCGAGGCGATCCAGCCTCGCTTCCGGAACCCAAAATCCGGTGTCGTGCATCTCGAGAGGTCCGAAGATGCGCTCCTGGAAAAACTCTTCCAACGACCGCCCGGTTGCGCGGGAGATCATGACGCCAAGCACATCCGAGCCGGTGTCGTACATCCATCCCCCGCCCGGCTGATGCGCCAGCGGTAACGCCCCAAGCCTCCTCATCCACTCATCTTGTGGCACAGCGGGCAGTTCTGGTCCTGGCGAGAGCCCACGTTCGTCCATTGCTCGCTGTATAGGGTACCGTCCCGGCGGAGCAAATATCGCCCCGAGCCCCATCCGGAGCGTCAGGAGATCGCGCAAGGTGATGGAACGCTCGGCGGGCACGGTATCGTCGAGGGAGCTGTCTATCGAGCGCAAGACCCTCCGGCCGGAGAGTTCGGGGAGGAGCGCGTCCACGGGGTCATCGAGCCTGAGCGTGCACTCCTGGACGAGGATCATCGCCGCAACGGCCGCAACGGGCTTGGTCATGGAGGCGATGCGGAAGATGGTGTTGCGCTGCATAGGGCCGCCTCCGACCGCTTTCATCCCGATAACGTCCACACGTACGTCGTCCCGACGGGCTACCAGTGTCACCATGCCTGGCACTTGGCCGCGTTCCACGTACGCGGCCATGATATCGTGCATTCTCTCCAGCCTGGCTTCGGACAACCCTCCGCCGCTCATCTAACCCTCCTGCCTCCCGAGCGGGGTCAGGTCCAGGAACATCGCGGTCGAGACCAGATGTTCGCTGCCGCGCGCGAACGTGGAGTAGGTATGGAAGATCCTCTCGCCTTCGCGCAGGAAGACGCTGACGCCTGGCTGCTCACCTTCGGTGTACCACGGCATACCGGCCTGCCGGTGCTCGGCCGCGCTCCTGTAGTTGTACTCGGCGGGCGCGACGGACTCGTCCATCGTAACGCGGAAGTCGTAGTTGAAGTCGCTGCCAAACGACGAGTACCACGGAAAAGTCCAGCCTCTCTTGCGCCTGTAGGCCTCGATCTTCTGCAGTGGCGCGCGGGAGACCGCGACGAAGGAAGTATTCTTCTCGTGCAGGTGCGGCAGATGCCCGAGGTCGTCCGAAAAGTGCGTGCAACTGGGGCATCCATCTCCCCACTCAGGATCGAACATGAAGTGCTGCACGATAAGCTGCCGACGCCCCTCGAACATATCGAGCAGGCTCGCCTTGCCGTCGTGCCCCTCGAAAGCATAGTCCTTCTCGACCTCGACCATCGGCAGAGCCCGTCGCTCGGCACGCAGTGCGTCGCGGACGCGGGTGGCTTCCTTCTCCTTCGCCAGAAGCTGCTTGCGGGCTTCCAGCCATTCCTCCCTCGAAGTTACCTTCGGAAGATCCATCATCTCCTCCTCTGATCTTCGGGTTCGTTACCGACCATGATCCGCCGCTAGTCTCCGACGGCTTCCGTGACGATACCGGAGATCTGCTGGGCGGTGGAGAAATCGGCGGTGAGCCTGTTCTTGGTCAGCGCAAACGCGACGCCGGTCGCCGTATCGGCGTACGCGAAGCTTCCTCCAACGCCTCCCATCCCGAACACGGTCGGGGTCCGTTGTGCATCGCTCCCGAGCCGGCCGATGGAGTAACCCAGCGCCCAGGTCACGGGGTTGCCCATGATGTGGTCCACGCCGCTGAACGCCGCAGCAGAGATCTCGCGCAGCCTCTCCGGCGGGATCAACCGCACCCCGTTCACCTCGTCCATCAGCGCGGCGTACATGCGGGCCGTGGCCCGCGCCGAGGTCTTGCCGCCGGCCGGGATGTCCGCCATAAGTATGTCCTTGCGGTTGCCGAACTCGGCCGTAGGGGTCACAGCGCGCGGCCCCAGCTTGAAGAACGGCGCGTCGTCGGGCATCGAGGCGAGAAACTGCGCGCTGCCCTCCACGTCCTCCAGCCGGGCCAGCCTGCCGAGCTCGGATTCCGGCACGCCGAAGTAGAGCTCGTCGGCGACGCCGAGCGGTCCGGCCACGTCCTCCTTCAGGACCTGCGAGATGGGCTTGCCCGTAGCGCGACGCACGATCTCCCCGACGATGTAACCGAACGGATAAGCGTGGTACGCGGTCTTCGTGCCAGGCTCCCACCAGGGTTCGGAGTCGGCGATCGCGGCGCACATCCCGTCCCAGTCGCACAAATCCTCGGGCGTGGTGTCGTCCGGTATGCCCGGCACGCCGACGGTGTGCGTAAGGACGTGGCGCACGGTCGCGCTCTCCTTACCGTGAGCCCCGAACTCCGGCCATAACTCCACTACGGGCGTGTCGTAACCGAAGAGGCCGCGCTCGACGAGCACGTGTGCCACGGCTGAGGTCGCACCTTTGCCGACCGAGTAGGCGTAGAACGGCGTGTCCGAAGCGATCGGACGACCAGTTTCAGGGTCGGCGATGCCCGCGATGGCATCAACTACCTCCTCGCCGTGCTGGTAGACGGCAGCCTGCAGGCCCCGCTCGGTTTCTGACTCGACGAGCTCGTCAAGGGCTTCCTGAACTTGTTGCTGAAGGTCGTCCATGATCTTTTCCTTTCCCAACGATCGATCTCGCGTCCGCGGGTGATCTAGCGCCACAAGCCGACGATAATGGACAGTAGGAGTAACTTGACGAACCAGTCACCGGAATGGATGGCGGCGAGTCTCCACGGCACCTTATCCCATACGACGGAGCCCACGAGCAGCACAACGGGAAACCCGATCCACAACAGCAACCCAAGGCCCACCGCACCGATCAATCCGACGCCAACGAGCCCGAACAGGACCGCCAGCACGTACGCGACTACCGAGCTCCGGAGAAGTTCTACAATTATCATCCAGGCGGGCGGACGCTCCGATGCGCCCCCTTGCGTTCCCAACAGCCTCTCTCGCTCCGCGCGGAACACGATGTACCACACACCGTACTGGCCACAAACGCCGCAATGGCGGCCACAACGATGGCGATATTGTTTATTTCAATCACCATTTCTCCTTGAGATTCTTCTAGGAGGGCCAGGTCAGATGCGACCAACGGCACCCGCTAGTCTATGACCGTGCCGCTGGTCAGGTTGAAGACGGTGCCCGTGGTAGCAGAGGCCAGATCCGAGGCCAGGAAAGCCGCAGCATTGCCCACGTCGGCGAGCGTCGTCACGCGCCCCAGTAAGGACCTTTGTTTGAGGAACGCCTCGATCTCCCCGGTCGAGGCCGACCATTCTTCTGTCGAAGCGCTCTCCCAGGACTCCGGTATCCCTTCCGAGCGCAGGCAGTTCACGCGGATGCCGCTTGGTCCGAGCTCCGCCGCGAGTTGTTTGGTAAGGGCTTCGATGGCGGTGCATGCGATCCCGAACCCTCCCACGTTGACGCCGGGGAAGTACGCGCGGGCCGCCGAGGCCGAGAACGTCAGTATCACGCCCGAGCCCCGCGCATCCATGTACCGTGCCGCCGCCCTCGCGGTCAGGAAGTGCGTGGTCATACCGGTCGAGATCGGGCGCATGAAGTCCTCGCGCGACATCTCGACGAGCGGGATCAACTGCACGTCCTGGAGCGAGATCGCGTTGAAGGTGACATCGACGCTTCCAGCACTATCCACCAGCCCGCCCACATACCTCTCGACGGCCTGCTCGTCGAGGGCGTCGAGTTCCGCCACTTCGGCCTGTCCGCCTGTTTTCTCGATGTCGGAGGCCACTCTATCCAGCGGCTCCCTTGTGCGTCCGGCGAGGAAGACATTCGCCCCTTCGTGGGCGAAAGCGCGGGCGACCGCGCCGCCGACAGATCCTCCGCCTCCGTAAATCACGGCGTTCTTGCCTTCAAGCAACATACTCAGTCTCCTCCGTCTGTCTGGCCGGCGCCGGTCGTAAAGAACTCCGCCAGAACCGGCGCGAGTATCTCGGGGGGCACAACGTGTTCCCGGCCTTCTAGGACGCCGAGCCGTCCGGCAGGCCATCTGCTACCCGTCTGCCAACGTCGATCATCCACGCCGGGCTCGCCCCGCCGCACAGTACGAGGGTCGGGGTGGTCACCGCACCGAGCATATGGGTCGGGATCGTGCCGCCCCTGCTGATGTCGCCCATGATCCTGGAGTCGTAGAGGAGCGTGGGCGCGACCGCCTCCATCCCCGCCCACCACGGCTCGCCGCGCATCCCTCTGACCATCTCCTCGGGCATGCCAACGGTCGTCATAAACAAAGCGACCGCGTCGCCACGGTGTCCCTCTGCCAGGATGGCCTTCAGGTTCTCGCCGTACTCCCGCGAGGTCCGCCGCTCCTCCTCGCTGTCGAGCGCGAAGGGCGGCTCGTGCAGGACGAGTTTGGTGATGGGCAGGACGCGGGCCGCGTGCAGAGCGAGCACCGCGCCGGAGGAGTGACCGTACACCGAAGCTTTGCCCCCGGCCTCGGCGATGAGGGCGCCTATGTCTTCGACCTCGCGCTCGACCGCGTAGGGCTGCGTGTCGCCGCTGTCGCCACGGCCCCTGCGATCGTAGTTGACTACGGTGAAGCGCTCGGCCAGTTCTTCATCAGCCAGCGGACGGGTCATCGCCCGGTTGCAGGTCGCCCCACCAACCAAGATGACTGGAGGGCCCTCACCGAGGCGCTCGAAGGCGATGCTGGTGCCGTCGCCTGAAGTCACTCTGTTCACGGGATCTCCTTCACGGCGTTCTCGTCTTCGAACAGCACGCCCATCCTCCTCTACAGCCTCGCGATATCTTCGGTCACTTCTGACAGGTCGTCGCCTAGCTAGTGTCCGCGACCGTCGAACTCGCGGATGGTCGCGTGCGGGAGCCGCCCGGCGTACAGCGCGAGGTGCGCGAAAGGCACCACCTCATCATCGCGGCTGTGGTAGAGGAAGATAGGCACGTCCTCAGGGAGCGCCGCCGGGAAATCTTCGCGCAACTCGAACTCGGCGACCCTCCATTCCACCGTTCCCCAGTAGGGAGCCGCGATGAGGAACACGCCGGCGATGGGCTTCTCCACCCGCTCCTCGGAGAGGTGCTTCAAGAGGATCGAGCCACCGAGCGAGTGCCCGACGAGGATCACCTCGCCATTCGAGGCGGCGAGTTTGCGGGAAATCCGATCGCTCCACGCCCTGTACCCGGGCGCTTCTCCATCCGGCATCTCTGGGTACTCCACTTCGAAGTCGGGGCCAAGCGTCTCTCGCAGGCTCCGTACGAGACGCCCATCCGCCTCGAATGCTTCTCCGCCACCACCGTGGATGAACAACACCTGTCTTTTCGTCATACGCCATCTACCCCCGCTCCGACCCGATCTTTCCGTCAGAGCCGCCAGCCCTCATGCCGCCTCACATTCAATGGGGTCCACGCCGGCCTCTGACTCCGCTTTGTGTTCGGGTTCGAGCACGGTTGCGGCGATCACGATAGCCACGAGGACGAGTCCGGCCCCGATGCCGAACGCGAGGTGGTAGCCGCTCGTCAGCGCCGCCGCGGTGGGCTCTCCGTTCCCGATCAGGGCGCCGCTCCGCGAGGCCGACAGGGTCGCGAGGACGGCCAATCCAAGGGCGCCGCCGACCTGCGCCGTCGTGTTGATGAGGCCCGAGGCGAGTCCCGCGTCGTCCGGCGTAGCACCGGACATCGCGAGCGTCATGAGAGCCGGGAAGCAGAGGCCGGCACCGACGCCGAGCAAGACCATCACGGGCAGGATGTCGAGCACGTAGTCGCCGTCTATCGGCGCCCGCGTGAACAGGGCGAGCCCGGCCATGAACAGCGCGAGCCCGGCCAGCACCAACTTCCTCGCGCCGAAGCGCATGACCAGGCGGTCGGTGTAGCGGACGGACAATGTTCCCATCAGTATCGTGACGGGCAGGAACGCGAGGCCGGTCTGCAGGGCGTCGTAGCCAAGGATGCGCTGCAGGTAGAGCGCGCCGAGGAAGAACATTCCGAACATCCCCGCAACGCTTAGGACCTGGACGATGTTCGCCCCCGCGACGTTACGCGAGCGGAAGATGCGCAAGGGTGTGAGCGGGTTCTTCGCCGTCGCCTCGCGGGCGACGAAGGCCGCGAGAAGCGCGAGCGAGAGCGCGCCGAGCGCCAGCGTGCGTCCGGCGCCCCAGCCGTACTCGGCGGCCGGGTTGACGATCGTGTAGACGCCGAGCATGAGTGAGGCCGTGATCAGGCCTGCCCCCGGCACGTCCGCGCCGTCACGGAACCCGATGCCCCTGTCGGCCTCTATCAGCCGTCCGGCGAGCACCGCAGTCGCGATGCCCACGGGAACGTTGACGAAGAAGATCCAATGCCAGCTGATCGACTGGGTCAACACACCGCCAACGAGCAAGCCCACCGCGCCACCGGCAGACGCAACGAAGGCAAAAACGCCGATGGCTTTGGCCTGCTCCCTGGGTTCGGGGAACATGGTGACGATCATGCCCAGAATTACCGCCGAGGTCATCGCCCCGCCGGCGCCCTGGACGAACCGCGCCGCGACGAGCAGTACCTGGCTCTGGGCCAGACCGCACAAGAGCGAAGCCACGGTAAACACCGCGAGGCCGGCCAGGAACATGCCCTTGCGGGAGACGAGGTCTCCCAGCCGCCCGGCGAGCAGGAGCAAGCCGCCGAAGGAGATCAGATACGCGTTCACGACCCACGCCAACCCTGACTGCGTGAAACCGAGGTCGTCCTGGATCGCCGGCAACGCCACGTTCACTACGGTGGCGTCGAGCACTATCATGAGCATCCCCATACACAGCACGTACAGCGAGATCCAACGCCTCTTGTCCGTCACAGTTCCCCCTCGCAAACGCTTGCCTTACACTCCATCATTCCCCCTACTCCATCTCCCAGAATCGCAGTATCATTAGTACGAGAATACGAGAATAGTCCTAAAAAACAACCATTAATTCCCGAAATGTAATCGAATGCATAGACATCAGAACTTGCGATGATAGACTCCTGTACATGGCAACGACGCGCACTTACGACGACGGATGTGCGGCGGCGCATGCCCTGGATCTCGTGGGTGAGCGCTGGGCGCTTCTCGTGGTCCGGGAGTTGTTGCTGGGGCCGAAGCGGTTCACGGACCTAAGGTCGGGTTTGCCCAATGTGAGCCCTAACGTCCTCGCCCAGCGGCTGCGGGGTCTGGAAGCGGCCGGGGTCGTGCAACGCGGCAAGCTCCCTCCGCCGGCGGCGTCCAAAATCTACGAGCTCACGGAATGGGGCCAGGATCTCGAACCGGTAATCATTGCGCTGGGAAGGTGGGGCGTCCGTTCCCCTTCCAAGCCTCCTGACGCCGAACTGGGCGTCGATTCGCTAATCCTCTCCTTCCGGACGATGTTCGATCCACGACAGGCACAAGGACTCGCGACTAGCTACGAGTTTCGCCTCGGCGAGGACCGTTTCCGGGCCGAGGTTGCAGAAGAACGACTGGAGATCGAACGCGGCACCGCCGACGGTCCCGACGTGACGGTCGAGACCGACGCCTGCACGCTGGCCGCGCTGGTCTATGATGACCTCGAGCTAGACGACGCGCTGCGTTCTGGAGATTTGAAGATCGAGGGCGACAGGGAGGCGGTGGGGCGCTTCCTCACGCTCTTCCCGCTGCCCGAGCCGGCTGCGGTCGGGGCGTAGGTAATAAGGCATCAGGTTACGGGCTTACTCTCGTGAGCCTCTCAGGAGATGGCCTGGTCCATCGCCTTTACGTTTGGGTCGCGTCCCGTCCAGAGCTTCTGTGCCAAAACTCCCTGGTAAAGCAGCATCCGGCCACCGGCGACGACGGGAACTCCCCGTTCGTGGGCCAGACGCACGAGCGGTGTCTCTTTTCCTGGACGGTAGACCACGTCGCAGATCGCCTTTCCCTTTCGCATGTACTCGGGTGGTAAAGGTAGGGGATCGTTTTCCTTCATCCCTAGAGGGGTTGCGTTGACGATCACATCTGCGTCGGGCACCTCCTGTTCCAGCGCTGCGAGGGAACCTACCGAGAGCCTTTCCACACCGGTCAGGCTCAACTTGTCTCGCAGACGCGCGGCGTGTTGGGCGTTTCTACTGGCGATGTGCAGATTGCCGATTCCTGTCTCGCAGAAGGCGACAGCGATGGCTGCGGCGGTGCCCCCGGAGCCGAGGAGCAGGACGTTCTTGCCGGAGAGTTCGAGGCCTGCTTCTTCGCAGGCCATCATCATCCCGCCCCCGTCCGTGTTGTAGCCGCGCATGCGGGAAGCTTCGGCTTCGATCACGATGGTGTTAACCGCACCGGAAACACGTGCACCACTGTCCAGCTCGTCCACGAGCGCGACCATCGCCCGCTTGTGCGGCATGGTGACGTTGAAGCCCCGAAACTTGAGAGCCTTCAAACCCCGCACCGCCGCCGGCAGGTCGTCGGGGTCCACGTCCAGGCAGACGTAGACGAAGTCGAGGTCATCTTCGGCGAAGGCGGCGTTGTGCATCGCCGGGCTCAGACTGTGGCCGACGGGCTGCCCGATCAGAGCCAGAAGCCGCGTCCTGCCGCTGATCCTCCCTCTCGACACACCGCCATGTTAGCACGGCGCCTTTGGGGTGCCTCGTCAGCACGCTTCGGCCTGCGGCCTGCGCTTTCAGCACGCCCCAGCCTTCGGCTTTCGCTTTCAGCTTTCGCCGTTCCGGCCTTGCCCGTCTACGCACGAGGAAACGCTACTGGCAGCAGCCGGGTCCGTCGCTCTGGGACGATTCGCTTGTGGCTGAAAGCCGCCAACCGGAGGGATGGGGCGTGCTGACAAACGAAGCCCGAAGGGCCGAGCGTGCTGACAAGCCACCTGCAAGGTGCCGTGCTGCAACAAGCCGCCTGCAAGGCGGCTTGTTGCTTACGCTTCGGTCGTCCCCGGGTCTTCGCGGTCTCTCAGGATGTCCTCTATCTGGCGTGAGGCGGTCGAGATGACTTCCCGCACGCGCACCATCTTCTCGTGGTCCACCTTTCCTTCGTGCATCTTCTGACCGAAGAGTTTGCCGAGGCTCATGAGGTCGTGACGGATCTCGTGCATCTCGGCGGCGGCCTGTGGGTCCCAGCCTCCCCCGACCCTGCCCCAGATGGCATCGACGGAGCGCCGGTTCTCCTCCAGGAACTTCCGGCCTTCGTCGGTGATGGCGTAGACTTTCTTGCCGTCCCGCTGGATGGAGGTGACGTGGCCCATGTCCTCGAACAGTTGCAGCGCGGGGTAGACGGAGCCGGGGCTAGGAGAGTAGAACCCGCGAGATCTCTCCTCCAACTGCCTTATGATCTCGTAGCCGTGGGCGGGCTCATCTTTTAGCATATCGAGGATGACGTACTTGAGGTCTCCCCTCTCGAACATCTGTCGCCGTCGCGGCCCGTGACCGAACCCGGGCCTGTGCCCACCCCCGAAGAATCCCTTCATCGCCTTTGGTCCAAACATGTTCTCGATCTCCTCTCGTAAACGTCGTTCGTTTTAACGATCGCCGTCGGTCAACTGACGCCTGTCTTGCTCCCAGAGCGCGTACCCGATCCTTCCGTCGTGCGCCCGTACCTCTAGATGCCCGCTCTCCGCGAGATCCGAGAGCATCCGGTCCGCCTCCGCGACGGTGAGCGAGGTCTCAAGCGCCGCCAGCGCCGGCGAGAGCTCCCCCCGCCGCGCGAGCGCCCCGAGAAGCTCCCGCTCCTTGCTCTCCTCGACAGCCACCCCACCCGTCCTCTCCCGAGTACGGGCCTCGGCAACCCCGACCAACCCTCTCGCGACCACCGCGAACGCCGGTACCAACAAAAAGGGAACGGCCAGGATCAGGAAGAACGGGAAGAAATGAAAGGCGGGACCGGCTACAAAGAGCAGGAACAACCCTCCCACCACCAACCCCACCGGGAACCTCGGGGAAAATGGCCTCCCGTAAGGCACCATCGCCCGTCTCCCCCCTGCGTAGCCCATCATGCCCCGACCGTACATCTCGTCTCCTTTGTACAGATGGCCCGTTGTGATTTCGCAGTATATCACGATATATCTTGATAGTACTTTCAGAGGAGAAAAAATTGCGGGAACGAAGTACGTGAGGGCCTCCGTTTGGTAACGGCCCGGGCGCGGTTCTATTCGGAGGAGCAGGGGATCTCCGGCCCCGGGGGTTGGCGAGTAATGGTATGCAGGTGGCGTCGGACCCTGGCCCATAGATGGGAGTAAGATGATCGACGGGATTACGGGAAGCCTTATCGGACGATGCGACGTGATCCCTTTTTGGCAGGGTTATGGTGCGCGCAACGCGAACAGACGCTTAACGGCACGGATTGGGAGGTTCGGAATGATCATACGAAAAGACCAGGCAACGGTGGACCAGGGTACCGAGGAAAGAGCGGAAGAGTACGGACCCACCCAGACGCTGCACCTTTCCGACGCCGGTGGGCTGACACGGTTCGGTGCCCACGTTCAGACGCTGCAACCGGGGTCGCGCTCATCCGACCGGCACTGGCACGAACAGGAAGACGAGTTCCTCTACGTGCTCTCGGGCGAGGCGACCGGGGTCGAGAACGACGGAGCCCACACGCTCCACCCCGGCGACGCGGCCTGCTGGCCGGCGGGCACGGCGAACGCCCACCAGGTCGTGAACCGCTCGGGCGCGCCTTGCACCTACCTCATCCTCGGCAACCGGGCGATACCCGACCTCACCCACTACCCGGACAGGGGAGACGTCCTGTACGACTTCGAAGACGGGTCCTGGCGGCTCGAGCGCACCGAAGGGACCGTGATTCAAGGAAGAGAACGGATGAATTAGGAATTTGGAGTTGTCAGGAACGTATCCTTTTTCTAGTTCCTACTTCGATCGTGGTCGAGGAACACGAGCACAAGTGCTGAGGTAAGCAGGGCTGAGCAGAGGGAGAACGACCCGGCGAACCCTATAGCGGAGATCACGAACCCGAACGAGAAGGCTCCTATTCCGGTCCCGGCGTCGAAGGCGGCGTTCCACAGCGTGCTGCCTAGTCCGTACTCGGACTTCGAGACGCGTTCCATCATCAGGATGAGGCTGGCGTTCTGGAGCAGCCCGAACCCGGTCCCAAAGAGCATGGCCCCGGCTAGCATTAGCGCGCCTCCGAATGGGAGTACGGCCATTCCGATCGCGCAAGCGATGAGGCCGGGGGCGAGCAGTAGGCGTGGGTCCCTGCGGTCGCCGAAGCGTCCCCCCCACCAGCGGCTTACGGTCGAGGTGATGCCGACGACGAGCAGCGCGCCCGCCGCGGAGAACACCCCCGAGCCGGGCACGGCCAGGGGGAGGAAGGTTACGACCACCCCGGCGGCCATCGTCGTGGCCGCGAAGAGCAGGAAGATGCGCCGCAGGTTGGGGCGTCCGAGGCCTCTGAAGAAACCGGCTTCGCTTTCTTCATCCCCTCCGGTCGCCGCGGCGAAGCGGATACCGGGGATCAGGGCGAGCCCTAGTAGCGGGGCAGCGCCACCGAGTAAGAAGACGATGTTGAAGCCGAACCGTCCCACCAGCCAGAGCCCGAGCGCGGTGCAGAAGACGGTGGGTAGCGTGATGGCGACGCCGAGGAGACCCAAGGCTTCCCCCCGGCGGCCGGGAGGAGCTAACTCCACGATCAGGGCCGCGAAGACAACGGTCACGATCCCGAACCCCACGCCCCGCACCAATGTCACGGCAAGTATCGGTAGGACCACCTGGGCGTAAGCGTAGAACAGCGCGGGAACCCCGAGGAACAGCAGCCCTGCTGCTAAGGCCCGCCGGTAGCCGTAGCGGCCCAGGATGCGTGGCATCTGGATCTGGGTCATCACCGTCGATAACATGAAGGCCGCCGTCGCGAGCCCCGCGCCCGAGCTGCCGCCACCGGCTTCGTCAGCGTATAGCGGCACCACCGAGAGCAGCAACTGGAAACCGAAGAGCGCGGCGAAAGCGACAAGGGTCAGCAATACAACCGGACGGGTCAACAAAGACTCCCGCTCCGGAGCCCCAGACGTTTGTGCGGACTCGTTCACGCCTCTTACCCTACAACACCTGATGCCGTGGGTTGCGAGGGCGATCCGCGAACCGCCCCTACAGGGAGACGGTTTTAACGCCTGCCCCTCGGGGGGTGGACGACGTAGACCACGCGTCCCTGTATGGTTACGTCTTGCGCCGGCAAGACGAGGTCCTGGTGGTCGCCGTTCTCGGGTTTGAGACGCAGGAGGTCACCGGCTTCGCCCTTTTCGCGGTAGAGGCGTTTGACGGTTACTTCTTCGCCGTCCCCGATCAGGGCCGCGACCACGGTACCGTCAGGCGGGTCTTCGTCCTCCTCCACGATCAGGAGATCCCCGTCGGCTATGTGCGCCCCGATCATGGACTGCCCCACGACCCGCAACAGGTAGCGACGCCTCCCCAGACGAGACCCAACGAGCTCCGCGGCGAGCGAGTAGGCCTCATCCTCTACGGTCACGGCCTCGATCCCGCGTCCGGCAGCGATCCTGCCCAGGATCGGCATCTCCCCCGCGGCCTCCCAGCCCTTCTCCGTGAGCCGGATGCCCCTCGCCCGTCCGCCCCCACGCTCGACGTAACCGACCTCCTCCAACCTCTTGAGATGCTTGTACGCCGTCTGCGAGCTCCTGAAACCAACGGCCTCCCCCAACTCGCGCACGCTCGGCGGTCCCTTGCCCCTCGCCTCTAGGCGGGCCAGGTGCCGGAGCATCTCCATCCTAGCCTTCCAGTTCTCCGGAACCATCCCGGCCTCCTCGTACGCCACGCAAAGACACTTTATACGATTTCGCCGTAGACTGCAAACAACTGTTTGTGGTAGCGTGAAGGGAGGAACGAGAAAGCGAGAGCGCCCCCACCCCGGGCCTCGCGGATCGGTCGGCGGCCAACCAATACCGGTCTGCGAGGGTTTAGAGGAGGCGAGGACGCCCGCTCCCCGGATTATATCCGGTCCTGCGGGTTTCCCATCCCCCGGCTCGGGCGCTCCTCGGAGGGAGGGATTTTATGGAGGCGAGCGTCTCGGAGATACACTGCTACCCGTTGCGGCCCGACGACTTCGAGGAGCCGCTGTTCCCGACGAGGGAGTCGAGGCTTGTGGTCCTGAACCACCTCCTGCGCGCCTCATGGCTCTCACGAGCTTCGGAGGTGGAGGGTCGGGGAGGACAGACGGCTCACGCCGGAAGGGCGCCGGTAGAGTTAAAGAATCACCACGGGCGCGTGAGGGTCTCCTGGGCTTCGGGCCGTAGGCGGTGCCGCAAAGAGCGCCAAATCGTCGAGGTCCTGGGCCGCTGGCGAGAGGTCAGGGAGTGGTGGGACGAGAGCCGGGCTACGGACAGGAGCCTCGTGCGAGTGCTCCTGTCCGATGGCTCGGTGGTCGACCTGGCGCGCGAGAACGGCGGAGAATGGTTCCTCGTCGGGACGATGGATTGAGCGGAGACCCCTTCGTCCACCTGCACGCCAGGAGCGGTTTCTCCTTCGGGTTCGGGGTCGCGAGGCCGGAGGAGCTGGTGGAGGCCGCCGCAAAGGTGGGGATGCCGTCTCTGGCGCTTACGGACCGCGACGGGCTCTACGGCATCCCCCGCTTCCTCGAGGCCGCGGGTACGGCTGGCATCCTTCCCATCGTTGGGGTCGAAGTCTCGACGGCGGAGGGGCACATCGTATTGCTCGCAGAATCCATGGAAGGTTATCGTTCGCTTTGCCGATTCATTACGGAGTACAGAACCTCCTCGGAAGACAGGCGCCGCCCAGTGTGCCCTTTGGACGCGGTGGCCGGGCGTGCCGAAGGTGTGATCTGCCTGACCGGAGCCGTACCTTTCGGGCTCCTGCCGCGTCTGATCCTGGACAACCGCAGAGAGGAATCCATGAGGGTTCTGCACTCTCTGTCCGAAGCGTTCGGCAGGGATCGACTCTACGTCGAACTAACCGACGACCAGACGGCGGCCGGAAGGCGAAACGTGGCAAAAGTAGCGGCCTTCGCGCGGGACGCCTGCGTACCCACCATCGCCACGGGCGAGGTAGCCTACCTCTCACCCGCCGACCACAGGTTGCACGAGGTACTCGTGGCATCAGCTAACCTCAAGGCGCTACCCGGCCCTGAGTACAGGCCGACCGACCGGCTGCACCTGAGGTCTGCGAAAGAGATGCGGCGCCTGTTCGCGGGTTATCCCGATGCCCTGACGAATGCTACCGTGGTCGCCGAGCGGTGCGCCGGTACGGTGAATCTCTCCGGCGCCGTTCACATGCCGCAGGCGATCCTGCCGCCCGGCAAGTCGGCGGGGAAGATGTTGCTGGAGCTGACGATCGCGGGGGCCAAGAAACGATACAGAAGCAAGGGCGATCCCACAACAGAAGAGATAAAGGCCCGACTCAAGCGAGAGCTATCTTGTATCGAGGCGCTTGGGTTCGCGCCTTATTTCCTGATCGCGTACGAGGCCAAGGAGATAGCCAAAGCTAGGGGCATCCCTGTCACGGGCAGGGGAAGCGCGGCGAACAGCCTGGTCTCCTATTGTCTGGGTCTGACCCAGCCCGAGCCCTTCGGTAACAGGCTCCTCTTCGAGCGCTTCTTGCACGAAGAACGCAAAGACCCGCCCGACGTTGATCTGGATTTTTGCTCCGTCAGGCGTGACGAGGTGCGCTTCGAGATGATCCGACGCTACAAAAGGTTCGGTGTCGCCGAGGCCGCCACGGTCCAGACGATGTCGTTGCGCGGGGCCGTGAGGCTCGCGGCCAGGGCGCTCGGCCACCAGCCGCATGAGATCAATGAGCTTAGCCGGAACGTGCCGACCCGTTTCAAGGACCGGAACAAGGTCTACGTCAGCCTCTCCGGCTGGGAGGAGTCTCTCGCTGAGCCGGCGATGAAAGGCCATCCTCTGCAGGATGTAGAAAGATATCGGCTCCTGCTGGAGATCTCTGCCGGGCTCGCCGGCCGCATCAAGGAGGGGGGCACGCACAGCGGGGGCATGGTCTTCGGGACGGAGGAGCATCACCTCTCGGAGCTCGTACCGCTTGAACCTTCCGGAACGGAGGGCCTCCTGCGCTGCCAGTACGACAAGGACGATCTGGAACGCGTCGGCTTGCCGAAGCTGGACCTGCTAGGACTCAGGATGCACACGGCGCTCCACAAGGCCGGCGTCTTCGCGTCGAAGAGGCTTGGCAGGAAGGTAGATCCCTACGACTTACCGCCGGAGGACAAAGAGACCTACGCCCTCATAAGGACGGGACGCAACGTCGGGATGTTCCAGTTGGAGTCGCCGGGACAGATGCATCTGAGCCGGCGGCTCGAGCCCAGGAGGTTTATCGACCTGGTGGCCCAGATCTCGCTTTTCAGACCGGGTCCCGTGAGGGGGGATCTCATCACCCCCTACGTGATGAGGAGGAACAGCCGGGAGTCATACGAGGTGATCCTGCCCCAGCTCGAAGAGGTACTGCGCCCCACCTACGGCGTCCTCGTCTTCCAGGAGCAGGTCCTCGCCGTCGCCAACGCCGTCGCCGGCTTCACGCTGGCCGAGGGCGACCTCCTGCGGCGCACGATGACCAAAGACCGGGGACCGGGCGCGATGAAGGAGTTGCGCGAGGAGTTTTTGCGCCGCGCCCGAAGAAACGGCGTACCGATCGCAGAAGCAGACGAGGTCTTCTCGTGGATGGAGGGCTTCTCGGTCTACGGCTTCTCCGCGGCGCACGCAGCCTCCTTCGCCGAGCTCTCCTATGCGAGCGCGTACATGAGGCGCCACTACCCGGCCGAGTTCCTCGCTGGCGTCCTCGATTTCCAGCCGATGGGCTTCTACAGCCCGCGGTTACTCTTGAACGAGGCGAGGAGAATAGGACTCCGAACACTCCCTCCGGACATCCACCTCTCGGAAGAAGGCTTCACCGTCGAAGAAGATGGGATGGCCCTGCGCGTGGGCCTTCGCTACTGCAAGGGGCTCTCTGAGAGGGCCATCTCCTCCATCGTCTCCGAGCGGCGCAAGAGGCCTTTCGCCTCCGTCGCGGACCTGTACGGGAGGACGGCCGTCGAGAAGGACTCGATGAAAAACCTCGTCAAGGGTGGTTTTCTGGACTCGCTCGCAAGAGGAGCGGAACGCTCACGGCTGCTCGGAGAGAGCGAGACGTTGCCCAAGAAGCCTCGTGGCCGGCAGCCGGAGATCCCGGTGCAGCACCCGGCGAGTTGGTGGGCGTCGAGGGAGAGGAGGAGCGTCGAGCATCTCCCCCTCACGGAGACGGCGAAGGAGAGGATGGAGTGGGAGGTGCTCGGTCTCAACGTCCACAGGCACCCGCTCGCGCCTTATCGCGATGCCCTCGAAGAGCTAGGTGTCATTTCGAGCGAGGGGATCAGGGAGTTGCCCCACGACGCGAGGGCTCGCGCGGCGGGCCTGATCGAATGCCTCCAGAGCCCCCCGACCAAAAGCGGGTTTCGCGTGTACTTCCTGCTGATCGAAGACGAGTGGGGCCTGCTGCAGGCGACCATCTTCCGCTCCGTCTACGAGAGGTGCGGCGACATCCTGCACCGCGAAGGAGCGTTCCTGCTCGAAGGCAGGGTCGAGCAGACCATCGAAAAAGGCTTCGCCTTCCTCGTCCACCAAATAGAGAGCCTGCGCGACGCCCTGTTCGAGACCAGTGTGCCCGTGCCGCGGGCGGTTTCTTCTCCCGGGGCTTTTTTGCGGGCCGGGAGAAGGAGCCGGAAGGCCGGATAGAGTTACTATGTTCGAAGTACGTTCTTGCGGTGCCACTGCAACGACTCTGTATCGGGCCAGAACGCTCTCTGAGCAGGACCTACGATATCGCGTCCTTCGAGACTAGTCAGGTAGCCGGGAAGCTCGTTCAGGACCATAAGTTGCTGGGAAGCGACGACTTCGTACCCCTGCGAGATTCCAAGCAGCCCCTCATCGAAGGTCCAGTGACACATCCTGCACAATGCCATGCCGTTGGCGGGCCGGTCGTCCTGCGTCTCGCTCCACGGAACGATATGCGCCGCTGTGACAGCCGTATGACCATCGAGGGTGCGGATACGGATGCCGCACAGCGCGCAGCGGTGGATATATGCTGCGACGACTGCTCGTCGACAGCCTTGGTCGCGGATGGCGAGGCGGTATGCCTCCTCCACGGATAGCGTCTCCCTTGCCCTGGAATCTTCGGGATGGTTCAACAACTCCTCGCTATAGGCGAAAGCGCCGCGATTGATGAAGCACTGCTCTACAAGAATCCGCCTGATTTCCGGTGAGAAGTACGTCTCGATCAGCATGCTTCGCAACCGGTTAGATAGTGTCTGATAGGTTGTGGGTTGAGTGAGAAGGGAGGCACTTGACTCCAAAGAAGTATGAGTAGTTCGAGCATGATGTGAAGCTGGACGTAGAGGCCAGGGTTAGGGAGGGCGTGAAAGCCGTCCTCCAAGAGGTGCTCGAGGAGGAAATGACCCACCACCTCGAAGCCGGCTACCGCGAACTCACCCCCACCAGGCGTGGCGAGCGTAACGGTCACTACCTGCGCAACCTACTTACCTCAGCAGGCAAGATCGAGCGCCTGGAGGTGCCCAGAGACCGCGAGGGCGAGTTCGTAACGGAGCTCTTCGAGCGCTACAAGCGGATGACCGGCGACGTGGAGGAGGCTACCTCCTCGAGATGTACCTTTCCGGGATCTCGGTGAGGAAGATCGCAAGCGTCACGGAAGCCTTGAGCAAGGTAAGAGTGGGTAAAGACGCCGTGAGCCGCATCGCCCGCAGGCTCGAAGAGCAGCAGAGGCAGTGGCGGAAGCGCTCTTTGGAGGAGAAGGAATACCCTTACCTCTACCTGGATGCCACCTACCTGAAGGTCCGCTGGGGCGCCGAGTGTCACGAGCATGGCTTTGTTGGCCTGCGTCGTTGGGGTGGATGAGGAGGGCTTCAGGGAGGTCTTGGCTGTGGAAGTGGCCGGAACGGAGAAGGGTGCGGCCTACACCTCGCTACTTCGAGGACTCATCGACCGGGGCCTTTCAGGAGTACGACTGGTGGTCTCTGATGAGCATGAAGGGATAAAGGCCGCGGTCTTTAGCGAGCTGGCCGGCGCCGAGTGGCAGCGGTGCACCGTTCATTTTGAACGCAACATCGTGGCTCACGTGCCGGCCTCCTCGATGGCAGAGGTAGCCCAGGATCTGAAGGCGATCTTCAAGGTCCGCCGCGAGAAGACGGCGAGAGCTCTGGCCGAGGAGTTCATCGAACTCTACAGCGGGCGTTTCCCGAAGGCGGTTTCGGTCTTTGAGGCGGGCATAGAGGGGCGCTGACCTATCTGGGCTACCCTGGAAGCCACCACGCGAAGCTACGCACGACGAACATGCTCGAGCGGCTATTCAAGGAGGTCAAGCGGCGCACGAGGGTTGTAGGGGTGTTCCCCAATGAGAGTAGCGCGGCGACT